>CP060260.1:1294699-1618374 GCA_023898805.1 Rhodospirillales bacterium
TGGCAAGTCTGGTCGATTCGATGATCGACGCGCTGATGTCGTTTACCAACATGCTGGCGCTGCGCTATGCCCACCGCCCCGCCGATACGGACCACCGCTATGGCCACGGCAAGATCGAGGGCGTGGCCGCGCTGACGCAGGCGGCGTTCATTCTGGGAGCCTGCGCTTTCGTGATTCTCGAGGCGATTCGCATGTTCGACCAGCCGCGCGCCGTGGGCGCGATCGATCTTGGCGTCGCGGTGCTGGTCGCGGGTACGCTGTTGACCGTCGCGCTGACCCGCTATCAGGCCTATGCCGTGAAAAAAAGCCATTCCCTGGCGGTGGAGGCGGATGCCGCGCACTACACCGGCGACATCGTCGCCAATCTGGGGGTCATTGCATCGCTGCTGGCCGGGCGCTGGCTGGGCTGGCTGTGGCTTGACCCACTGGTCGCGCTGGTGGTGGCGGGCTGGCTTTTGTATACCGCGCGCGACATCGGCCTGCGCGCGATCGACATGCTGCTTGATCGCGAACTGGCCGACGACACCCGCACCCGCATGTTCGACGTCATCCGCGCGACGCCGGGCGTCGAGGGGCTGCATGATCTGCGCACCCGGCGCTCAGGCGCGCGCATCATGGTCGCGGTGGATATCGAGGTCGATCCGGGCCTGAGCATGCTGGCCGCGCACGAAATTGCCCACGCGGTTGAAAACAACCTGCTTGCCAGCTGGCCGGATGCCGAGGTGATGATCCATGTCGATCCCAAGGGCGGCGATATTACCGATTCCCGCCACCGCAAGCTGGAGGGGTTCCATGCGCGCTGAAAACAGGATCGTCCTTCTGGGCGATTTCGGCGCGACCCATTTGCGGCTTGCGCTTTTGGGCGATGCCGGGCCGGAACAACTGGTCGTCTATGCCGTGCGCGAATGGCCGGGCATTGATGCGGCGATGCGCGATTACGCGGTGCGCACCGGGCGTAACTGGCGCGGTGCGACCTTTTATCTGGCCCATACCGGCCATGTCGCCGACGGCGCGCTGGCGCTGGATTACAAGGCCGAGCGCCCGTGGTCCTTCCGTCTGGAGGACGTCGCGCGCGATTTCTCGCTTGCACAGTTGATCGCGCATAACGACCTCAAGGCCGCCGCCTGCGCGGTGCTGGCGGACAATGGCGATGCTTTCCAACTTTTGCGCGCGGGCGTGCCGCGAATGGATTCCGATTCCGTGGTCATCGGTGTCGGCACCGGCACGGGTCATGCCTATGTGTCACACACGAACGGCGCGGTGCGTGAAACCTTTGGCGCGCATTTTCCACCCGCCGCGGTGACCGATCGCCAGCGCGCGGTGCTCGACCATGTCCGCGCGGGCGTGGACCCGGCCCGCACAATGATCATCGAGGATATTCTTTCCGGCGCGGGGTTGCTGCGGGTTTATCGGGCCTTGGCGGAAATCGACGGCAAGACGCCATGCGTTACGGCGGCGAACGACCTGCTCGCACAGGCCGGGTCCGACCCGCTGGTACGTGAATCGACATCCCTGTTTTGCGAATTTCTGGGGCTGCACGCGCATATTCTGTGCAACGCCGCCGCCGCCTATGGCGGTATCTATCTGTGCGGCGGCATGGTCGAGCGCCTGAACGCAGGCGGCCTGTTCGATGCCGCGGCCTTTACCCGCAACCTGCATCAGGCGATGGTGCCGGTTGTGGCGCGCGCGCTCGAATCCCTGCCGCTTTATATCGCGGCGCGCGAACACACCCCGCTTTACGGCCTTGCGGTCTGCGCGCGCGGCGGGGTTTCCGGATGACATGCGCACGGCTTATTTGACCATCGACGATTCCCCTTCGCCGCGCACCGACGATCTGGTCGATGCGCTTGCCGCGCGCGGCGTGCCCGCGATCCTGTTCTGCCGTGGCGACCTGCTTGAACAAAACCCGGAACCGGTCATCCGTGCGATCCGGCATGGCTTCTTGGTCGGCTCGCACGGCTATGAACACAAACGCGCAAGTGTTCTGGGTTACGATGCCGTGACGCAGGGTGTTTTGCGCACCGACGCCTTGATCGACGCGGCCTATGCAAACGCCGGCGTCGTGCGCCCCGGCCGCTATCACCGCTTCGCCTATATGGACCGGGGCATGGGCGCGTGGTTTGTGGAACCCCAGCGCCTTGCGCCCGATCTGCGCGTAATCGTATCCGGCATGATCCGCGAAGGGCTGGGCAACGACCCCGCGTCAACGCCGACGCATGCAGGCATCGAAACCAAAAACCGGCTTCAGGCGTTTTTGTCGGATCATGGTTTCGCAAGCCTGCCCGCGCCGGGCGTGACCCATGCGTTTTTTGCGCAGACGGAAATGCACGATGCGATCGATGCGATGTTCACTTTTTCGACCTCCGACTGGGCGGTGACCGAGCGGCATCGCGGCAAATTCGGCGTTTCGGATGTATCGGACCTGAAGGCGCGCATCGACGCCGACCCGTATCTTGCCCGCGATGACAGCGCGCATATAATCCTTGCCCACGATCAGGCGGAAATTCACGATACGGTGGTTGCGCTGGTCGATCACATGCTTGATCGCGGCCTGCAATTCATGGAGATGTCATGACCGACCCGAATAAATCCCGCCACACCCTTGTCACCATTATCGCCGATTACGGCGGCCTGCATGATCTGGCCTTTGCCGAGGTGCGCGAAAGACTCTATGCCGAACTGAATGACGGAAGTTTTTTGGTCGAAACTGTTGCGGTCCCGGCCTTCGATACCATGGCGACCGGCTTCGTGACTGCGCAGATCGGTTTGAACTCGCCGCTTGGCGCGCGTCACAAACTTTACGTCAACACCGCCCCGCGCAAGGATGACCCGAACCCTCGCGCCCGCAACGCTGGCGAGGGGCTGGCCTATGCGAAACTGCCGAACGGGGTCGAAATCGTCGCGGTCAATTCCGGTTACTCGCTTTCCTTCGTGCGTGACGCGGCCGAGATGCTGCGCGGCCTGCGCGTATCGGCCGAAGGCTCGCAATTCCGTTCCCGCGATGTGTTTCCGCCCGCCTTCGCGCGCGTGGCGCGCGGCGATTACGCCGATATGGGTGATGATATCCGCGCAAGCGTGCCTGATGTGCCGCCCGCGCGCGTCTGTTACACGGACGGCTACGGAAACATGAAGACGACGCTCGATCGCGCGGCGCTTGCGCCGCATCAGGGGCAGGACGTGTTGGTCAGCGTCAACGGCCACACACTGCGTGCGCGCGTGGCCGACGGGATTTTCGCGGTGCGTGACGGGGAATTTTGCGTTTCGCCGGGGTCGAGCGGCTGGAACGGCCGCCCCCTGACCGAAATCGTCTGCCGCGGCGGCAATGCCGCCGCCGCGTTTGGCAACCCGTCCGGCGGCGCGGTTATTGAATGGCGTCCGGCTTCCTGATACAACACATGCCGATGCGGGTGTAGCTTAATGGTAAAGCTCCAGCCTTCCAAGCTGGCTACGTGGGTTCGATTCCCATCACCCGCTCCATCCGATTGGACAATCTTTCGAAAATCGAACCCACAAACGTAACGTGTTCCGCGCGCCATTGGCGCGGACGGGGTTCGATTCCCATCACCCGCTCCATCCGATTGGACAATCTTTCGAAAATCGAACCCACAAACATAACGTGGCCCGCGCGCCATTGGCGCGGGCGGGGTTCGATTCCCATCACCCGCTCCATCCGATTGGACAATCTTTCGAAAATCGAACCCACAAACATAACGTGGCCCGCGCGCCATTGGCGCGGGCGGGGTTCGATTCCCATCACCCGCTCGGCTTTTTCGTGGTCCGCGCTTCCAGCGCGCCGTTGATTTCGGCGCCGATCAGGATGGTAAGGGCGCTTACCCAGAACCAGATCATCAAGACGGCCACCGCGCCGAGCGAGCCATAGGTCTGGTTGTAGCTGGGGAAATGCGACACGAACAAGGAGAACGCACCCGACCCTGCGACCCACATCGCCGTGGCGGCAATGCCGCCCGCGCTGATGCCGAAGCCGCGCCGCCGTCGGCACGGGCCGAACGTATACAAGACCTCAAGCCCGATCAGCGCCGCGCCGAACAGCATCGCCCAGCGCAGCCATTGCAGTTTGTCCGCGATGTCGTCCGGCACGTGGAGAATTTGGATCGCCGCGGGCAGCCCCGCGACCAGCAAAAGCGACGCCAGCAGATAGCCGAGCATCAGGAAGGTAAGGCCGTATGAAAGAAGCGTAAGACGGATAAGGCCGCGCGTTTCCGCGCAGTTATAGGCGATGTTGAATCCCTTGATCAGCGCCGAGGTGCCGCGCGTCGCGGAATAGAGCGTAATAAGCACGCTGAGCGCGAGGCTGATGCTCAGCGAGCGGTCGGTCGACGCGGTCAGGTGCGTGATCTGCTGCGTCAGTGTTTCGACGACCGCACCGGGCAGGATGTGGTTCATCATGTTGATCTGGTCGGTGATCAATACCGGGTCGACAACCAGCCCGAATATGGATACCGCGGCCGCCAGCGCCGGAAACGCGGCCAGCAGGAAATAAAACGCGACCCCCGCCGCGACCAGTCCGATATAGTCTTGTTTGACCTCGTTGCGGACATGCAGCGCGGTCAAAACCCATGGCGGCAGGGTCATCGCCGCAAGCTCGCCCGAACTCATCCGCGCGATGGTGATCCAGTGTCTGAAAAACGTGCCGATGCGGCGCATCAGATGCGACCCCGTAACGAAAAAAGGAATAAAAACGGAAAGGGGCGGAGCCGCATGGCAGCTCCGCCCCGAAAATTCCGTGCGTATCGCGCGCTTATTCCGAAGCGCCGAGATTCACGGCCGACATTTTGCCGTTTTTCGGATTGGCCTGCAGCTCGTAGGACAGTTTTTGTCCTTCGGCCAGCGTACGCCAGCCGGCACGCTCAACAGCCGAGATGTGCACGAAAATATCGGCACCACCTTCATCGGGGATGATGAAGCCGTAACCTTTGTCGTTGTTGAACCATTTTACACTACCAGTAGCCATTGTTTCCTCATTGGTTAAATGCCGGGCAATCGGGCCCGGTGGCCGGACATTCGGGGAAGCTTTGGTACCGATAGGCGTAACCGAACTCGCATCCACCATGGCCCAGCGTTTTTACGATTGAAAAACAAAGGCAATAGCGAACGACGGGTCTCACGACCCCCGTAAATCGGGATAAATCAATCACACTCCCGTCCGCCGGTCAAGATATGTTGGGACGGCAGGGGGCGCGGCATCCCGGCGCACTTGTCCGGCGCTTGACAGAATGGCTGGGCTGAACGATATTCCGGACTATGACAAAAAGCCCCCTGTCCGTCCTGCACGGCGCCCGTTCAGGACATACCACCGCGCAAGATCTGAAAGCCTGGGTTTTCCACGGCGCGCCCGGCGCAGGGCACGACCGGATCGCCGGGGCCATCGCGGCACGCCTGCCCGAACACGCGCGCGCGGCCACGCTGGAAATCCGCGATCTGGACCAACATGCGCTTTTGCTGGAGCGTGGCATTGACCGGGGCTCGTCCCTGATGATTCAGGATTTACAGGATGCCGCCGCCACCTTTGCGCTGATCGACCGGCTTCAGGGGGCGGGCTATCACGTCAGGCTGGTCAGCGCATGGGCGCCACTGGCGCTGTGCGATACGCATCTTCACCAATCGGCGCGCGACCTGTCCGCCCGCGTCGCGGCGCTTGCCAGCCTTGAAGGGTTGAGCGATCGGGCGAAGGCGGCCGATATCTATTACTGGACCCATTCATCCTACGATCCGGGCTGTGTATTGCAAATCCGGCATTTGCCGCTGGTCGAACCACAGATCAAGGTCACGACCGACCATCCCAACTTGCTGCTTCGCGCGATCAAACAAATGGAGCAGGAAGAAAACGGCCAGGTCGTCGCCGCGTGGCTGCGCCGCACGGCAGGTCGGCTGCTCGATCGGGCCGCGCGCCCCATAATGCCAAGCGGTCTGTAGACGTCGCCCGCAAAACGTGAATTCTTGGCTTGCGTTTTGTGCCCCGGCCCTTATATTACGGCTCGATTTTTAATCATTGCGCTCGCGCGGTTGGCTTATGACGGCAGCGAATAAACGAACATAAAACGAACAACGCGAAAACGGAGTAATCAATGTCCAAGGAAAAATTCACCCGCGACAAGCCGCACGTAAACATTGGAACGATTGGCCACGTGGACCATGGTAAGACGTCGCTGACGGCGGCGATCACGAAGGTTCTGGCGGAGACGGGCGGAGCGACGTACACGTCGTACGACAATATTGACAAGGCGCCGGAGGAGAAGGCGCGCGGGATCACGATTTCGACGTCGCACGTTGAATACCAGACGCAGAACCGTCACTACGCGCACGTGGACTGCCCTGGCCACGCGGACTACGTGAAGAACATGATCACGGGCGCGGCGCAGATGGACGGCGCGATTTTGGTTGTGTCGGCGGCGGACGGCCCGATGCCGCAGACGCGCGAACACATTTTGCTGGCGCGTCAGGTTGGCGTTCCTGCGATTGTGGTGTTTTTGAACAAATGCGACATGGTGGACGATCCGGAACTGGTTGACCTGGTTGAGATGGAAGTGCGCGAGCTGCTTTCGAAGTACAACTTCCCGGGCGACAAGATTCCGATCGTGCGCGGCTCGGCCGTGTGCGCGCTGGAAGACAAGCAGCCTGAACTGGGCAAGGAAGCGGTTCTGAAGCTGATGGCGGCGGTGGATGAATACATCCCGACGCCGGCGCGTCCGAAGGACAAGCCGTTCCTGATGCCTGTCGAGGACGTGTTCTCGATTTCGGGCCGGGGTACGGTGGTGACGGGCCGTGTGGAGCAAGGTATCTGCAAGGTCGGCGACGAACTGGAGATCGTGGGTCTGCGCCCGACGCAGAAGACGGTTCTGACGGGCGTCGAGATGTTTAGGAAGCTGCTGGATCAGGGCGAGGCTGGTGACAACATCGGTGCGCTGCTGCGCGGCACGAAGCGTGAAGACGTTGAGCGCGGTCAGGTTCTGTGCGCGCCGGGATCGATCACGCCGCACACGAAGTTCACGGCCGAGACGTACATTCTCTCGAAAGAGGAGGGTGGCCGCCACACGCCGTTCTTCAACAAGTACCGCCCGCAGTTTTACTTCCGCACGACGGACGTGACGGGTACGGTGGAGCTGCCCGGCGGGACCGAGATGGTGATGCCTGGTGACAACGTGACGATCACGGTTGAGCTGATTGCCCCGATCGCCATGGCCGAAGGCCTTCGCTTCGCGATCCGCGAAGGCGGCCGTACGGTCGGCGCCGGCGTCGTCGGTAAAATCATCGCTTAAGGACATCCGAACGTAAAAAAGCCGGGCTGCGCGCCCGGCTTTTTTATTTGCATAAAATAAACGCGCTGCGCTAGACAAAGGGCTATGCCCAAATCACGCCACAGCGCCCCGCCCGCCGCGCGCGAATTCCATCACGCCGTGTGCGGCGACGTGCGCATTTCCTTCAACGAGGAAAACGAGGTCAAGGTCGCGTTGACTTTTCCCGAAGGGTTCGCCGGTCAGCCTTATCAGGCGCTTGATGCGCTTTGGAGCGCGTATTGCGCCGAAAGACTTGCCGAATGGCGCGACAATTTTCAGGATCATTATATTACCGGCGCCGACGGACAAAAAATCATGACGCCGCTGAATGCCGAGGACCGGGCCAAGCGTTACCGCACGTTTCAGACCGTCGCGCTGGGGCACCCGGCTGATACCGAGATCCGCGTCGAGAACCTGCTCACCATGGTCAAGATCGCAAGCCCGATGCGCAAGAGGTCGCACGTTCTGCGCCGCATGGAAATCAAGATCAAACAGGATTTGCCGGGGCTGGTTCCTTTTCACGAAGTACCGGGAAAATACGGCAAAAAGCTGGTGGCGGATTTCAACGGGCGGCAATCGCGCTTCGCGGGCGTGATGACCGAAACCTTCCGCCAGAAAATCACCATTCCGATCCTGTTCGAACGTTGGGGCCAGATGTTCGTCATCGAATACGAGCGTGCCAAGGATATCGGTATCAGCATCTCGATGGCCGGGCACAAACGCGATATTCTGGAACTGGAAGGCGAGGTCAAGAAAATCTACGGGCTTGAGGATTATCTCAGGCACCGGCCTGTCAACCTCAAGAAATATCCGGATCGTGCTGGACTGACCCAGGCCGGCGTACACGAGGTGATCGACGCCTTTCTGGCCAAGCGCCTGAACGGCTTTCTCGATTTTGCCAATAATTGGCTTGAAATGAACGGATATGAAGGATGCCGGGCGGTGCCAGTGACCCATTCCAAATCGCGCCCGGAAATGGATGCCCTGCATGACGTGCTGAAGGCCGCACCCAAGCAGATGCGTAAAAACGCGGTTGCCGCCGCCGTAAAACGTAACGGTGCGTTCGCCGTGGACAGCACGCTCAACGCCCTGCGCCGCAGCCTGACGGTATAAAAGCCCCGCCGTCCCGCGATTTTTCGATTGGAAAAATCCATCAGACTCCCTATAACAAAGCCCGTCCTTGGGACAATAGGGGTATAGCTCAGCTGGTAGAGCGACGGTCTCCAAAACCGTAGGTCGAGGGTTCGAACCCTTCTGCCCCTGCCATTTAGTCTTCCATACCATCAAGGTCGGAGAAACCAACGCCGTAAAGACGGTTTTTTCAATCTTACTAAATCTAGCGTGTGATACGTTCCGCCAGAATTTTTATAGCCGGAAGACGCGCATGAATGCCGTTTTCATCCAGATGAAAACTTTTTGCCCATATCGCTGCAATAACAGCTGTAATAGAGTCTGCATTGATTTGACCGTTATCCATTTCTCTTAATGCCAGTGAAATAGCTGCGGCTTCTGAATCGTACTCATCGGCGGGAGCTCCGGCGGTGATCAGGCCTTCTATGTCGGCTTCCTGAAGCAGGTTATTGATATTCTCATTTGTTTGTGTGGTCATGGCTTAATCCTTATTTGCGCCAAACGGTAATGACTTTACCTGCATTCCGTCCTTGGGTTTCTAGCACAACAACCACACCGTTTGAACCTTTATAGACTTTCTGCAGTGTACCGTATTTGCCGGTTTTGGTTGTTACGTTTCCTGATTTTTGCGCGCTTTCTATAGCGTCATCGATGTCCTTTTGAGAGATGTTCCTTTGCTTGCTGCGTATGGATCCATGGTCTGTAGTCTTGCCGTTTGATTTGGGCGCTCTACGGAATATTTTGGTCAAAACACGGATGACTGGGCCAAGCGCTATTTTTCCAATACGTAATGATGGCAACAGCAACAGTTCAGGATAAACGGGTCTTATAGGAGGGTCGTCAATCTCATCCGTGGAAACCGGCTCAGCCCAGCAGCGGCAATTGAAGTCATCTCCGGGGTCCGGGTTATCCGCCCATGAGCGTCTGGTTTTATCCAGTTCCGCATGGCTGGCACGAACTTTATCATCGCCAACGGTTCTCCAGATATATTCACCCTCAGGTGTTTTGGCAGCTTCATTACTTAAAGCTCTGGAGGTTTCGTCATCAGGCTTCATGGTTCCGGTCACTTTGAGGCCTTGATCTTTCTGAAAGGCTTCAAGGGCTTTGAAGATAGCTGCATCCGGGATGCCCGTGATTCCAGTTTTTTCATATGGTTTGTAGTAGCCCAGCCGGTTAAGGGCTTTTTTGATTTGCCGCACATCGATTTCATCCGCAGGGCTGTTGGCGGCAAAAGGGTGTTTTATTTCAATTTTCATGGGTTCTTTCCGGACAAAAAAACACCACGGCGCGGATGCACCTGTGGTGTTTAATATGAATATAATCCTATATTATTATCGTGATGTCAAGGCGCTTTCACGAGAACAGTTATCGGAAGACTGCAACCCCTGCCATTTTTCTGATGTGGCGCCCATCCCGTCATGGGGAGAATTAAGAACACTCCCGGCACGCCGCTTCCCCTATCGCTTACTCCTCTCCGCTTGCAAGAAAAAGGCGGATGGAACTTGCCTCCATCCGCCTCCGGCAGTGGCCGTGTGCGCTTTAGAAGTGGTAACGCATGCCTGCTTCGATCGCGTTTTCATGCAGCGAGCCAAGCTTCACATGTCCGCCCGCGCCGTCCGAAAAGGACGGCTTTTCAAAGCCCATGTACTTATATCCGAGCGACCAGTCTGTCTGAGGCATGGATTCTGGCGTGTACGATACGCCAGCCATGGCCTGATAGGCGAAAACGTTTTGGGTCGAATCGCTGTTGCCCAGACCCTGGCCCTTCGGGAATTTCACAAATCCTTGTCCGACACCTGCCCCCACATAGGGTTTGAAACCGGTTCCTGTATTAAAATCATAATACGCATTGCCCATAAGCGCGATGGCCTTGAGGTCGCCGCTCGGGTTCGTGTTGGCCAGGACATTCTTCAGTTTCATGGCGTGATAACTGGCCTCCCCCTCAAAGCGTACGTCGCCCGTATCGCTGCTCAGGGCCTCGGGTTGCCAGCCGCCCACAATACCTGCGCCGCTGCTGAATCCGTATTTCACTTTGCCGGTGGAAGATCCGCTGACGCTCGAATTGGAAGGGTTGGCGATATCGCCCTTGGCGCCGACATAGAAGGAATCGGCCGCGTGGGCGATGCTGGCGTAAGGCAGAACGGCCAGCAATGCGGCGGCGGTAAAACTCAGGAACCTCATTGAAAATCTCCTTGAAAACGGTTGAAAGGTTTTAAATCCCGCCCTCTTTGTGACGCGCGTCGCTGAAGCGAAGCTGAAGCGGGCCTTCAGGCCGTCTTCAGTTTGATCGTTGATGCTGAGAACAGGTTCAACAAGCGGATTCGT
This sequence comes from Rhodospirillales bacterium, assembly GCA_023898805.1. NCBI lineage: Bacteria > Pseudomonadati > Pseudomonadota > Alphaproteobacteria > Rhodospirillales > Rhodospirillales bacterium. The sequence continues at coordinate 1,305,451 of CP060260.1, forward strand.
TCACATGCTGATTATCCCAATGCAGGAACATGAAAGCGCGCCGGCACAGCTTTGTCTGGATGCGCGGCTTGCCGGGCGTCTCGCGGCGCTTAATCCTTCGGTCATCGATATCTGCTCTCGCTTCGCGCCTGCCCGCAAAGCCGTCGAGGGATTTATCGCGGATGTTTACAAAAGGACTTACGGCGCGGATATCGCGGTAACCTACCCGACGCTGATGAGTGTCCGCGATGCAAACGGTTATATTCTGGCAGCCTGCGGATTCAGGATGGCTGAGACGGAACCGCTTTTTCTCGAACGCTATACCGGCGCGCCGGTCGAAAGCCTTCTCGAAGCCCGCATCGGTCATGCCGTTGCACGAGGCGAGGTCGCCGAGATTGGTAATCTTGCCTCGGGCGGGCAGGGCGCTTCGCTGTTTTTGTTCGCGGCGCTTTCGATGTTTCTTAACGCGCGCGGGGTGCGTCACGCCGTGATCACGGGTACGGACGTGCTGACCCGGCGCCTGCACAAAATGGGTTTGCAGCCTGCCGTGTTATGCGAGGCCGACCCTTCGGCGCTGGAAGCGGAGGAACGCCGTAAATGGGGATCGTATTACGAAACGAGCCCCAGGGTTCTGGCCGGTACGCTTGATGAAAGCGTGCGGCATCTTCAGGACGCGCTCGGCATGAGCTACAAGGACGCGTCGCAAACGCTATACACAAGGCTGCACCACAGGGTGCAGGCATGAGCCTGATTGTAAGTGCTCTCAAACAGCAGGCGAACGCGCTGGCGCTGGCTGGGGCGGGTTGCGCCTATACGTCGCGTGCGCTGGTATCGGAAGTAATGGCGCGGGTCGCGCATCTGGCCGCTTCGCGCGTACGTGTCCTCGGCCTGTATCTGGGCAACGGTGTCGAGTGGGTGCTCTGGGATCTTGCGGCGCTCGAAGCCGGGATTGTCTGCGTGCCGCTGCCGCCCTTCTTTACGAAGGATCAGGTCGATTACGTCATTGCCGCTGCGGGAATTGATCATGTGCTGGATGCCCAAGGGTTGAAACCAACGGGAAAACATGCCGTGCCGCTGCCCGAAGGCACGGCCAAGATCACGTTTACGTCCGGCACGACGGGGATGCCGAAAGGTGTTTGCCTTTCGGAAAAAGGAATGGAGCAGGTGGCGCGATCCATTATGCAGATGGTTGGGCCTATCGGCGTCGGCAATCATCTTTGCGTTATGCCATTGTCTATCCTTCTTGAAAACGTCGCGGGTGTTTATGCGGGGATTCTTGCGGGCGCCGCACTTTATGTGGAGGCGCCGGAAACGGTCGGCATGAGTAATCCTTTCAGGCCCGATTTTTCCAGACTTCTGGATGTGCTGGCCGAACGCGATATTGCAACGATGATTCTGGTCCCGGAGTTGCTGCGCGGAATCGTGGCGACATTGCGGGCGGCACCGCGATCCTTGCCGTTCCTTCGCTTTGTCGCTGTTGGTGGGTCGAAAATTGCGCAAGACCTTATCGTCGCCGCGCGCGCCGCGGGTCTTCCCGCCTATGAAGGGTATGGTTTGAGCGAATGCGCCTCCGTCGTCAGCCTCAATACACCCGGGAACGACCGCGCGGGCAGTGTCGGCACACTGCTGCCGCATGTAACGGCCATAATCGAAGGCGGCGAGATCGTAATCCGTGACCCAGCATTTTTAGGGTATCTCGGTGATGCGGACGCGCCGCAAAAAAACTTCGCCACGGGAGATCTTGGACGCTTTGGAGAAGGTGGCACGCTTTACATCGACGGTCGCAAAAAGAACGTCCTGATCACCTCGCATGGACGCAACGTTGCCCCAGAATGGTCGGAAAGCGAACTTCTGGCGCAACCGGAAATCGCACAGGCGATTGTATACGGCGATGGGCTTCCCGCGCTTTATGCGTTGATCGTGTCGGCAAGGCCCGATGCCGATGTGCCGGCGGCGGTTGCGCGCGCCAATGCCCGCCTGCCGGCTTATGCGCGCATTGACGGATTTACAGCCGTGCCGCCATTCACCGTGGCTGACGGCACGCTTACAGGTACGGGGCGTCCGCGCCGCACCAATATTCTTTCACGTTACCAATCCATCATAGTAAAGGAGAGCGAGAATGAGTTTCTATCAAAGACTGGTTAAGGAAACGGAAGTGTACCGCGCGGCACTTTACGGCGTACCGCAACTGGCCGACGCGCTTCAGGGTCGCATCGACCGTGAAACCTACGCGGCCTACCTGGCGCAGGCCTATCATCACGTGCGCCATACCGTACCGCTTTTGATGAGCATGGGTACGAACCTGCCGGATGAAAAGAACTGGATGCACAAGTCGATCGTGGAATATCTGGAAGAGGAAATCGGTCACGAGGAATGGATTTTGAATGATATCGCGGCTTGTGGCGGCGACAGGGAAGCCGTTCGTAAATCCGCCCCCCAAATCGCCACGCAGGCGATGGTCGCCTATAATTACGATTACATCGCACGCAAAAACCCGGTCGGATTTTTCGGCATGGTCTTCATGCTTGAAAGCACCAGCACCGAGATCGCCAGTAAAGGGGCGGACAGCGTGAAAAAGGCGCTTAACCTCCCGAACAATGCGTTTACCTATCTATATTCGCACGGCTCTTTGGACATCAAGCACATGGCCTTTTTCGAAGAAACGATGAACGGAATCACGGATCCAGACGATCAGGCCGCGATCATCGAAGTCGCGCAAAATGCCTTCCAGCTTTTCGCCGGTATTTTCCGCGCGTTGCCGCAAAGCAAACGGGAAACACGTCATGCAGCTTAAAGGTAAAAACGTCGTTCTGACGGGCGGGCAGGGTGGCATTGGCCGTGTTCTGGCCCAAAAGCTGACCGAAGCCGAAGCCAGCGTGACCGTGGTCGATCGAGGCGAGGGCCCGTCAACCCGCGTATGCGACCTTTCAAACGGAGCGGCGGTTGAGGAATTGTGTGCCGAACTCAAGGACGGCAAAACCGATATCCTCATCAATCTCGCGGGGCTCATGTATTTCGGGCACACGCAAGACCAGCCCGCCGGAAATCTGGAGGCGATGCTGCGTGTCAATCTGCAAACCCCCATCCGCCTGGCGCAGGCAGTCCTGCCGGGCATGCTGGCGCGGGGGCGGGGGCAAATCGTTAATATCGGTTCTGTCTTTGGCTCCATCCCTTTTCCGCATTTTACGACGTACTCGGCGACAAAGGCGGGAATGAAGGCCTTTTCGGAAGCCCTTCGCCGCGAATATGCGGGCCGTGGCATAACGGTCACCCACATTGCGCCCCGCGCGGTTAAAACGGGACTCAATGGCGGGGCGATCGCCACGCTGCACGCGCGCACGAAAACCGTGAACGATTCACCGGAAAAAGTGGCCACGATCGTTCTTGAAGCCATTCAGTCGGACCGTAAATGCCTGACCATAGGCTTTCCTGAAAAACTTTTTGCCCGCATCAACGCGATTGCGCCTGCGGTCATCGACAAGGCACTGGTGTCGCAGCGCGACATCGCCAACAGCGTCTTGCACGAAATGCGCGCCTGAATTCATCCATTAAAGACAAGGAGAAAGCATCATGAATACGAAACCCTATGCCCTTTTATTTGCGGCATGCCTTTTAGGTGCGCCGGCCATGGCGCAGGAAGTTGCGGTCGATCCGGTTATGCAGGACGTTTCTGGGTTGCAAAACGAATGGGCGCATATCAAATACGAAGTCGCGGATAAAAAACTTCAGAAAAGCGACATGGCGGCGTTGGGTGATAGAGCCGCGCAAATCGCCGCCCGATGGCCGAATCGTGCCGAGCCCAAAATCTGGGAAGGCATTATTCTTGCCACCGATGCGGGCATGGAGGGCGGAATTTCCGCTCTTGGCAAGGTCAAGGACGCCAAGACGCTGTTCGAGCAGGCGTTGCAAATCGACGACCGCGCGCTTGATGGGTCCGCGCATACAAGTCTTGGTTCTTTGTATTATCAGGTGCCAGGCTGGCCCGTTGCCTTCGGCGACGACAAAAAAGCGGAAACGGAGCTGCGAGCGGCGCTGGCCATCAACCCCGATGGTATCGATCAGAATTACTTTTATGGGGACTATCTTGTGAAACAGAAAAAATACAAGGAAGCGGTGGCGCCTTTGCAAAAAGCCCTTTCCGCGCCGCCGCGTGAAGGTCGCGCGGTAGCGGATGCAGGACGTCGCAAGGAGATCGAGGCCGATCTGGGCATTGTCGCCAAAAATGGCGTTACAAGCGGCTTTAACTGACGCGCCGGACCTTTTATAAAAGACATCATGCGCCTTTTGCTGATTGAAGACGACGAAATGCTGGGGAAAGCCACGGTCATGGGCCTGAAGATGGCCTATGCCGTGGATTGGGTCAGAAACGCCGAAGATGCGGAGGACGCGATGGCGACCACGCCTTACGACCTTGTCGTTTCCGATATCAACCTGCCCAAAAAATCCGGCCTCGATCTTGTGCGTAGCATGCGTGCGGCGGGCGACATGAAGCCGGTTCTTATGCTGACCGCGCGGGACGGCGTCTCCCACCGGATCGAAGGACTCAACACGGGGGCCGACGATTACCTCGTAAAACCTTTCGACCTCGACGAGCTTCTGGCGCGTATCGCCGCGCTGATCCGGCGTTCGCAGGGAAGGGCGGCCCCCTATATCGAATACGGTGACATCCGTTTTGATGTCGGTGCTCGCAGCGTTCTCAAGGCAGGAAGGACCGTCCCTCTTTCGGGGCGGGAACTGGCCGTTCTTGAAATCGTTATGAGTAATATCGGCAAGGTCATTAGCAAGACCCAGATCGAAGGCCACATTTACGATTGGGACAATGCCGAGAAAGTTGAAAGCAACACGGTCGAGGTGCATATCTCGGCTCTGCGACGGAAGCTCGGTCGTGATTTCATCAAAACCATCCGCGGCGTCGGATACGTGATCGAGCCATGAAGACCACGGCCTCTTCCAGCCTCTATTCGCTGCGCTTCCGGATACTCAAGCTTGTCATCGTACCGGTCGCCGTCGCAAGCCTGATCGTCGCGGCTATTTCCTTCGTCTTCACCTACCATGAAATCGGCGAGGTTTATGACGCCGAGCTCGCGCAGGCAGCCAAGGTGCTCTATCAGCTTACCGCGCACGAAATGGACGAAAGCGACGAAGTCGGCATTGAACTGGGTGAAACGCCGGACACTGTTTTCCATCACTACGAAAAAAACATCGCCTTTACCGTATGGAAAAACGGACGGCCGGTCACGATGTCTGAAGGGGCGAACGGATTCGGCAATATCCGTCCGCCCGCAGGGTATTCAAATCAGAAAGTCGGTAACGTCCGTTGGCGTTTTTTCACCTTCGTGGACGAAGCGGACGGCATCGTCGTGGTCGCGGCAGAAAAACTGGACATCCGCACCGAACTGATCCTGCAGATTCTAGGCAGTATGTTCGTTCCTTCGGTGTTTTTCCTGCCCAGTATTTTTGTTCTGATCTGGTTCGGAACGACGCGGAGCCTGAAGCCGTTGGTGCATCTTTCCCATGCGGTGGACCGGCGCGATGCGGGCGATCTTACGCCTATCCATCCTGATCAGGTGCCGCAGGAAATCGCTTCTCTGATCAGGGCGCTCAATCGCCTTTTTGGCCGCGTGGACCAGACGTTACGGCAGGAAAGAGCCTTCACCGACAACGCCGCCCATGAATTGCGCACGCCTTTGGCCGCGATGAAAACGCAGGTGCAGGTGCTGCTGCGCCAGCGGGATATGAACGAAGAAAGCCGTGAAGGTCTTGAAAATCTTCTGGCGTCGGTCAATCGTTCCACGCGGCTTGTCGAAGGGCTCCTCTCCTTCGCGCGGTTGCAAAACCAGGATCGGAACGTCAACACGTTTGATCTCGCCGCTCTTGTCGCGCGTGCGGCGGAAGAAATGCGCCCGGTTACGGATGCAAAACGCCAGATGCTCGTGCTGGATATCAAGACCGCGTCCATGCTTGACGGCAACAGCGAGGCGATAGCCGTTCTTTTGCGCAACCTGCTCGAAAACGCCTCGAAATTTACACCCGATGGCGGCACGCTCACGCTTTCCCTTCGCGGTGCGGATAATGGAATTTTATTGGCAGTCGAGGATACCGGTCCCGGCATTCCGGATGCTTACAAAGAAAGCGTGTTCGAGCGGTTTTACCGTATCGACAAATCTGGTTCGCAGGGCAGTGGTCTTGGACTTGCGATGGTGAAATGGATTGCCGACATGCACGGTGCCGAAATCACGCTTAAGGATGTCGCGCCGACCGGCCTGCGTGTCGAGATTCTTTTCAAATCCGCCTGAATCTGAAAGAAAAACGGTCAATATCTTCAGGAAGGCTTCAGCCTTGCCGGGCACACTGATTCCACGCCTTAGGAAGAGGCGTTTTATTACAAAGAAAGGAGTTCTCTTTATGTCTATAGGTGCATTACAGACCCAGTCCGCCTTGCAATACTTGGCAAGGCCGCAGCCAAACGGACAGCCACAGCAGCTTCTGCAGTCTGCGCAGGGCGGTAACGATCACGACGGCGATGAAATCGGCGGCGTGGATGTCGGTCGCGATAATGATCGCGGTGGCCGCGTCAACATCAAAGCATAGTTCTTGGTTGTCGAGGGCATCCGAAGCGGTCGCGGGCCATCAACGCCCGGCGGTTATCAGTGCGCTCTTTAAACGGGGTTCGTGCACCGGCTTTTTGGCTTGCTAGGGTGCCCTCGACAACAGCTAACCACCTGTAATTATTATCATCTTGTATAGTCGCGCTTTCTGGTTTATGCCTGATTTCGCATTCGGGAATGCCTTGAAACCGTAGGTTGCGAGGTTCGTTCCCGTTGCCCTGTACGTTTTTAAGGGACACCATTGAAACCGCGTGGCCAGCGCGGTGGAGCGCGAAAGACATCTTTCCATGACCGCATCCGACAGATCCGTGTCACGTCTGCTGACGGCCCTGAACCGGCGTCTGCGTCTTCATTTATGGTTTCCGCATCTGCCGTTGTTTTTGGCGGTCCTGTTTTTAAGCCTGCTTGAATTGCGTCCTTTGGCGGAAAAGGTCTTGGCGGGCGGTTTCAGTCTGCAGGGGGTCATGTCCTTGTCCATGGCGGTGCTGCTTGATTTTGTCGATGGCGCGCCGCGCGTCATCGCCGGCGTTTTCCTTGCCGCCATGTCGATCGGCCTGTTGCTGCGCTCGCGCCTGGCCTGGATCATTTCTGCGATGGTCATCGTCGTCGATCTTGCCGGCTATCTGCTGGCGGGTCCGGTGCAATTGCCGGGGCTTGCCTATTACAATGCGGCCTTGCTGACCGGCCTGATTCTGGCGCACAGATCGTTCCAGCGCAGCAGTGTTGCTGCCGCCAGTCTGTTTGCGCTGACCAGCTTCCTGATGTTGATCGTGTATTCGGTCATGGGCGCGTATATCATGGGCACGGAGTTTGCGCCGCCCATCAGCGACCTGACGACGGCCCTGTATTTTTCGATCGTCACCATGTCCACCGTGGGTTACGGCGACATCGTGCCGGTCACGCCTGAAACGCGATTGTTCGTCGTGTCCGTCATCATTATCGGAATCACCGTATTCGCCACATCGCTCAGTACGCTGCTCATCCCGTTGATCAGCCGGAAGCTCGACCGTTTGCTGCACCCCCAAGGAGGAAGCATGAAATACACCAATCACTACATTATCGTCAGCCAAAGCGCGCTTGCGCTCAACAGTGCGAAAAAACTCTTGGAACGTGGAAACAAGGTGTTGTTCATCGTCAACACCCAGCCCGAGCACCCGATCGAGGAAACGGAATTGATTGTCGGCGATGCTACCGACACGGACGTGCTGGCCCGCGCGAACGGCAAGGACGCGAAGGCCATTCTGGCCTTGTGCGACGACGATTCCACCAATGTGTTCGTCGTGCTGGCGGCCAAGGAACTGGGCGGTTCGGTCAAGACCGTGGCGGTCGTCAACGATGCGCGCAATATGGCGCGGGTCAAACTGGTGCACCCGGATCTGGTGATCTCGCCGACGATTCTGGGCGGTGAGCTACTGGCCATGGCGTTGAGCGGTGAAAAGCTTCAGGGCGAACATCTGATCGACCGCCTGCTGCAATTCGACACTTAAAAGGAAAAACCCCGCCTTGGCGGGGTTTTTTGAAACAGGCGTATGGACGGTATATCAGGCTTTGATGTCGACACGTCCGCCCGCATCGCGGTCGGTATCGACCGCGCCTGCGCGATCATCCGCATCGCCGTCATGATCGGGCGCACGCGCTGGCGCGGCCTGTTGTGATTTCTGTGCCGCCGGAATGGTCGCGGGCAGTGATGTGAGTGCTGAAATGGCCATGAACGAATCCTTCGTTTGAATGTGGTCGCGTTACATTATCATTCTGGCACAGGAAGCTGAAGCCAAGCTGAAGAAAAAAATTATTTAAATTCAATAAGATGTTAAGTTTTATCTACATCATCTTCAGCGCCAGCGCGGCAGCGGCCAGAGCGATGGCCAGAATACCGAGCATCCACCACACCAGATGCTTTTCGATATGTGCGCGCCATTCGTCCTTGATCGCGCGCAACCCGCCAGCCACCAGAAGGAATCGCGCCCCGCGCGTGATCGCCGACAGGACGATGAACGTGCCCAGCGGATAATGCGCCGCGCCGCTGGCGATGGTCACAAGTTTGTACGGGATCGGCGTCAACCCCTTAAGCAGGATGATCGCCGCGCCGTATTCGGCGAACAGGGCTTGGAATTTATCGACCCCGGCACGCAGATGGTACCCGTCGATCACCCAGCCCGCGACCGAGTCCATCAGGAAATATCCGATCGCATAACCGAGGATACCGCCCAATATGCTGCCCAGCGTGCAGATCGCGGCCAGCTTCAGCCATTCATGCGGGCGGCGCAGCACCATGGGCGCCAACAGCGCATCGGGCGGGATCGGGAAAAAACTGCTTTCCATGAAGGCCACGACGAAAAGCGCGCGTGTGGCGCGCGGCTTGTCTGCTTCGCGGATGACGGCCTGACGCAGGGATTCGAACATAATAAAAGAAGTCAGGCCGCGATGTTATGCGCGTCGGTTTCTTCCAGCGTCGTCTTGATCTGGTGCGCCTGATCGTGGTCGGCTGCGCGCACGGCCAAAAGGATCGCGCCTTCGCGCACCGCGCCCTCGTGCAGCTGGGCCTCGTATTCCGGGATCGCTGTGCCGATCAGCCCGCCCACGAAGCCGCCGGTCAGCGCGCCTGCGCCGGCCCCCGCGGCCCCCGCGACCAGCCAACCCGAAACCACGATGCCCGCGGCCGGAATGGCGACCGCGCCCGCGGTCAAAAGCGCGCCCAGGACCGCGCCGACCAACCCGCCTGCGACACCGCCATAGGCGATGCCCTCGTCGGATTTATTGTCGCGCTTAAGGTCGAAAGCCTGCTCGCGTGTGTTTTCGGACACGACGACGCTGACCTGACTGTCCCCGATGCCCAAGGCCTCAAGCCGGTGCAATGCCACCTCGGCGGCCTCGCGGGTCTTGAACGTGGCGGTGATGACTTTGGACATGGGGCCTCCTGTGGCTTTTTCCTGATATTTTTACGGATATTACAATAGTACCAATGCCGGAAATGGCAATCCGGTTCCCGCTTGCGCTTGCAAACACGCGGCAAACATGGGAAACCGGATGGTGACAATGCGTACCGGTACACAACATATGCCCTATTGGCGTGAGCTGGGTTTCATGCTCGCGCTGGTCGCGTTCGCGCTGCGCGCCCTGATTCCGGCGGGTTTTATGCCGGGGCAGACGGCAGGCCACGCGGCGCTGGTCGTCTGCGCCGGGGCGGGTGGGGCGCATGTCGTGGATTCCGGTAAATACGACCCGCGCGGCGACCGTCATGACAAATCCGCCGCCAGTCACGAATTCTGCGGCTTTTCATTCAATCATGCGGGTGCCGCGCCCGCCCCGGTGGCGTGGACCGTGCCCGCGCGAACGCTGCGCGCGCTGGCTATGCCCGCGCCGCAAATCATGGCGGCGGGCCTGGCCCGCGCCCCTTACGCCTCGCGCGCGCCACCCGTCGTGTGACGTTTTTCATCCGAAAAACCACGCACGACAGGAATTTCCGTTTTCATGAAAGCAAAAGAAGTTTTTGCCCGATTTTCGGGCGCATTGGGCGCTGTCGGCATTGTCGCCGTGACGCCGAAAGCCTGCTGCATCCCGCTTGTCCTGCCGCTGGTCATCGGCACGACCGGGATCAGCGCCACCGCCGCGGCTTGGCTGACCTACGGCACCGCCGCCGCGACCGCGGTCTTTGGCATGGCATCGTTGGCCTATGGGTTGACGCCCTCGCGCAAGGCATGCTGCATCGTCTGGGGTGAAACCGGCGCCGAGCGTACCAAGCGCGCGGCGGCCACGGCCTCCGGCGTCTTTGCGCTGGCGGCGGTGGGATTGATGCTGATTGACACAGGGCCGGGCGTGGCCGACCGCGCCGCCCTGCTGACCGCGGTCCGCGACAGTAAAGGCGCGCATGGCGCCAGCACCGAAATCTGGCACATGCAGGATCAGCTGGACCAGCAATGCACCACCAACAAGCGTCCATGGCTTGACACTTGGCTTGAAGCGCTGCGGTTCCGGCCATGACGTCACCCGTGGCACAGGCGGTGCGGGAAGCGACCGGCGAAACGGCTGGCGGCATCGGTGTCGCGCGCGACGTGCGCCGCCTGATCGCACAGGTCGAACGCGGCACGCCTTTCGATCGCGAATGGACGGGCCATGCCTTCGACGTTCTCGCGGATGCGCGGGCCGAACTGCAATCGCGGCTGGGAGGGGACGACAATGCCGGCCTGTCCGCCGAACTGGCCCGTCGTATCGACGCCTTTGCCCGATCAAGCGCGACCACCGGCCTGTATCTGCGTCTGGTGATCGACGATCGCCTGCCCGACCTGCCCGATTACAACCCCTGCGCGTTGAGCGTGTTCGATGGAATCGATGAACGCGGGTCCGATTTTTCCCGTGTGATCCAGCGCGCGACGATCTACGGCACGGTGATGACCTCGGTCAACATCACCGATCTGCGCGCCTATTTTGAAAGCGGACGCCGCAGGCGCCTGCTGTTGTATCTGGGCACCGACCGCGATGCGGATATCCGCGCGCTCGACCGGATGCTGGCGGCGCTGCCGGGCATCGTCGCGGCGGCGGGGCTGGACCCGGCGCTTGGGCAGGAAATCGCAAAGGCGCTGCGTGAAGGCGGGCTTTCTCCGCTCGTTCTGAAAACGCTCTCGCATATCGTCCGTTTGGCGGACATCGCCCGCCTGCCGGTCGCTGCGCCCGAACGTGCGGCGCTGCTGGCCGAAACCTTGCGCGAACTGGGTGCGCTGGTGCCGCAACTTGCCGCCTTTGCCGGTGTCAATGCGCCGGGATTGAACGTACCGGGCATTGAAACCGTGGTGGCGCGGCTTGCGGCGGCGCTGGTCGCTATGCCCCTCGCGCGGCTTTCTGCCGTGCTTGCCGCCGCCACGCGCGCGGACAACGATAACGCCGCCGCCACGCGCGCGGACAACGATAACGCCGCCGCCACGCGCGCGGACAACGATAACGCCACGCCGGGCCATGTGCCCGGCCCCGCCGAAATATTGCGCGACCTGCGCGCGCTGGCCCGCGACCGCACGCTGCCGCGCGAATTGCGCGCGGCCATAGCCGTTATCTTGCGCGAAATGCGCACGCAACTGCGCGGCACGGGGGGCATGGGGGGCACGGGACAAATTGCACCCGCGCTGACGCTGATGGCGGGGCAGACGCTGCGCCTTGCTGCCACCCACGCCTTGCCGCCGGGGCCGCTGCGTACGGCCTTGCAGGTTCGGCTTGGCGCTGAGATTCGTGAATCCATGCCCGCGCTTCCCACGCCTTTGCGCGTATCCGTCTTTACCCGCATGCTTACTGTCGTGCCGCCTGTATCGCCGCCCGCACCGGCGATCCTTGGCGATTTGCGGCAGCTTGCGCGCGAACAGCCCCGAATCTTGCCCACCATGTCGCGCCCGGCATTGGCCGAAGCGATCATGGATTTGCGCCGCGCGATACGAATGCCGGAAACGGGGGCGCGAGGCGCGAATGCAGGATCGGGCGACGATCTGCCGCGCGTGCGGGCGCAGGCGCGTGCCCTCGCGCTAATTAGCGCACAGATTGGCACGCAGATCGCCGCACAGATTGTCGCGCCGCCCCATGGCCAAGCGGCACCCGCGCCCGCTTTGCCAGTACACGGGACGCGCACGCCGGTGACAACGGACATAAGCGCGAAAACCGTGCTTGTGCATCCGCCCGCCGCCCCTGCACCCGCCCCCGCGCCGACTATCGCCGCGCCGACCGTTGCCATACCGAGCGTCGCTACACCGCGTGCGGCACTCGTCCCGTCGGAAATCAAAGCTTCGTCCGCGCCCCCGGAATCTGCTTTCCGTGAATCAGCGCCGGCAGGCCCCGTGCAATACAATGCGGACGGCACGGTCAGGGCGTGTTGCCTGAATAAATTCAATGCGGCGGGGTCTGGTTCGGGCGATGCCAACGCGCCGGCGGTGGTCAATCCCGATGGCGGAATCGTCTTTCGCAATACGGACGGTGCGGCGATCGCGGCTTATTCCGCCCAATCGGTGGAAAACAACGCGGCCGCGCATGACCGTATCACGCAGGCGCTGGCCGAACGCCGCGCGCGGGAATCAATCGCGCCCGATGTTGCGCGGCAGGTGGCGTGGAACAAGGACCTGATCGCGCATCTTCAGGACCGGACGGCCATTGGAAAAACGGTGATCGTGCCGGAATTCACCCAGGCCGTTGAACAGGACGGCACATCCGCGCCCCAAGTCATGCGCGACATCGACGTGAAACTGGTCGCTGTCGAACAACAAGGGAATGCAAGAGGGGCGGACCGGCTGCGTCGGCGCAGCATCCACCCGGCATGAAAAGAAAGGATAAACCATGTTAAGCGGACTTTTCGGCGCTAAAAAGGAAACGACGCCACAGGTGCTTGCCCCGGATTTCGAGGCGGCGTTGATCCCCGTAAGCGAGGATGAAATGCGTGCGGCCGCGACGATCACGCCTGCCGCGATGCTGCGCCCCGATCTGGCGGAATTTTTTATTCTGGGCCGCCACGACGAACCGCTGATCCAGCTGCGCGGGGCTGATGGCCGCCCGTTTCTGGACGCGACGGTGCAAGGTGCGCCCGCGCGCTTTTATGTCTTTGCCCCCGCGCGGCAGGACGACAAATCCGCGCCCGACCTTTCACCCGATTTGATGTTGGCTTTTCAGTGCCGGATGGAAACCCATGACGGTATCGTCTGGGTCCGGCCAGAACGCTTGCTGCGTGGTGAAAACGCCTATGCGGTATTCTCGGTTTCCTACCCGTGTTGCGGCGCCGGCGCCGCACCCGCGCGCACGATGCTGTATGCCGATACCTCGCAAAGCCGGGGGCCGTTTTTGAACGTCGCCTTTGCCAGCAACGCGATCCGCCGCCAGATCAGTAACGACTGGCTGGCCATGGACGCGCAGGTCCTGAGCGGTGCGCAGGCAAACTGGTTTTTACAAATCGCCGCTATGTTCGCGCCGCCCGCGTCGGCACCGCAATCCGGGGCAAGGCCGGGCGTGCGTTAGATACGGCGCGGCACACACGAGAACGATCAAGATGTGCCGCGCAAGCTTATGCGAGCGAAGCCCAAGCGGCGTGTGGGCGACCAAACAATAAAAAACAATAAAAAATGCTGGATTCTATGGGCGTTTCGGCCTATAACCCCGTCATTCCCGCAAAATTCGGTTCCCGTTCATCGCCCCGGCGATTACGAACCGCTGGCGGAAAAGGTTTTTTAAAAAGGCATAAGACAATGGCAAAGACAGGCCCGATCGAATTCATCAAACAGGTACGGCAGGAAGCCGCGCGCGTCACCTGGCCGACCCGTCAGGAAACCACGGTTTCCGCGGTGATGGTGTTCGTGATGGTGGTGATCATGGCGATCTTCCTGTTCAGCGCCGACCAGGTCATTGCCTATCTCATTCAACTTGTTCTCGGATAAGGACCAAAGACGATGACCGCGACGAACGCACCCGCAACCGAAGCCGCAACCGGCACTGCATCCGGCACCACGCCGGGCAACAACCCGCGCTGGTATGTGCTCCACGTCTATTCGGGCTTTGAAGGCAAGGTCAGGGAATCCATCCTTGAAAAGGCCAAGAAACAGGGGCTTGAGGAATCGTTTCACGAAATCATCATCCCGAAAGAGGAAGTGACCGAAATCAAGCGCGGCAAGCGCGTCGCGGTCGAACGCAACGTGTTTCCGGGCTACGTCATGGTCAAGATGAATATGTCGGACGATGCGTGGCACCTTGTGAAGAATACGCCCAAGGTGACGGGCTTTCTGGGTTCCGGCAACAAGCCGCAGGCGATTTCGGAAGGCGAGGCCGCACGCCTGATGCAACAACTGACAGCGCCCGAAGGCGGTCCGGCGCGCCGCACCATCACTTTCGACATCGGCGAGGAAGTGCGCATCACCGACGGCGCCTTCGCCTCGATGGTCGGCACGGTCGAGGAAGTGGATGACGAGAAAGGCAAGCTCAAGGCTTCCGTTTCGATCTTCGGCCGCCCGACCCCGGTCGAGCTTGATTTCAGCCAGGTCGAAAAAACCTAAAGGCAGCCCTGTGCCGGTGTAGCGACATGAAAAGACCCGGCAACCGCGCGCAGCGCGTCAAGAACAAGGCGGCCAAGGAATCCTCGAAACAATGGCTTAACCGCCATATCAACGACCCGTACGTCCATAAGGCGAACGCGGAAGGTTATCGTTCGCGCGCGGCCTTCAAGCTTCTTGAGATGGACGCGCGCCTGAAACTGATCAAGCCCGGTATGCGCGTGGTCGATCTGGGCGCGGCGCCCGGTGGTTGGTCGCAGGTGCTTTCGCGCAAAAAGGTCGCGCACATCGCCGCCATCGACATTCTGCCCATGGACCCGCTTGAAGGTGTCGATTTCATCGAAATGGATTTCACCGACGACGCAGCGCCGGACCGGCTCAAGGCCCTGATGAAAGGTGAGGCGGATCTGGTGCTCTCCGACCTTTCGCCCAACACCACGGGGCACAAGCGTACCGACCATCTGCGCATGATGGCGCTGGTGGAAATGGCGTGGGAATTCGCGTCCGACGTGCTGGCCCCCGGCGGCGGCTTTGTCACCAAGGTCTTTCAGGGCGGCGCGGAAGGTGAATTTCTGGCGATGCTCAAACCTCGCTTTGAAACCGTGCGCCATCTGAAACCACCGGCCTCGCGCGCGGAATCGTCCGAAGTCTATCTGGTCGGTACGGGTTTCAGGAAATAAAGCCGGCCACGTTGACAATCAGGCGTTATAACGGCTTTCGTCGTTGATCGGGTCGCGCATATGCGCATGGATGTTCAAAACCGCGTCCATCGGCCAGCTGACCCGCGAGCCGAGGCCCGACACGAACCCAGGATAGCCGCCCGCATCCGCAACCGACATCGTATCGCTTTGGGATGCGCTTTGTACCGTATCGTTTTGCGATATGTCGCGCGTCAGGGCGCGAATCCCGCTGGTATTCCCTGCGCCGGTGCTTAAGGCGCTGGCGGCGATCTGCGCGCCTGTGCCCGTGCCTGTGTCCGGGTTCGACCAGTCGTCGGCCTGTGGCAACACCACGGGCCGGAACGCGGCGGCCGCGACCTGTGTCTGTCCCGCGACCGGGGTATCGCCGGACCCGGCGAATTTGGCGTCGAAATTGTTGTAAACCTGTTGCAGCGTCAGCGGGCGACCTTGCGCGTAAAACACGCCGCGATTGGCGCGCGCGGCTTCGGGGAACATGCTGGCCGCGGGCGCCCACGGGTTTTTCTTCATCGCGTTCAGGAAATTCGACGCGCCCTGCGCCCCCATGAAATGCGCCATATACAGATCGGTCGAAGACGGGGTGCTGCCGGTCGCCTGTTGCAGATAGCTGTTGTTCTCGCATGCCAGCGACGCCGCCATCAGCGATGCCGCCTGCGGATCCTTGCGTAAATTCAGGATGCGGTTGCGCATGGCGTGGCCGGGAACGCTGTAATTGCCGTTCCGGTCCTGCCGGATCGCGTCGGCCATCTGGCCGTAACCGTGTTCGGCCCCGTGCGTCTTCATCATCCGCAGCCATGTCTGGTCGACGAACTGGTAAAGCCCGGTTGCCGAAGATGTCCGCGCCTGCGCATTGGGGTTCAGGCTGCTTTCCACCTGCGCTTGTTGCACCAGATAGCCGAAATCGACCCCGGTACGGGCGCTGGCCTGCTGGATGGCCGAGGTCACGCGCGTCTGCGCCGCGCCCTGCCGCCCGAAAACCTGAAAATTGCCGTTCAAACCCATCATCGTGGATTTAATCTCTGCAACCCCCGTGCCAAGTGCTAAAGTCATAAGGAATCAAAGGAATTAGCCGCCATGACCTATCAGGCCCCCCTGACCGACATGCTTTTCACCCTTCGCCACGCCTTTGGCGCGGACCGGCTTGCCGGTTTGCCTGCCGACGCCGCCGAACTGGCCGAGCCGGTGCTGGCCGAGGCCGCGAAACTGGCCGAAAACACGCTTGCCCCCCTGAACGTGACGGGCGACCGTCAGGGCTGCACGCTTGCGAATGGCGCGGTCGAAACGCCGAAAGGCTGGAAGGACGCCTATGCCGCCTATCGCGACGGCGGCTGGAACGGCGTGCCCTTCGCCACCGATCACGGCGGTCAGGGTCTGCCCTGGACGCTGGCCTTCCCGATTCAGGAAATGTGGCAGGCGGCCAATATGGCGTTCGGCCTGTGCCCGCTGCTCAATCAGGGCGCGGTCGAGGCGATCGCTCACCACGGCAGCGCGGAACAAAAGGCATATTACCTGCCCAAGCTCGTTTCGGGCGAATGGACCGGCACGATGAACCTGACCGAACCGCAGGCGGGGTCCGATCTTGCCGCCGTGCGCACCCGCGCCGTGCGCGCGGACGACGGCACCTATCGCGTCATCGGGCAAAAGATTTTCATCACCTACGGCGAACACGATCTGGCCGAAAACATCATTCATCTGGTGCTTGCGCGTCTGCCCGACGCGCCCGACGGGGTCAAGGGCATCTCGCTGTTTATCGTGCCGAAGATTCTGGCGGACGGTACGCGCAACGATCTAGTGTGCGCCGCGCTCGAACACAAGCTCGGCATCCATGCAAGCCCGACCTGCACCATGGCGTTCGGCGATGGGGGCGGCGCCACAGCCTATCTGGTGGGCCGCGAAAACGAAGGCATCAAGTATATGTTCACGATGATGAACAACGCGCGCCTGTCGGTCGGTCTGCAGGGTGTCGCGATCGCCGAGGCCGCGACCCAGAAAGCGCTGTCTTACGCCCGCGACCGGGTGCAGGGCGGGGGCAGGGCGATTGTCGAGCACCCCGACGTCAAACGCATGCTGCTGACCATGCAGGCCTTCGTGCAGGCGGGGCGCATGATGGCTTATGACGCGGCCTGCGCACTTGATTCCGACAATGCGTCGCGTGTCGATTTGCTTACCCCGATCGTCAAGGGCTGGTGCACCGACCGGGCGGTGGATGTCGCCAATCTGGGCGTACAAGTCCATGGCGGCATGGGCTTCATCGAGGAAACCGGCGCGGCACAATTCCTGCGTGATGCGCGCATCCTGCCGATCTACGAGGGAACCAACGGCATTCAGGCGCTTGATCTGGTCGGACGCAAGCTGATCCGCGACGATGGTGCCGCGATGCGCGCATGGCTGGACGAAAACACGCCGCTGTTGACCGAGCTTGAGGAATCCCACGGCGCCGATCTTTCCATCATCGGCGAACGCCTGCACGCGGGCTTTGATGCGTTGCGCGGTGCGACCGGCGCGCTGCTCGCCCGTGGCGGCGAAAATAACGGCATGGACGCGGCCGGGGCGGTCGCGCATCCCTATCTGACGCTGGCCGGGCATGTGATGGCGGGGGCCGCGCTCGCGCGCGGTGCGCTGGCCGCCCGCGCCTTGTTCCGTGCGCAGGATACGGGCGGATTCTCATCCGATTATCTGCAATCGCGCATCACGCTAGCGCGCTTTTTCGCCGATCATATCCTGCCGCAGGTAGAGGGGTTGGCCTGCACCGTGCGCCACGGCGCCGATGCGATTCTGGCTGCAAGGCTTTAGGAGGTTGCGATGACGAAACCGCCGCTGACACCCGATGCTCTGATCGCCGCGATCGAAAACGCGGGCCGCCCGGTGACGCGCCGCGATCTGGCCCGTGCCTTCGGCCTTAAGGACCACGAAAAAATCCCGCTTAAAAAACTGCTCAAGGAACTGGTGGGCGAAGGCCAGATCGAACAGCTTCCGGCCAAGACTTACGCACTGGCCGCCCCGCGCGACGCGGATGGCCCGGCGGTCGCGATTTTGCGCATATCCGAAATCACGCTTGACGGCGACGTGTTTGCGCAACCGGTCGAAACGGAAAAGGATCTGCCCGCGCGCATCGCGCTTGAGCCCGCGCACCACGAACATGATGCGCCGGGGTTGGGCGATCGTATTCTTGCCCAGATCAGGCATCACAAGGACGGCGATATAACCGCCCGGATCGTCCGTCGTCTGGGCAAGGTGCAGGACCGTCTGGTGCTGGGTCGTGTTGTCCGCGCCGGTGCGGTCTGGCGGCTTCAGCCCGTGCACCGGAAGGAACGGGATGAGTATCAGCTCGATGTGCCGGCCTCCCGCCAGCCTGAAATGGAACATGGCGCGCTGGTCGAAGCTTTTGTCGATGAAGGCGCGAAACTCTCTCGTCCGCGCGCGCGTCTGCATGCGATCATCGGTCACGACGACGATCCAAAGGCGATTTCCCTGATCGCGCTGCACGAAAAGGGTCTGCGCATTGATTTCCCTGCGGGCGTGGTTTCCGAAACCGAAGGGATGACCGTGCCGCCGCTTGGCGCGCGCGAGGACCTGCGCGCCATCCCGCTGGTCACGATCGATGGCGCTGATGCGCGTGATTTCGACGACGCGGTGTTCGCGCAAAAACAGGGCGATGGATACCATCTGATCGTCGCGATCGCGGACGTCGCGCATTACGTGCGCCCCGGATCGGCACTGGATCGCGAGGCATACAAGCGTGGCAATTCGACCTATTTTCCCGACCGTGTCCTGCCCATGCTGCCGGAAAAACTTTCAAACGATCTGTGTTCGCTGCGCCCGGATGGCGACCGCGCCTGTCTGGCCGTGCACATGTCGATCGACGCCGCGGGGGAACTGAAAACGTATAAATTCGTGCGCGGCTTGATGCGCTCCGCCGCGCGCCTGACCTATGAACAGGTGCAGGACGCGCTCAACGGCGCGCCGGACGCCGTGACCGATCCGTTGATGGATACGGTGATCCGCCCGCTTTATGCCGCGTTCAAGATTCTCGACGCGGCGCGCGCCCGGCGCGGCGCGCTTGACCTCGACATGCCGGAACGCAAGGTCGTGGTGGATGCGAAGGGCGACATGACCGGTGTCGCGCTGCGCCCGCGTTACGACAGCCACAAGCTGATCGAGGAATTCATGATCCTTGCCAACGTGGCCGCCGCCCGCGCGCTGGAGGCGAAGACCGCCCCGTGCATCTACCGCATCCACGACCAGCCCTCGGGCGAAAAGATCGATGGCGCCCGCGCCTTTCTGGAAGGCTTCGGCCTCAACCTCGCCAAGGGGCAGGTGGTCCGCCCTCAGATGTTCAACGGCCTGCTCGACAAGGTGCGGGGGCTCGACCACGCGCCGCTGGTCAACCAGATCGTCCTGCGCGCACAGTCGCAGGCCGTCTATTCCCCGGAAAATATCGGGCATTTCGGGCTTGGCTTGCAGAAATACGCGCATTTCACCTCACCGATCCGGCGCTATGCCGATTTGATCGTCCACCGTTCGCTGATCCGTGCCTACGGCCTCGGCGACGGCGGGCTGGAGGAGGGCGAAACGCACCGCCTTGCCGAAACCGCCGACCACATCTCGCTCACCGAACGCGCCTCGATGGAGGCCGAGCGCGCTGCCGTCGACCGTTTCACCGCTGCCTTTCTGGCCCGCCATCTCGGACAGGTCTTTTCGGGCCGGATATCCGGGGTCACGCGTTTCGGCCTGTTCGTGACGCTGGACGAAACGGGCGCGGACGGGCTGGTGCCGATCCGCACCCTGCCGCCCGATTATTACGTCCACTCCGAGGACCAACATGCCCTGATCGGTCGCCGCACGGGACGCCTGTTCCGTCTGTGTGCGCCGGTGCGCGTGATGGTGGTCGACGCCGACCGTCTGACCGGATCGACGGCTTTTGAGCTGGTGGGGGCCGAGGACGGGGCGGATGTGCCCGGTTATCAGGGTCGCAAACCGCATCTGCGCGCCATGCCGAAATCCGTGCGCGGACATGGGGGCAATGGCGGGCGCGGGCCGGGGCGCGGGGGCAAACGTCGCGAAAAACCCGGCAAAAAGGGCAAAAAACCGCGCCGCTAGCATGGCTGCGAGGATTTTATTGACTTTGCGGGTCTGATCGGCCAAAAGAACGGCTGGAAATTCAGGATTCGAAGGAAGTAGCAGTCATGGCGAAAAAAGGCGCAACCGTCAAAGTGAAGCTGGTCTCGACCGCGGGCACCGGTTATTACTACGTCACCAAGGCGAACAAAAAGACCAAGACCGAAAAACTGGTCAAAAAGAAATACGACCCGCGCGCGAAAAACGAAAAAACCGGCAAGCTCGGCGCGCATGTCGACTTCAAGGAAGACAAGATCAAGTAAGCGGCATTACCGCCTTGCTTTTGCAAAAGCGCCCTTGGGGGCGCTTTTTTTATTGCCCGCCCGCCGCGCGGCGCAGCCGGTCGTTGATCGCAAGCCCCAGCCCCGTTTGCGGGATGGGCGCGACCGCGATCCCGGCGTATCCCCCGCCGTCCAGATCGTGCAGAAACGCAAACAGATTGGCTGCGGCCTCGGCCAGGTCGCCGTTGGGTGAAAGATTTCGTATCGCGGGGTCGATGCGCGCGCGGGTCAAAAGCATCGGGCCGAAGGCAAGATAAGCCTCTCCCGCCTCGGGCGCGGCGGCGTTCAGGCGCAGCCGCGTTTTCGGCGCGTAATGGCGCAGCAACTGTCCCGGCGATTTTGGTGCGTCATGCGCCCCGTCGTCGATGGCGGGTGTTGCGCCCAGCACGCGGCCAAGCTGGTCCGGCGTCACCGCGCCGGGGCGCAGCACGACCGGCACATCCTCCGATAAATCCAGTACGGTCGATTCCAGCCCCACCACGGACGACCCGGCGGCAAGGATAATATCCACCGCATCGCCCAGCGAAGCCGCGACATGCGCGGGGCTGGTCGGCGAAAGTGTGCCCGATGCGTTGGCGCTGGGCGCGGCCAGTGGTACCCCGGCGGCGGCGATGACGGCGCGCGCGACCGGATGCGCGGGACAGCGCAGCGCCACGGTACCCAACCCCGCCGTGGCCAGTTCATGCGTTTTCGCATCCGCGCGGCGCGGCAGGATGATGGTCAAAGGCCCCGGCCAGAACGCGGTCGCGACCGCATGGGCGCGTTCGTCGAAAACCGCGATTGTCTCGGCCTGCGCCGTGGTCTCGACATGCACGATCAACGGGTTGAAGGCGGGCCGCCCTTTGGCCGCGAAAATCGCCGCGACCGCGCGCCCGTTGGTCGCGTCGGCGGCAAGCCCGTAAACGGTTTCGGTGGGCAGACCGACAAGCCCGCCGCTTTTAAGAACGGCGGCGGCTTCGGCGATCGCTCCGGATGTGTTGGCAGCCAGAATGCGCATCCCGCATCCCTAGCGGGATGCGGGGGATTAGGCAATATGCCCGCTGTTGAAGATCGGGCGCTCGGTGGTGTGGCCGACCAGCATCGAAAGCGCGCCGAATTTAAGCTGGCCTTCGATCTGCGTGATCGGGCAGGGCATGGCCCGGCGGGCCGACCAGCCGCGCGTGTCCTCAAGCTCGATATCCGCGCCCAGTCGCCGCAGCTTTTCGACGATGTCGGCGCGCCCGGCGAACCACGCGACATGCGCGGGCGTCCAGTTCAGATACTGCGTCCAGCGTGCATCCAGATTAGCGTGGTAATGCACCAGAAGGTCGATCGACGTCCCGGATGCGTCGAACAAAATCGCGTCATGGACCAGGTAACGGCCGTCCGGCGCGGGAATGTTGGGATTAAGTCCGGCGGCCAAAAGGCCGTTAAGCGCGGCGTAATCATGGCTGCGTATGGCGTCGCGCGCCTGCACGATGCGGGCCAGCGTGGCGGACGAGGCGGTGCAGCGGGTTTTGGTGAACGGCATGATGAAACTTCCCGGTATGTATGGATGTCGATGAAACCACACTGCCCCCCCAATACGGCTTGTGCGCGACGGGTTTGAGGAAAAGCTGTGGCATGGGCGTTTTGCGAAAACGGGTTTTCTTGAAGTCGGGCCCCGCCCCGGCGTATAAGAACGGCATGGAAACCGGCCTTAACTCGTTGGGTTTTGCCAAACCCCCAAAGGATACCCGCGTGGTCGTCGCCATGTCGGGCGGGGTGGATTCGTCCGTGGTGGCCAGCCTGCTGCACGAGGAAGGGTATGACGTCGTGGGCGTGACGCTGCAACTTTACGACCACGGCCTCGCGCTTGAAAAAAAGGGCGCGTGCTGTGCCGGTCAGGATATTTACGACGCCCAGATGGTCGCGCAGGCGCGTGGGTTTCCGCACTATGTACTCAATTACGAGAACAGGTTTTCCGATGCAGTGATGCAGGATTTCGCCGACAGCTATCTGCATGGCCGAACCCCGATCCCGTGCGTGCGCTGCAACCAGACGGTCAAATTCCGCGATCTGCTGGCGGTGGCAAAGGATCTGGGCGCCGATTGCATGGCCACTGGCCATTATATCCGCCGCGTGGTCAATGACGGCCGCGCCGAACTGCATCGCGCCCACGACCCCGCCAAGGACCAAAGTTATTTTCTGTTCGCAACCACACAGGAACAGCTCGACTTCCTGCGCTTTCCGCTTGGTGTCTGGTCGAAGGACGTGACAAGGGAACACGCAAGGCGGCTGGGGCTGGTCACCGCCGCCAAGCCGGACAGTCAGGACATCTGCTTCGTCCCCAACGGCGATTACGCGGCCGTGGTCGAACGCCTGCGGCCCGACGCCGTGCGCCCCGGCGACATCGTGCATGTCGATGGCCGCGTGCTGGGGCGGCATCGGGGCGTGGTCGGTTACACGGTGGGCCAGCGCAAGGGCATCGGCGTTGGCGGCGGCCATACCGAAAACAACACGCCTCTGTACGTGGTGAAGGTGGATGCCGAAAACGCCCGCGTCGTCGTCGGCCCGCGTGAGGCGCTGGCCTGCGATACGGTAACTCTGACGGATTGCAACTGGCTGGGCGCGGACGTACGCGCGGTCACGGTCAAACTGCGCTCGGTGGCCCAACCTGTGCCGGCGCGCCTTGACCGCGCGGGTGGGCGCATCAGGCTGGAAACCCCGCAATACGGCATTTCGCCGGGTCAGGCCGCGGTATGTTATGACGGTGACCGGGTTCTGGGCGGCGGCTGGATCGCGGCGGCGGCCTGAAGCCAACCTTGACAACAAACCGGTGCAAATCCTATAAGCGTGACGTCTTTTCGATGGCGGAGTAGCTCAGCTGGTTAGAGCAGGGGAATCATAATCCCCGTGTCGGGGGTTCGAGTCCCTCCTCCGCTACCATCCTCTCCGCGCCCCCGACACGAAACGTAACGGCAAGCGCGCGCAACGCGCGCGGGGTCGGGGGTTCGAGTCCCTCCTCCGCTACCATCCTCTCCGCGCCCCCGACACGAAACGTGCACTCTCATGCGTCATGAACACATCCGCATGTTTTCCGGCAGGTCCGCGTCCGACAGGGGCGCATGGGATTCATATATATCGCGCGGCAGGCGATAATCCCACCATTCCGAGGGCAGCGGGCACAGCTCTTTTCCGCATGCCAGCGCCCCCGCCGCCATGACCGCGTCAAGCCATGCGCGGTTGGCGCGCACGTCGTCCGAAACCGGATAATTCCGCGCCGCCGGATTGTCCGCAGGATCGGGCGAGAAATAATCGAGCGCGCAACCCATGTCGAGGACCTTGCCCGCAAGCGTCTCGATCATGACGTCCACCGCCATGCCGCGCGGATGCGCGCCCGCGCCGGGCGGGGAGATCAGCATGCCGGGTCCGGGTTGCGTCCAGTGCGGATTTGCGCGCACGCGCGGTGTTTGCGCCATGCGCGCCTGTGCCTCGGTCGTGCGTAATCCGTCGGTGGCGACCAGCCGCAACCCTTGCGCGTTCGCGGCGCGTCCCGCCGCCAGCACGATGTCCGCAAGATCGCAGTAAAGCCGCAACCGCGCCCCCGGCCGGTAAATGGCGGTGGCGAAGGTCTGGTTAAGCGGATGCGCGGCGTCGGCATAGATCAGGTCGATGCGCAGATCGACACGCGCCTTGTGCGCCGCTTCGCCAAGGTCGACAAGTGCTTCGGGCTTGATTAGGGTCATGCGCGATGAACGATACCCCACCCCGCCCCGTCGTTGCCATCGGCAATTTCGATGGTGTCCATCTGGGTCATGCCGCCCTTTTGGCGCGCGCGCGCGCGATTGCCGATGCGCAAGGCCGGCCGCTTGTGGCCGTGACCTTCGAACCGCACCCGCGCGCGTTTTTCAATCCCGATGCGCCGCCCTTCCGCCTGACGCCGGAAACGGTGAAGGCGCGCCGCCTGAAGGAACTGGACGTGGACGAGGTCCAGATCCTCGACTTCAACGCCATCATGGCCGGTCTTTCGGCGGCGCAGTTCGTCGATATGATCGTTGTCGGCCATCTGGATGCCGCGCATGTCGTGGTCGGGTCGGATTTTCACTTTGGCAAGGGGCGCGCGGGCCATGTCGATACGCTTCAGGCCGACGGGCGCTTTCAGGTCACGGCCGTGACGCTGGAGGCAGCGGGCGATGCGCCGGTTTCCTCCACCCGTATCCGCGCGGCGCTGAAAGAAGGCGATATCGCCGCCGCCAACGCGATGCTGGGCTGGGCGTGGGAAATCGAGGGGCCGGTCGTCCATGGTGACGCG
Source organism: Rhodospirillales bacterium (assembly GCA_023898805.1). Taxonomy (NCBI): domain Bacteria; kingdom Pseudomonadati; phylum Pseudomonadota; class Alphaproteobacteria; order Rhodospirillales; species Rhodospirillales bacterium. The sequence continues at coordinate 1,330,411 of CP060260.1, forward strand.
CGCGGGCGCGAACTGGGCTACCCCACCGCCAACATGCCCTTGGGCGAAACCTGCGTCCCGGCCCATGGTGTTTACGCGGCGCGCGTTCTGATCGACGGGGAATGGCGCATGGGTGCCGCCAATATCGGCATCCGTCCGATGTTCGCGACCCCGGAACCCTTGCTTGAAGTCTATGTTCTTGATTTCAGCGGCGACCTTTACGGACAAACGCTGCGCGTGCAACCGGTGCGCAAGCTGCGCGACGAGGCGAAATTCGACACGCTCGACGCCCTGAAAGCGCAAATCGCACAGGATGTTGCGCGCGCACGGGAAATTCTGGGCGTGGCCATGGCGGGCATGGAATCCGGTCGTTGAGATTATGTATTGAAGCCAGCCGTTATTTTCCGTATACAGAAAAAAACAAGTTGGAGCGTACCCCCATGCGCCGGCCTCTCGCGCCTGAGACGCACCCGGATCGTCAGGTTTTCACCACGCCATTCGAACGTCTGGTCCAATCCTTTGCTCAAAGCGCGGCGATGCCGCCTTACTGCGTGCATTGCACCGAGCCCTTGTTTGTCTTTGAAAACGTACGAGATGTGGCGCTGGCGCTGGGGCTTGGTGCGGCGCCCCGCCAACGTAGGGATCTATATCCGCGCGCGGCTCTGAGCGACACGCAAGGCCGCCCCCAGCACCCCGCCGAATTCCTGCAATGGGGCTGGCTGCGTCAAGGCGATCGGCAGATTTTGTTCGAGCTTGGAGACTCCTCATTTTTGGCAAGCTTCGTCTTCCTCAAGCCCGAACCGGGCGATCCCGCCTGTTCGTGGCAGCTGGACCAGCTTGTGATCGATACTGGCGAGGAGGAAATCTATCACATCCCCTGCGACGAGCCGGATTTGGCCATGCATGCCCGTCAAGTGCTGGACGCGGTCGGCGGTGCGGTCCGCCATTTGAATGTCGATGCGTGGCCTGTCGCGCAGGATACGCTGCACACCGCGCTGCGCACGGTGCTGCGTCAACTGGATGATATTTCCGAAGCGCAGGCGCGGGAACACGCGGCGTATATGACGGATCGCGCGCAGCAGCGCACTTCCTCCGGAATCGTGTCCAAAACCCCATAAACGCTTTCATTTTCAGGCGGAATTTCGTAGAACCATGGGCCGGAGCCCATCATGACCGCCACCTACGACGCCGAATTTTTCAAGACCACCGTTTTCCTGCCGAAGACGGAATTCCCGATGCGCGGCGACCTGCCGCAGCGCGAGCCGGAAGCGCTGGAACGCTGGCGGACGATGGACCTGTATGCGCGCCTGCGTGAAAAAACGGGGCGCAGACAATGGACGCTGCATGACGGCCCGCCCTATGCCAACGGCAACATCCATATCGGCCACGCGGTCAACAAGATCCTCAAGGATGTGATCAACCGCACGATGCAGATGACGGGTCGCGACGCTGATTACGTGCCGGGTTGGGATTGCCACGGCTTGCCCATCGAATGGAAGATCGAGGAAAAATATCGCGCCGAAGGCCGCGACAAGGATTCGGTGCCCATTCTGGAATTCCGCCGCGAATGCCGCGAATTCGCACAGCACTGGGTCGACGTGCAGGCGGTTGAATTCCAGCGTCTGGGCGTGGTCGGGAACTGGAAAGATCCGTATCTGACCATGACCAAACCCGCCGAGGCGCAGATCGCGCGCGAGATTCACAAATTCCTGATGAATGGCGGCCTGTACAAGGGTGTCAAACCCGTCCTGTGGTCGACGGTCGAAAAAACCGCGCTGGCCGAGGCCGAGGTTGAATACCACGAACACAAATCCATCACCATCTGGGTGAAATTTCCGGTGGTGAAGGCGGCGGCCCCCGAAATCGACGGCGCGTCGGTTGTCATCTGGACGACCACGCCATGGACCATGCCATCGAACCGCGCGATCGCTGCGGGCGCTGACATGGATTACGCGGTTTATACCGTGGACGCGGTGGCCGATGGCGCACGCGTCAAACAGGGCGAAAAGCTGGTGCTGAACCAGAAACTGGCCGAGGACGTGCGCGAAAAATCCGGCATTGCAGCATGGACCAAGGGCGCGGAATTCAAGGGCGCGGCGCTGGCCGGGACGGTCTGCGCCCACCCGCTGCGCGGCAAGGGGTACGAATTCGACGTGCCGGTGCTGATGGGCGATTTCGTCACCGACGATGCCGGGACCGGCTTTGTCCATATCGCGCCCGGCCACGGCGCCGACGACTTTGAGCTCGGCCGCGCCAACGGCATCGAAATTCCCGACAATGTCGACGATGACGGGCGCTTCCGCGCTTCTGTGCCATTGTTCGGCGGTCTGGCGATTTTCAATGCCAAGGGTGAATTCGATCAGGGCAATTTCGCGCCGCTCAAGGCGATCGACGAGGTTGGGAACCTTCTCGCCAAGGGCTCGCTGCGCCACGATTACCCGCATAGCTGGCGGTCAAAGGCGCCGCTGATCTTCCGCACCACGCCGCAATGGTTCATTTCGATGGAAACCAACGACCTGCGCGCAAAGGCGTTGAAGGCGATCGGCGAAACGAAATGGTATCCGCCGCAGGGTGAAAACCGTATCCGCGCGATGGTCGAATCGCGCCCCGACTGGTGCATCAGCCGCCAGCGCGCATGGGGCGTGCCGATCGCGATTTTCGTCGATCGTGCGACCGGAAACGTGCTGCGTGACGCCGACGTTTGCAAACGCATCGCGGATATTTTTGAATCCGAAGGGTCCGACGCGTGGTTCGCGCGCGACCCGCAGGATTTTCTGGGTGAAAAATACAACGCTGCCGATTACCAGCAGGTGCGCGACATCGTCGATGTCTGGTTTGAATCCGGTTCGACACACCAGTTCGTGCTGGCGCCGCGCGGCCTGCCATGGCCCGCCGATCTGTACCTCGAAGGTTCGGACCAGCATCGCGGCTGGTTTCATTCCTCCTTGCTTGAATCCTGCGGCACCGTGGGCCGCGCGCCCTATAACGCGGTGCTGACCCATGGTTTCGTGCTCGACGAAAAGGGCATGAAAATGTCCAAATCGACAGGCAACGTCGTCGCGCCGCAAAGCGTGATGGAAAAATATGGCGCCGACATCCTGCGTCTGTGGACCATCACCACTGATTACAGCGAAGACGTGCGCATCGGCGACACCGTCCTCAAGACCACCGCCGACATGTACCGTCGCATCCGCAATACCTATAAATACCTGCTCGGCGCGCTTGACGGTTTCACGCCGGACGAGGCGGTGGATCTGAACGATCTTGAAAAACTGCCTGCGCTCGAACGCTATATGCTGCACCTGCTCTCCACGCTCGACGGCGATGTGCGCAAGGCGATCGCGGATTTCGATTTCGGACGCATGGCGCATCTGGTCTATGGCTTCTGCAACGGGCCGCTCTCCGCCTTTTATTTCGATATCCGCAAGGACCGCCTGTATTGCGACCGTCCGGACATGTTTGAACGTCGCGCGACCCGCAGCGTGATGGCGGCGATGCTGGAATCCCTGTGCGGCTGGCTGGCCCCGGTCCTCAGCTTCACCGCGGACGAGGCCTGGCAGTATCGCCCGCGCGGTATCTTCAAAAACGATGCGGACTCGGTGCATCTGACCGATTTCGTAACCCTGCCTGAAAGCTGGCGCGACCCGGCGCTGGCCGAAAAATGGGACCGCGTTCTGGCCGTGCGCGACGTCGTGCTGGGCGCGATGGAAATCGCGCGCAAGGACAAGATGATTGGTTCCGCGCTTGAGGCGCACCCGCATATCTACATAAATGCAGACTCACCGGATGATATCGACTGGGCGGAAATCGTGATCACCTCGCAGACGACGCTGATCCGTGGTGCCGCGCCCGAAGGCGCCTTTACTCTGCCCGGCGTACCGGGCGTGGGCGTGGTCGTCGGGCGGGCCGAAGGAAAAAAATGTGAACGCAGCTGGAAAATCCTGCCCGATGTTGGCATGGACGTAGAATTTCCGACTCTGACCCCGCGCGATGCCGATGCGGTACGCGCGTTCCTAAAAAAAAACCGGAAGGCGGCCTGACCCATGGCGCGACTGTTCGGCCCCCTGCTTGCCATCGGCATCCTGCTCCTTGACCAGATCACCAAATATCTGGTGACCGAAATCCTGTTTCGCTCCGCCCTGAACGTAGGCGCGACCGAGTCCTTTGTGGGCTGGATTCTCAATCCGCCCGAACGTCTGGGTCCTGTGACGCTGGTCCTTTCGCCCTTTCTCAACCTGACCATGGTCTGGAATTCGGGCATCAGCTTCGGCGCGCTGGGCGGCGGGATGTTGGGCGATTACTCGAATTTGATCCTGATCGTGGGGACTCTGGTCATCGCGGCGGGGTTTGCGCTTTGGATGATGCGTTCGATACGGGTGGTGGAAATCATCGCGCTGGCGATGATCGTGGGCGGGGCGCTGGGCAATTTGACCGACCGCGTCCGTTTCGGGGCAGTGATCGACTTTCTTGATTTTTACTGGGAAAACGCCCATTTCCCGGCTTTTAACGTGGCCGACGCCTCAATTTCCATAGGGGTTGCGCTGTTGCTCATTCACGGCCTATTTTTTGCCAAAGACACAGGCTAGACTACCCGTATGATGATCAAGAACCCGATTTCCCTGATGCTGCTGGCCGCGACGATGACACTTGCGGCTTGCGGCGGCGATGCCAATGTGAAACAGGAACTGGGCCTTCAGGCCGCACCGCCCGATGAATTTTCGGTGGTGACCCGCGCGCCGCTTTCGGTGCCGCCCGATTACACCCTGCGCCCGCCCCGCCCGGGCGAGGATCGGCCGATGGAAATTTCGGTCCGTGAACAGACCAAACAGACGGTCTTCGGCGTCAGTGACACCAAAGCAGCCGCGACGCAGAATTCGGGCACGAACGGCGCGTTTCTCTCGAAACTCGGTGTTGGGCAGGCCGACCCCAATATCCGGTCCTCGGTGAATACCGAAGTCAAGGAAATGGATAAAAAGGACCAGCCCGTCGTCGAACGCCTGCTGTTCTGGAAGGAAAAGACGCCGCCCGGAAAAACCATCGATCCGGTGGAGGAGCAAAAACGCCTTCAGGCCGAGGGCGCGACCGATAACGGCACGACCACGATTGAAAAGCGTAACGAAGACATACTTCAGACGCCCTGACACTTTTTTAATTTTAAGGGAGCGTCCATCGTGACCCTTCGTCCTGCCGCCACCCGGCTTTTCCTGTTTTCGGCCTTTTTCGTGCTGGCCATGGCTGCGTGCGCGCCCGCATCCGCACTGGCCGGTGTTTACAACGCCCAGACCGCGACCCTGAAAAACGGAATGCAGGTCGTGGTCATCCCCAATCACCGCACGCCGGCGCTTACCCACATGATCTGGTACAAATCGGGCGCGGGGGACGAACCGATCGGCGTATCCGGCACCGCGCATTTCATGGAACACCTGATGTTCAAGGGGACGCCCACGCTCGGCCCCGGAAAATTCTCCGAAACGGTTCAACGCATGGGCGGCGAGGATAACGCGTTTACCTCGTGGGACTACACCGCCTATCACGAAACCGTGCCCAAGGACCGCTTGGGCGACGTCATGCGGATGGAGGCGGACCGCATGAAAAATCTGACGCCGACTTTGCCCGACATCCTGCACGAAAAACAGGTGGTGATGGAGGAGCGCCGCCAGAACGTCGAAAGCGACCCCGGCGTGCTGTTGCGCGAACGCATGAACAACGTGCTGTTCCCCAATCATCCCTATGGCCGCCCGGTCATCGGTTGGATGCCGGAAATGCAGGGCCTGCGCTGGGTCGATGCGCTGACCTTCTATAAAAAATGGTACGCGCCCGACAATGCCATACTGGTGGTTTCCGGCGACACCACGCTCGATCAGGTCCTGCCGCTGGCCGAGGCGACCTACGGCAAGATTCCGGCCCAAACACTTCCGCACAAAGGGCGCCCCGTTTCTCCGGTTCTGGAAGGCGAAATCGCGGTCATCGTCCAGCGCGAGGATATTCGCCAACCCTCATGGCAACGCGAACTGCGCGTGCCCTCTGCCCCGGAAAACCCGGACGCGGCCCTGCGTCTCGAACTGCTTGAGGATTTGTTCGGCGGTGATACCGGCCGCCTGTACCGGGAACTGGTGGTCAAACAGAAAATCGCGACCGATGTCGATGTGTCATACAACCCCTATGCCCGCGACGATGGTACATGGCTTGTCTATGCGACGCCCGCGCCCGGCGTCGACATGCAGAAACTGGCGGGCGCGGTAAATGCCGTGTTTGAAAACGCCAGTGTCAACGGCTTCACGCCGCAAGAGGTGCGCGCCGCCATCACCCGCATGCAGGACGACGCCGTCTATGCCCGCGACTCGCTGGCTGGTCCAGCGATGCGGGTAGGCGAGGCGCTGGCCGTGGGTGTGAAACTGGACGATATTGAATCCTGGCCGGACCGCCTTGAAAAACTCACCCCCATCGACGCGCAGGCAGCGTTGAACACGTATATCGCGGGCAAGCTGGGTGTCAGCGGGTTCATGATCCCCTTGAAGGTGGAAGGCTTGATGTAATGATGCCCCGTTTCCTGCTTGCCGTTTTTTTGTATTTGGCGCTGGCGCTGCCCGCCTTGGCCTCGACGGCTGTTCCCGGGCGCGTGCTGGATATCCAATCCTTCAAGACGCCCAACGGCATAACCGTCTGGCTGGTCGAGGATCACAGCCTGCCCGTGATCGCGCTTTCCTTTGCTATCAAGGGCGGCGCATCGCTGGATCCTGCGGGGCGGCAGGGCGTTTCGCAGCTTTTGTCGAACACGCTTGACGAAGGCGCGGGTGAAATCAAATCGCCGGAATTTCAGGGCGCGCTGCGCGATAATGCGATCGACTTGCGCTTTGCTTCCGACCGTGATGATTTTTCCGGCAGCCTGCGCACTTTGACCCGGCATCAGGACAAGGCGTTCGACCTTCTCCATCTGGCGTTGCGCGCGCCGCGCTTCGACCCCGACGCGGTCGAACGCATGAAGCAGGCGAATTTGACGCGCATCCGTTCCGCCATGACCGATGCCGACTGGATCGGCGCGCGCCTGTCCAACGATCTGTCTTTCAAGGGCCATCCTTATGCCCGTAATATCGGCGGCACGCTGGCCGGCATGAACGCGCTTACTCCGGCCGATCTGCACGACGCATGGCTGCGCGACGTTGCGCGCGATCGCCTGTTCGTGGGCGTCAGTGGCGACATGACGAAAGATCAGGCGGCCTCGGCTGTCGATCGTATCTTCGGCGATCTGCCTGTGGGCGCAAAACAAGCCGCCCTGCCGGAAAGCCCGATGCCTGCGCCCGAAAAGCCGGTTTTTTATGCAACGCCGCAGCCCCAGACCAATATGACGCTGATCTGGCCGGGCATCGGCCTGCACGATCCCGATCACTATGCCGCGGTGGTGATGGATTATATATACGGCGGCGGTGGGTTTTCCTCGCTGCTGATGGATGAGGTGCGCGAAAAACGCGGCCTGACCTACGGGATTTATTCGGGCATGACCAATCTCGATCATGCCGATCGCTATACGGTCATGGCCTCGATGCAGCCGCAAAACGTTGCGTCCAGCGTTGAAACAGTCGAAGCGATCGCGGATCGGATGAAAAATCAGGACGTATCGGCGGACCGTCTTGCCGCGGCGAAGGAATACCTGATCGGTTCCCTGCCGTTGAGCTTTTCCTCCACCCGCGCGATCGCGGGCGCCTTGACCGCGCTGCAGGTCAATGGCCGCCCGGTAAGCGCCTATGACGATTACCGCGAAAAAATCGCAAAGGTGACGCCCGCCGATATTCGCCGCGCGGCCGCCCGAATCTTCAACCAGAAACCGCAGATCATTCTGGTGGGCGCGAAACCGCAGGGCCTGGATGTGAACACGATCACGGTCCTGCCGGATGTCGAGGGGAGCGTCACGAAATGACGATCCCGCCCCCGGACAAGACACCAGACAAGACAGTGGAATGGGCGGCGCTGGCCGCGCATGCGCGCGAGGCGGCGCTGGATATTCCCGCGCTGCTGAAAGATTCGGATCGTACCGGACGCATGGTTTTGACCGGCGCCGACTTCACGGTGTTCGACTTCACCCATCATCGCGCGTCGCATGAAACCATGCGGCTTTTGCACGATTTCGCCCGTGCCCGCGACGTGGCGGGCGCATGCACCGCGATGATGGCGGGCAGGGTGGTCAACCCGACCGAAAACCGCCCGGCATGGCATACCGCTCTGCGCGATCCAGCGCCGCCCGCGCCGGTGCGCGGGATGCTGGATGGGATGCGCGCCTTCGTAAACCGTATCCGCGCCGATAAATCCGTCACGGACGTCATTCATGTCGGCATCGGTGGCTCGATTCTGGGCACCCAGCTGGTCTGCGACGCGCTGCGCGCTGAAGCCGACGGCCCGCGCATCCACTTCATCGCGGGTTACGATGCCACCGAGCGTCACCCGCTGCTGGAAAGGCTGGACCCGGCGGCGACATTGGTCGTCGCGGCGTCCAAGACCTTCACCACGCTTGAAACGCGCTTCAACCTCGATTGCCTTAAAAACTGGCTGGGCCCGGCCCGCGCGGGGCGCATTGCGGCGGCGACCGCCAATCCACAAGCCGCGCGCGAGGCGGGGGTGGATGACGCCAATATTCTGGCCTTTCCCGATTGGGTCGGCGGCCGGTTTTCGGTCTGGTCTTCGGTGGGGGTAACGATCGCGCTGGCCCATGGATTCACGGTGTTCGAGCGTTTTCTGGCGGGCGCCCATGCTGCCGACCGCCATCTGGCCGAAGCGGTGCCCGAACGGAACATCCCGCTGACCATGGCCCTTTTGCAATTATGGTATCGCAATTTTCTGGGCTGTTCGGCGTATGCGGTTTTACCGTATGTGCAGCGTCTGGCCCTGCTGCCCGCCTATCTGCAACAATTGGAGATGGAATCAAACGGCAAGCGCGTCGATTGCGCGGGCCGGGAAACCGCCTATGCCACCGCGCCGGTGGTTTTTGGCGCGACCGGCACCGCCGCCCAGCACGCCTTTATGCAGATGGTGCATCAGGGTACAGACGTCGTACCTTGCGATTTCGTGGGCATGGTTGATGACGGCGTGCCGGGTACGGCGGACCTCAACCGGCATATGCGCGCCCAGATTCGTGCGCTGGCCGAAGGCGGGGGCGACCGGCCCGAAACCGTTACGCCGGGCAACCGCCCGGCCACGGCGATTTTGCTGCCCCGTATCGATGCCTTTACCCTTGGGCATTTAATGGCGGTGGAGGAACACAAAACCGCGATTCTTGGGTTTCTATGGAATATCAATCCGTTCGATCAATTCGGCGTCGAACTGGGCAAGAAACTGCTTGGATAATATCTGACGACACTGTCTAAAGACCATCCTTGCGCGCAAACGGTTTATGACGCAGAATAATTCGCAGATAAATCAAATAAATAAACTGATTTTTCATACATTTGCCGCAGAGTGGTAATGGGTGGAAATGAATTAAAATTTTAATCAATGACCGGACAAACGAATCCACAGACCGAAATTCGCATGGCCCACTTGTCGCAAGACGAGCTGGACCACATCATGAAACTGCACTCCATGTATATGAAGGGGCAGCACGGCGGTTCGCGCGCGGTCATCAAATTCAAGAATCTTTCCGGACTTTCGATGCGCGGCCACGATATGAGCCATGCCGACTTCACCGGTTCCTGCCTGATCGGCACCGACCTTTCCAGTGGTAAATTCGCGTCCGCCACGTTCTTTGCCTGCGATCTACGCCGCGCCAACCTTGAAGGCGCGTCCTTCGTGCGCGCCGATTTTCGCGGCGCTTTCGTCGCTGGCGCGAATTTGACCGGCGCCGACCTCAAATCCGCCGATCTGCGCGAAGGCAAGATCATGGAAAAGGGGCAGGAAGGCTATCTGGCCGACCGCGTCCGCCGCGACGGCCAAAACGCCCCGGTCGCCCGCACGGTCTTTACCGGCGCGCGCATGATGGAAACCAATCTTTCGGGCGTACGCGCATCGTCGGCCGATTTTTCCGACGCCGATCTATCCAACGTCCGCATTCAGGGCGCCGATTTCCGCAACGCCAATCTGGAAGGCGCAAACCTGTCGCATTCCGACCTGTCGGGCACCGATTTGCGTGGCTCCAGTCTTAAAAACGCGATTCTTGAAAAAACCTCGATGGCGATGGTTGAAACCGCCGGGGCCGATTTCTCCAACAGCATCACCGAAAAGCCGACGGGGGACGAGGTTTCGAACCTCGAACGCCCCTTGGCCGACCTGCTCAAGGAACACGTTTCCTGGGTCAAGACACGCGGCGCGCAGGGCACCCAGCTCGACCTTTCCGGCTTCGATCTGCGCGAGTTGGAGGATCTGAACAAATATTCGCTCACCGCGATGAAGGCGATTGGGGCCAACTTCGTCAATCAGGACTTCTCGGGGACCGAGATGCAATCCTCGATCTTCGACGAATCCGACTTCCGCGACTGTTCCTTCGTCAACGCCGACGTGCGCGGCTCCTCGTTCAAGGACGCGCGCCTTTCGCGCTGCGATTTCACGGGCGCGAATCTGTCCCCGCTGCTTTTCCACGGGCCGGGCGGCGAAATCAAACGCATCCAGCCCGTGAGCATGATGGGCGCGACCCTGCGCTATTCGATCATGCGCAACGCCAAGATGGCGGGTGTGCGGCTGACCAACGCCGACCTGTGCTATGCCGATTTTTCGGGTGCCGATTTGCGCAAGGCTGACCTGACCGGCGCCAAGCTCGAAGGTGCCATCTTCGCGGGCGCGGTGCTTGAGGGCGCGATGCTCGATCAGGGTACGGAATTCCTCTGATAACAGCGGCGTCTAAACGCTTTCGTCATCGTATGATGACGAAACGGTATTAAGGATTGCGTCCGCCCCCGCGCGCGTGCTGTTCTTATGCCATGTCCGTTATCCGCCAGTTACCCGATTATCTGATCAACCGTATCGCCGCGGGCGAGGTCGTGGAAAACCCGGCCGCCTGCGCGCGCGAATTGATCGAAAACGCGCTTGATGCCGGCGCGACGCAGATCGCGATCGACATGCGCGGCGGCGGCAAAGCGTTTCTCGCGGTCGACGATGACGGGATCGGCATGGACGCCGCCGACCTTGAACTTGCGGTGCGCCGCCACGCGACATCGAAACTTGCGGACGACGATCTGGTCAACATCACCTCCTTCGGCTTCAGGGGGGAGGCGCTGCCCAGCATCGGCGCGGTCGCGCGTCTGAACGTTTCTTCCCGCGCACGGGGTGGGGCCGATGGCTGGTCGATTGGTGTCGATGGCGGCCGCGTCGGCGCGGTTATGCCTGCGGCGCGCGCCGCAGGCACGCGGGTCGAGGTTCGTGACCTGTTTCACGCCACGCCCGCGCGCCTTAAATTCCTGCGCGGCGACGTGGCCGAGGCGACGTCCCTCAAGGGTGTCGTCACCCGTCTGGCCATGGCGCATCCCCATGTGCGCTTTAGCCTGAGCAATGACGGACGCATGGTTCTTACCTGTCCACCCGTGGACGACCCGGCGGAACGCATCGCCCAGATCGTGGGCAACGGTTTCGCCGATGCCGCGATGCCGCTTGATGCCGTCCGCGACGGTGTGCGTCTGCGCGGTTACGCGGCCTTGCCGACCTTTTCGCGCGGCAATGCACAGCACCAGTATCTTTTCGTCAACAACCGTCCTGTGCGCGACCGCTTGCTGCTTGGCGCGCTCAAGGGTGCCTATGCCGATACGATGATGGGCGGCCGGCATCCGGTTGCGGTACTGTTCGTCGATCTGCCCGCCGCGCAGGTCGATGTCAACGTCCACCCGGCGAAACAGGAAGTCCGGTTTCGGGACCCGGCCCTAGTGCGCGGGTTGCTTGTGTCCTCGATTCAGCACGCCTTGCAGGTGCACGCGACAAAAAGTGTCGCGCGCCCTGATTTAACAAAAAGCGGTGCCGCTGCGTCCGGCTATACGCAATATGCCGCGGCACCGCTTCAAATGGTGCGGGAAAGCGGCTTTGCCCGCCACTGGCAGCCGCAGGCGCCGGTGCCGGTGCACGCATCTGTGGTTTTGCCACGGGAAAACGCGCCGCAATCCATCATGCCCGCCAATGCCAACGATGGCAGCGCATCGCCAGATTTTCCGCTGGGCGTTGCGCGCGCGCAAATTCATACGACCTATATCGTCGCGCAGACGGCGGATGGAATCGTGCTGGTCGACCAGCACGCCGCGCATGAACGCATCGTCTATGAACGGCTCAAGGCCGAATGCGCATCGGGCGGCATCGCGCGCCAGCCATTGCTTGTGCCCGACATCGTCGACCTGGACGCGGACTCCGCCGCGCTGTTGCTGGAACATGCCGGTCTGCTGGCGGGTCTGGGCATCGTGGTGGAGCCGTTTGGCCCGAATTCGGTTGCCTTGCGTGAATTGCCCGCGCGTTTCAACGGCAAGGTCGATGCCCATGCGTTACTGGCCGATTTGGCCGACCAACTGGCCGAAAACGGGGCGGGAGAGGTCGCGCGCGACGCGCTTTTGGCTCTGCTTGCGCGCGAGGCGTGCCACGGCTCGGTCCGTGCAGGCCGGATGCTGAATGCCGATGAAATGAACGCGCTTTTACGCCAGATGGAAACGACTCCGCTTTCCGGCCAGTGCAACCATGGACGCCCGACCCATGTCGCGCTAAGCTTGGCGGATATCGAAAAACTTTTCGCGAGGCGCTAGATGTCCGAAGAAATAGCCGATCCGCTTCCTGTGTCCACGCCGCCGATGGTGGATTCGCGAAAAAGCGTTCTACGCTGCTATTTACTTTTGGGTGTTTCGCTTCCTTTGGCCTTTTCGCCGATCGGCGTTCTGGCCGGCCCGTTTTTCCTTGCGATGATCGCGGGTGTGATTTGGGCCTACCGTTTACGTGGGCGGGCCGATCCCATGGCCGCGATGCACGGAAGATGGATGGTGCGCACCTTCTGGATATCCTCGATCTTTTTCGTAGTCGGGATGCTGGCTGCGGGCGCGCTGATCCACGCCAATGCCGATCAGACGCCGCTGATCGAAACACTGGGCCAATACCCCAGTGTTGACGCGGTCCCCGAAGACGTCCGTATTTCAGTGATAACCCGGTTTTACGAGCTGAATGCGCGGCTGATGCTGATGATCACGCTGGGGTGTATGGCGCCACCTTTGCTGTATACCCTTGCAAGGCTGATCCGTGGCGGCCGCATGGCCCACAAGGGTCAGGACCTGCCAAACGTTAAATCGTGGTGGCTTTAAGGTAATCTGCCGCCGCACGCAGGTCGCGCAACAGCGCGGCGCGGCGCTTCTCCTCGATCGGGTCCAGGCCATGGCGCGTCAGATCGTGTTCGCGCTCGTAATGCAGCTCCTCGCACAGCGCGGCCTCGAACGCCGTTTCGGCATCAAGCGCGCCCAGGGCCAACGCAAGACCAAGCACGGCTGAACCCGTGGCCGCCGTCGCCGCCTGAAACACGGTAAAAACGTCCGGGTCCATCGCCGCGACGGTACCCCGCGTGGCCTTGATCGCCGCTTCGGGCTGCGCCACGGGCGCAAGATGCTGCGTCGTCGCAAGCCTTGCGCCGAACCGGCCCGCGAACCAGTCCAGCCATGGGTTCCAGAGTGTTTCCTGCGCCGCGACCAGCGTGTCCGGTAACGCCGCGCGGTAACACAAAAGATCAGTTTCAAGGTAGGCCAAAGCCGTCGCCGCGATATCGGCGCGTTGCGCCGCGCGGTCGGTCGCGGTCGTTGCAAGCTGGGTCAAAGGCATGGACTCTGGCTTTATAGATTTTTCCTGCGCTTCCCATTCACGTGCAAGCGCATCGGCCAGCGCGCGGCTACGCGCGATCAAGACGGACTTGCCCGGCGTGCGCACGGGACGCCCGTCCAGCAAAACGACGAACCCGCCTGCTTCGGCGGGTCCGACGGAAACGTCCTTATAAAAACGCTGCATTGTCTAGAACGGCATGTTGTCAGGGGTGATCGCCTTCATGTTGGTCAGCGCCTGGCACAAGGGCACCTGCTGGCACACAAGAGGCGTCATCCGCTGGTCGTTGATCAGCGACCAGAATGCTTCGCGCACGCCGATATAATCATGCGACGATGGGTCGATGTTGTTGGCATCCACGCCCTTGGGCAAAAGCGGAATGGTGACGCAGGATTTGTTGGCGATGCATTCGGCATAAGCCGAACGCTTGCTGAGCTTTCCTTCCTTCACCATCTTCGCGGTGTTTTTCATCTTCGCGTAGTGTTCGCGCATCGCCTGTACGATGTCGATGCGGTAATAACGCTGAATCAGATCGGACGAGGCGCAACGCGGCGGTACCGGGTTCTGGGTCAGTGCGGGCTGCACGCACTCATTGTTGAAACGGACCCAGTCAGGGGCATTGAGGAAGGCGAACGTATATTCCTCGTAGGTTGGGTAATGGTCGATGAACTCGTTCAGGAAGAACGGCTGCCCCATTTGCGCAAGCGAAATGTAGTTTTCGCGCCAGTCGAATTTTTGCGCGGCATAGATTTGCACCCCGAAAAGCGAAAGCACCGCGAAAGCCAGAATCACGATATTCCAAAACCGTATGCCGAAGAACAGGATTATGCACGCGCTAAGGTAAAGTGCGATCAGGGTATTGGTGCCGTCCTCGGCAAAGGGATAGCGGCCGTAAAATACGACCAGCCCGAACGCGGCCGCGGCGATGGCCGCGAGAAAACCGACAATGGTAAGGTTCCGTTCGCTCAAAGGGGCTTGCATGGGGGATGAACTCCATGTGGATGGGTAACGCGCGAAACCAAGTATATCGTGTCTGCACGGGCTTGTGAATGCCGCCTGAACGCAGCTAATCCGCCCACGTTTGGATCTTGGCCGGGACTTTGAGCGACAGGCCGAGCGCCCGTGCGCGGGCCTGAAAATCGGGCGGTAGCGCGGCCTTAAGCACCAGAGCCGCGCCGGTTTTAGGGTGGGTCAGGCGCAATTCGCGCGCGTGCAGATAAAACCGATCGCCCACCCGCGCGCCGTATTTGCGGTCGCCCCATAAAGGCGCGCCCAAAAGCGCGGCATGGACGCGGATCTGGTGCGTGCGCCCGGTCAAAGGGTGGAATTCGACCAGCGCGGGCGCACCGCCGGCGGTCATGCCGCCGCGCGCCAGCACGCGATAATCGGTGATCGCGGCGCGCCCGGCCGCGTCGTCCGGCATCATTTTTTCCAGCGCACCGCCGGATTGGCCCTTGGCCAGCGCCGCATCGACGCGGCCCGAATCCTGCGCCGGACCGGGACAGGTCAGTGCGATATAGATTTTTTCAACGTCCCGCCCCGCGAACGCGGCACCCAGCCGCCGCGCGACCTCGGCCGAGCGGGCAAGCAGCAAAACCCCGGACGTGTCGCGGTCCAGCCTGTGGACCAGACGCGGACGCACCCCGTTCGCCCCGGCCAGCGCGCCCAGCATCCCGTCGATATGCCGTGTGATGCCCGGCCCGCCTTGCACCGCAAGCCCTGCGGGTTTGTTGATCGCGATCAGATCCTCGTCCTCGTGGATCACGAGCTTGCGCAGCATCGTCGCATCCTTGCCCGCCACGGTTTTGGCCGCGACTTTGCTGTTGCTCAGCGCGGGCGGCAGGCGCACATCCTGCCCCTGTTTCAGACGGGTATCTGGTTTGACGCGCTTGCCGTCGACGCGCACCTGCCCGGTGCGCAAAAGCTTCTGCACCTGCCCGAACGGAATCTGCGGGTGGTTCTTTTTCAGCCAGCGGTCCAGCCGCTGCCCGTCGTCGTCGGGTTGTACGATGCTCATGCGCCGCGCATCATCCTTAATCCCAGCACGCAGGCCGCGATGGACAGGGCGACGCTGGCGCCGACATAAACAATCGCAAGCATCGGCTTGCGGTCGTACAGCATCACCGTTTCAAGCGAGAAGGTGGAAAAAGTCGTAAACCCGCCCAGTATGCCCGTGGTTAAAAACAGCTTCAGCGCCGGGCCGACAGGATCGCGCATCGCCAGCCACCCGACCAGAACCCCCATGATCAGACCGCCAAGGGTGTTCGCGGCCAGCGTACCGAAGGGAAAATTCACGCTCGCGCGCGCAAGGCCGACGCCG
Organism: Rhodospirillales bacterium; assembly: GCA_023898805.1. Classification (NCBI taxonomy): domain Bacteria; kingdom Pseudomonadati; phylum Pseudomonadota; class Alphaproteobacteria; order Rhodospirillales; species Rhodospirillales bacterium. The sequence goes on from CP060260.1 coordinate 1,346,456, forward strand.
ATTCCATATCGCGCCGCCGCGCCGATCGCGCCGCCCAGCGCCACCCAGAGTGCGTTCATGCCTTCCCCGCTTTCTGTTTTTGCGCGCGCATCCGCGCCCAGTTTTCGATCCGCGCGCGGATGTCCTTTTCAAACCCCTGTCCGGGTGGATTATAGAACGTTTCGCGCCTCATGCCGTCGGGAAAGTAATTCTGTCCGGAAAACCCGTCTTCGGTGTCCGGGTCATAGACGTAATCCTGCCCGTATCCGATTTCCTGCATCAGCTTGGTGGGCGCATTCAGGATATGCGCGGGTGGCATCAGCGATCCGTGATCCTTCGCCGCGCGCCGCGCCGCGCCATAGGCCTTGTAGGTCGCGACCGATTTGGGCGCGCTCGCCAGGTATAACAGCGCCTCGGCCAGCGCCAGTTCCCCTTCCGGGCTGCCCAGCCGTTCATAGGCCTGCCATGCCGCGATGCACAGCGGCAGGGCCTGCGGGCTGGCAAGACCGATATCCTCGACCGCCATGCGGGTCATGCGCCGCGCGATGAAATGCGGGTCCTCGCCCCCCGCAAGCATCCGGCAAAACCAGTACAGCGCGGCGTCCGGGTCCGACCCGCGCACCGATTTGTGCAGGGCCGAGATCAGGTTGTAATGCCCTTCGTCCGACTTGTCGTAAAGGGGCGCGCGCCGCTGCACCAGTGTGCCCAGTCGCTCGGCGTCGATTGTTTCGCCGGGTTTCGTTTGCGCCGCGATCTGTTCGATCATGTTAAGCAGGAACCGCCCGTCGCCGTCCGCCATGGCCTTGAGGCTGCGCCGCGCCTCGTCCGCGAATTGCAGCGTACGGCCAAGCGTGGCCTGCGCCCGCGCGATGATCTGCTCAAGCGCCGCATCGTCAAGGCGATTGAGGATGAACACACATGCGCGCGAAAGCAAAGCGGCGTTGAGTTCAAAGGACGGATTTTCCGTGGTCGCGCCGACCAGAAGGATGGTCCCGTCCTCGACATAAGGCAAAAACGCATCCTGCTGCGCCTTGTTGAAACGATGGATTTCGTCGACAAACAACAGTGTCTTGCGTCCTTGCTCGGCCTGCGCCTTCGCTTGTTCGAACACCTTGCGCAATTCCGCCACGCCCGAAAAAATCGCCGATAACTGCACGAAGGACAGCCCCGACCCTTCGGCCAGAATGCGCGCAAGCGTGGTTTTGCCGCAACCCGGCGGCCCCCACAGGATCATCGAGGTCAGCGCGTGCTTTTCGGCCATGGTCCGCAACGGCGCGCCGGGACCAAGCAGATGGTCCTGTCCCACCACGTCATCAAGCGTGCGCGGGCGCAGCCGGTCGGCCAGCGGGCGTACTTCGTCCTTCATTGATGCGAAAAGCGGTCGGGTCTGCGGCATTGGCCTACTATAGCGGCTGGGCGGCCTATCGCAATAAGGCCGTCCCCGGCAGGCCGACCACCAGCCCGTCCAGTGCCTCGGTCATAACGATCTGACAGCCAAGCCGCGAGGTCGGCGCGCGGTAAAAGGCAAGCTCCAGCATGTCGTCTTCTTCAAGCCCGATGCCGCCTTCGGGCAGGGTGCGCGCGAACCATGCCGGGTCGACCACGACATGACAGGTCGCGCAGGCGCACGAGCCGCCGCACGCCCCCTCGATCGCCTCGATCCCGGCTTCGCGCGCGATCTCCATGACCGAATATCCGGTCTCGCCCGCAAGGGTGCGCTGCGTGCCGTCGGCAAGGATGAAGGTCACATGAATGTTCATGCGGCCCGCACCCATTGCGCGGCCAGCTTTTGCCACGCCGCAATGAATGCGTCGATTTCGGCCTGCGTCGTCGTCCAGCCCAGACTGACGCGCAGAGCGCACGCCGAAAGCGCGCTGTCGGCGCCCATAGCGGCCAGTACGTGCGAGGGCTTGACCGACCCCGACGAACACGCGGAGCCGGAGGACACGCAAATGCCCGCAAGGTCGAGTGCCATCAGCTGCGTATCGGCGTTCACGCCGCGCAGTGCGAAACAACTGGTATTGGCGACACGTGGCGCGCCTGTGCCGAAAACATGGATGCCGGCCAGCGCGGATTCGATCGCGTTGCGCCAGGACGCGAGCGCGGCGAAACCGGCCAACCCGGCCAGCGCGTCCCGCGCGGCGGCGCCGAACCCGGCGATACCCGCGACGTTTTCAGTGCCTGCGCGCTGTCGGCGTTCCTGCCCGCCGCCGTATATCAGCCTGACGGGTGGTGCCTTGGGTGCGACGACCAGAGCCCCCACGCCCTGCGGCCCGCCGATCTTGTGCGCCGACAGGGTCAGGTAATCGGCGACCATGGAAACCGGAACGCGACCCGCCGCCTGCACCGCGTCGCAATGGAACAGTGCACCCGCGCGGCGGCACAACGCGGCGATATCTTCCACCGGTTGGATGACGCCGGTTTCGTTGTTGACCCACATCACCGATACAAGGGCGCGGTTTGTGTGTTCAAGCATCCGCTCCAGCGCCGCAAGGTCGACGATACCGTTTTTTGAAACGGGGATGATTTGCGCGTCCGTGGCCTCAATCACGGAGGGATGTTCGATCGCCGAGGCGAAAACCGGTCCCTGATAGGTGCGCAGGACGGTGTTGTTGGCCTCGGTCGCGCCGCTGGTGAAAATCACCTGCTTGGCCTCCACGCCGCACAGGGCGGCAACATCGCGGCGCGCGGCTTCAACCACGCCGCGCGCCCTGCGCCCGGCGGCATGGACGGATGATGCGTTGCCGACTTCCGTAAGCGCGGATACAAGTGCGTCCTGCGCATCCGGGCGGATCGGCGTGGTGGCGTTATGGTCAAGGTAGATCATCGAAAAAGCCCGGGATCCGTTATGGTTCCAGGCCGGTTGTACGGGCAAACGCCCGTGAAGTCATGGATTTTCTCTGATCTTCCGTTGTTTGCGTCAGCTGTCTTTGGCCGCCAAGACGGATTTGAACAGCGCTTCGTACATGCCGCTGCGCTCGTTCTTCGCCACATCGTCCAGTGTTACGCGGTCGAGCATTTTGTAGATAAGGCCGTTGAGCGACTCCCACAATTTGGATGACGGACATGTATCGTTCGCCTGTCGACGCGATGCCTGCTGCTGCCGGTTGCGCTGGGCGGTCGGACTGTCTTCCACCGCGCGCATGATCGCCGCGACGGAAATGGAATTGGCCGGCATGCCCAGACGGTATCCGCCGCCCGGCCCGCGATGGCTTTTGACCAGCGCGTGCCGCCGCAGTCCTGCGAACATCTGCTCAAGATACGACAGCGATATCTGACGCCGCGCCGCGATTTCGGATAACGGTACCGGCCGTCCGTCCTGCATTTTCGTAAGGTCAATCATGGCGGTCAGGGCATGGCGCCCGCGCGATGTCGTTTCAAATTGTTCCACGTTATTGTTCGCCTGTTGTTTAAGATTTGCTCCGTCGTTCGTTTCGCTGCGCAAATATGCGACGCCGGTGGCTGAAACGGCCCGTCCTGCAATGGGGGAGATAAAATCGAGGCTTTTCATGACATCCCATTTTGCTGCGGTTGCGAATTAAAATTGACAAACATCTGGACTCCCTCCTATAACGCGGCTACCCATAGGGCGGTTCCAGTTGCATGCTTACCCTTTGAAAAATTTAAACAAAGGGGTCACGCATCCCGGAGCAGGTGGTTCAAAGCATAGCAAGTGAAGAAAGTCGCATATGCCTGAAGTTATCATTAACGGTCCCGCAGGCCGCATCGAAGGCCGATACACCCACTCCAAACTGCCCAACGCGCCATTGGCGCTGGTACTGCACCCCCATCCGGAACACGGGGGTACGATGAACAACAAAATCGCTTACTCCTTGCACCAGATATTTGTGGCGCGCGGTTTTTCAACCCTGCGTTTCAATTTCCGTGGCGTGGGCAAAAGCCAGGGCGACCACGACAAGGGCGAAGGTGAACTTTCCGATGCTGCCGCCGCGCTCGACTGGATGCAGGCGCTCAACCCCAACGCGCCCTACGTCTGGGTCGGTGGCTTTGCGTTCGGTGCGTGGATCGGGATGCAGCTTTTGATGCGCCGCCCGGAAATTCGCGGATTTATCTCGGTAACGCCGCCCGCCAATGTCTATGACTTCAGCTTTCTCGCCCCGTGCCCGACATCGGGCCTGATCATCCACGGCGCGAATGACGACATGGTCCAGCCCCAGCCGGTACAAAAACTGGTGGATAAGCTGCGCATGCAAAAAGGCATCAAGATCGACCACCGCATGGTCGATGGCGCGAACCATTTCTTCAAAAACCGCATGGGTGAGCTGGTTGAGGCGGTGCACGACCACATGAATCTGGCTCAGGCCGGGCGCACGGTCGATCCGATCCGCATGGCGGAGCTGTTGTTGGCCGAGGCGGCCTAAAGTTACCCGGGTAAAGCCCTCCAATTCTTGTCTTGACATAATATAAAGACAAGAATTATGCTTGCCCAAGTTTTGCCGCAATGCGAAAGCAGACTCGAACGATATGAAACCTTCCGATTCCATGATGCGCAGCGAGGACCAGATGGTCCTTGAACTTGCCGACATGCTGCGCCGCGATGGCCACCGCATGTACGGCACCTGTGCCGCGGGCTGCGCCTATCAGGCGTCCTTGTGCGGGCTGACGGCTGTGTACGACCGCGCGGGCGAGATCATGGGCATGCGCGCCGCCGATCTGGTGATGGAAATTGCGTTGGGTTGCGCGCCGACCGATGAAAACGATGGTGTCGTCCGGCTGAAATCGGAAAAACGCACCGTAAAGGCGACTTATCGTCTTGGCGATGCCGCCACGCTTGATGCCTGGCATCGCCATCTTTGTGCCTATAGCCGCAGTATGCGCACCGCCCATACCGCCGCCGCCTGATCTACGATCTCTACCGAATGAATGCCAACCGCCCGAAAAGGCGGATTTTTATTACCGATTTTTTTGATCGACGCAATTTTTCACGCGTCATGCCTCGACTTGTTCGGGGCATCCATTGTGCCGGATGACCGATCTGCGTCATTTCTTACCTTACCGTGGATTGCCCACATGCGCGGGTAATGACGGTCTTTGTAATGAGGATCAGTATGATGGTCGCGATATACGCTAACGTGTTTTAAGCGCTTGTTCGCTGCGTACGATCAAATCGGGCAACTGCTCGAACACCAGCGCGTCAAGCTGTTCGAAGGGCATGTCGCCGTGCCGGCAGGCGCGCTCAATGGTTTCCGCCACGGCGGCGATGGCCTTGAGGCCGAAATTGCCGTTCATACCTTTAAGTTCATGCGCGCACCCACGCAGCGTTTCCTTGTCGCCTTCGTTGAACGCGGTCTGCATCGTCGGCACTACGCTCTTGTTGTGCGCGAAAACGCCTTCCAGCATTTCCTGCAATTGGCGCTCTCCCAAAGATTGACGCAAGGATACGATCGCACCCGCGTTGAACAGCGTGTCATCAAGCGCGTTTGCGGCGGGCGGGTTTGCGACGTTCGGTTGAACGGGCGCGGTATCGAACTCTTGTGGCTGCGGGGTGTATCCATGCGTTGCGCCCGTATCATGTGAAGCCGCGGGGGCGAATTCGACCGAATCGGCGAAACTGTCTTCTTCCAGTTCGTCCTCCGACAAATCGAACATTACCGGCTTCCCGCCGTCTGGCGGCATTGGGCGCGGCGTGGCTGGTTGGCCATAGGCCAGAACGACATGTCGTAAACGTTCCGGGTCGATCGGCTTGGCCAGCGTGTCGCACATCCCCGCGGTTTTATAGCGCAGCCTGTCTTCCTCGCTGACATTGCCGGTCAACGCCACCACCGGCGTTTCCCGCGCCCGCGCATCCGTGCCGCCCGCGATGCGCTCCATGACCTCCAGCCCGTTCATTTCGGGCATCTCGATATCCAGGAACATCAGCTGGAACGGCTTTTGCGCAAGAATGTCGAGAGCCTCCTTGCCCGAAGCGGCAGCGGTGACGCGGTGCCCGTCGCGTGCAAGCAGACCCTGCATCACCTTGCGGTTGACCGCGTTGTCGTCGACGACCAGAATTTCCATTGGTTTGGCCAGATTGCCCGGAACATGGGCATCGCCGGTACCGCCTTCGGCCAGCGCCCGTTTCTGGTCGCCTGCGGGGAGGATCAGCGTGAAGGAAAATGTCGTGCCTTGTCCCTCCACCGATTTCAGCTCGATCTGGCTGTCCATCGCCTCGATCAGACGCTTGCAGATCGCAAGGCCGAGGCCGGTGCCGCCGAATTTGCGCGCGATCGACGAATCCGCCTGGCTGAACGGGCTGAACAGATTTTTCTGTGCTTCTTCCGAAATGCCGATGCCCGTGTCTTCTACCGCGCACACGATGGGTAGTTGCGTGGCCTTGTCGATCGGCAGCATCGACGCGTCCCCGGCCTTCAGGCGGATGGTCACGCCGCCGCGTTGGGTGAACTTGATCGCGTTGCCGACCATGTTCAAAAACACCTGCCGCAGCCGTGTGGGGTCGCCTTTGACGAATCGCGGGCAGTCGGCGTCGATCTCGGTATGCAGATAGATGCCGCGCTGCGTCGCGTGCCCGTTCATCAGCATCGCTACCGAATGGACCACGCGGTGCAGGTCGAAATCGATAACCTCCAGCGTCATGCCGCCGCCCTCGATTTTCGAGAAATCGAGAATGTCGTTGAGCAGCGCGAGCATCGCATCGCCCGAATCCTGGATGGTCTGGGTATAGTCGCGCTGTTCGCGGCTCATCTGCGTATCAAGCAGCAGGCGCACCATGCCCATGATGCCGGTCATCGGGGTGCGGATCTCATGGCTGACCACGGCCAGAAAGGCGGATTTGGCGCGGTTCGCCTCGTCCGCGGAAATTTTGGCCATGCGCATTTCCTCGGTGCGCTCCGCCTCGCGCGCGCGCAGATCTTCCATGATCTCGCGCTCGCGCTCAATCACCCGCAGCAGCCGCGCCTGATCGGCCGATTCCTTGCTTTGTTTAAGGCGCGAGATGTTCTGCGCACGCTGCGCCTGCCGCAAAATCTCGCGCACCATCGCGATATTCGCGGCACGCATATAGGTCGCACCGGAAAGCACCATCATCACGCAGACCAGCGGCATGGCGATCGCGGGCGCGTGCAGGAAGGCGGGCAGGGCGGGCAGCGTGCCCAGCGCCGCCAGATACGGCAGTGCGTTGACCGCAAGGACGATCAGCCATGTCAACCCGGTGATGGTGCCGCAGGTCCGCATGTCGCGGCTGACCATCAACGCCTTGCCCGCCGCCACGACATAGGCCAGCACCGTGGCGAAGCCGATGACGCCCATGCGCATCACGGTGTTTTGCGGCACGATGAACACGAAGGACATGATCGCCAGGACAACGAAACTGGCGCAGATATAAAGGATGATGCTGTCGCCCGCCTCGCCGTCCTGCGCCGCGACGACGGATTGCGTGACCGCAAGCGCAAGCAGCCCGCCGCCCGCCAGTGCGACGCCCGGCACCTGCGCCGCGCCGGGAATGCCGGCCTGCACAGCGTTGAGGCTCAGCCAGAACCATGCGCCCTGCGTCAGGAAATACAAGGCGTGCGGGAAAAACCCGGCCCCGCGCCGCATGAACATGCCGCCCATGAAAAATATCGCCGCGCCGGCCATCAACACCAGAACGATATCCACCGGCAGGGCATCTGATGCCGCCTTGCCCGCGAACCCGCTTGAATCGTCGTCCGTATCCGCGATCAGCGTTTCCGCCGATACGACGCGCGGCGCGATCAGAAACGGCGAATGGTCGGTTGGCACGACATACAGGATCAGCGTCATCTGCTGACCCGGCTGGAGCTTGAGCGGCACAGCATGGCCGTGCAGACGGGGCGCCTCGCTATCCGGCATAGTGTCGGCCAAGATCGCACCGCGCCCGCCGTCCAGAACCATGATTTGCGCGGCCAGCCCGGCGCGCCCTGCGCCCAGCGTCCCGAAATCGAAAACCCAGTCGCTCTGGTGCGAGGAATTGACGATGTCCATGACGATCCAGTGCGGCACCGGATCGAAGCTAAGATTCAGGGGCGTGGCGGCCATCCGTTCGCCGCGCAGATTGTTCCGGTGGCGGAAATAGACCTCGCGCATGCCAAGGTCGCCGGAAATGTCGCGCGTATGGTAAAGGAAAGGCATCGCGTCATAGACGTTCTGCCGGTCGTTCAGGATCAGCGTGGAATTGACGGTCGGTACGGCCGAGGATGAAAGATTGGACTCGGCATCGGACGCAAGCGCGCGTACAGGCGTGCACGCACCCGCGATTGCAACCAACGCCACGACAAGGGCGAATGCGTAGCGGCGAAACGCGACCCCGTACAGGAAGGGCCGCCATGGGGGCAGGGACATGGGCGGTTTCTCCGATTCTTCCCGTATCTAGCCATGATGCCCAAGGATGCCTCCGCTTTCAATCGGGGCGCTGGCGGTTTCAGCTTGTTTTTTCACTGTTTTTTGTTTTTTCCGCTCGTCCGGCGGTGATGTGCCCGCCCTCGATGACGATATCGCCGCGCGCGATCTGCGCGACCACGGCGGGGTACAGGACATGTTCCTGTTCAAGCACACGCGCGGCCAGTATTTCCGGCGTATCGCCGGAATGTACCGGCACGGCTCTCTGGTCGATGACCGGACCTTCGTCCATGCCTTCGCTGACCACGTGCACCGAGCAGCCGCTGACCGTGTCGCCCGCCGCCAGCACCGCCTCGTGCACGTGCAACCCCTTGTGCCGGGGTAAAAGCGAGGGATGAATATTGATGACCTTATCCTTGAATCGTTTCAGGAAAACGGGGCCAAGGATGCGCATGAACCCGGCCAGACATACCAGCCCTGTCGCGTGTTGTTCGGCGATTTGCGCCAGTGCGGTCTCGAATCCTGCCTTGTCGAATCCTTCCGCCTTGCGGAAATCCCTGTGGTCGACGACGGCCACCGGAAGGCCTGCCGCCGCGGCGCGCGCAAGCCCCGCCGCATCTGGAATGTTGGAGATCACGACAGCGATTTCAGCGGGATAGTCTGGTTTTTTACACGCGTCGATCAACGCCTGCAAATTGCTTCCCCGCCCGGAAATCAGAACCGCGAGCCGCAGGGTTTTCAAGATCCACCCATCCAGTTTTGTCCTGCATTATCAATGATGACGCGCGCATCATTCGCGCATTGCACGACCTGCCCGATGGTATGGACGCTTTCCCCGCCCGCGCTCAAGGCGTCTGCCACCTGCTTGGCTTCGCCGGGTGATACGATGACGACCATGCCGATGCCGCAATTAAAGGTTCGCGCCAGATCGGCCTCGCTCAGCGCGCCTTCCTGCGCCATCCATTTGAAAACCGGGGGCATGGGCCACGCACTGGCATCAAGCCGCACGCCCAGACCTTGCGGGAGCACGCGCGGGATATTCTCGCTCAACCCCCCGCCGGTGATATGCGCAAGCCCCTTGATTGCCGCGCCCTGTTTGATCGCGCCCAGAACACCGGTGACATACAGCCGCGTCGGTTCCAAAAGCACCTGCGCCAGTGTCCGGTTGTTGCCGGCGAAGGGTGCGGGATCTTCAAGGCGCGCGCCCGCGCCGGTCACGATCTTGCGCACCAGCGAAAAGCCGTTGGAATGCACCCCGGATGACGCAAGGCCAAGCACGACGTCCCCCGCCGCGATACCGGCGCCGGTGATCTGTCTTCCGCGTTCGACCGCGCCCACCGCGAAACCGGCCAGATCGTAATCGCCCTTGGCGTACATGCCTGGCATTTCCGCGGTTTCCCCGCCGATCAGCGCGCATCCGCAGGCCTGGCACGCCTGCGCGATGCCATTGACGATCGTCGCCGCGTGCGCGACATCCAGCTGCCCTGTCGCGAAATAATCAAGGAAAAACAAGGGCTCGGCCCCCTGCACGATCAGGTCGTTGACGCACATCGCGACCAGATCCTGCCCGATTCCGGCATGCAGCCCGGTATCGATGGCGATTTTCAGCTTGGTGCCCACCCCGTCCGTGGTGGCGACCAGGATCGGGTCCTGAAACCCGGCCGCGCGCGGGTCGAAAAACGCGCCAAATCCGCCCAGCCCGGCCATGACGCCGCTTCGCCTGCTGGCCGCCGCTGCGGGTTTGATCGCCTCGACCAGCGCGTTGCCGGCGTCGACGTCGACCCCGGCCTGTTTATAAGCGTCAGCCGCCTTGTTATTCATGTTGATGCCGATCCGTTAGCAGTTGTACAAAAGGGAACCACCCACATCGAAAATACAGGTCGAACCTCCTGATGCCGCCGCTGTTGTATCGCGTTTTTCTGCTTCCGTTAACCGTATTTTTTGCGGCCTTTCTGGCGCTTGGGACGCCGCACGCGGCCCATGCCGGTGCGGACGACCCTTATTCGGTCAAGGGCATAAGCGTTGATGTCACCGGCACCTCGGCGCTCGACGCACGCAACAAGGCGTTCAGCGAGGCGCGGCGCAAGGCCTGGCAGGCGATGGCCGAAAAAATTGTGCCGCAAAGCCGCAGCGCCGATATCGTCGTGCCCGACGACCGCGTGATCGCGGGCGTGGTGCGCGATGTCGAAATCGTCAACGAGAAAATGACCTCGCGTCGCTATGCCGGTACGCTCGACATCCGTTTCGACCCTTCAGCGGCAAAACGTACAATCCAACTTGCCGCCGCCGAACCGGCGCAACAGCCGCAGGCGCAGGAATCGCCGGCCGCGGCCACCGTGACGCATACCGACGCCAGCGGCGTGCAGGCCAGCGTCACCACCGTGTCCCTGCCGCGCCAGCAATCAGTCCAATCCGCGCCGCAGCGCGTTTCGCGCGCCCGTCCGGTTTTGGTGCTGCCATGGTACGGCGCGCCGGGCGGCCAGACCCTGTGGGGACAGGCCAACCCGTGGCGCGCGGCATGGGAAGAACGCGGTGCGCTTGCCCGCGACAAATCCGTGCCGGTGGTGCTGCCGGTCGGGGATGTCGAAGACGTGCGCGATTATTCCCCGCCGCAGCCGATTTCGCTGCGCGGCAATCTCAATGCCCTTTTGCGCCGCTATGAAACCGCATGGGCTGTGGCCGCGGTGGCCGAACCGCAACGCGATGGCGGCGTTTCGGTCGCGCTGTACAAGACCGACGGCGACGACACGATCCCCGTGGGCCGCTTTACCGTGCCGGGCACCGCGCGCGACCCGCTGGGCACGGCGGTGGACCGCGCCATGACCCTGTTGCGTGCCGCGCCGGGTGCGGCGGGGGCTGTCACCCGCAACACGCTGGACGATGCCGCGCCCCCGCGCATGCCCGTGGATGCGTCCGCCGCCCGCACGGGTGCCAATACGGGTACAGGTATGGACACGCCGATGGGCGCCTATCGCACCCTTGCGCGGTTTTCCAATCTGCGCGAATGGGTGACGATCCGTCAGGCGCTTGCGCGCGTGCCGGGTCTGGAATCGGTGAACGTGCAATCGATCAGCCCCGGCCAGGCCAGCCTGCAATTCGCCTATAACGGCGGACCGCAAATGCTGGCGGGCGCGATGGCGCAAGCCGGTCTGAATCTCACCCAACTGCCGCCGGGCGCGGTGGCCTCGCCCGCCTTGGGCGGCGCATCGCCGCAATTCCTGCTCGCCATCGGGAACCGTTACTGATGCTTGCCGCGCGTGCTGGCACGATCTGGTTCTGGGGCGCGGTGGTTGCGCTGTTCATCGGCTTTGTCTGGCTGTTTCAGGGCATCCTGCCGCCTTTCATCCTTGGCCTTGTCATCGCCTATCTGCTCAATCCCGCGCTCACGCGTCTGGTGAACCGGGGCTGGCCGCGCTGGGCGGCGGTGCTGGTGTTGCTGCTGGCCTTCCTGCTTGCCTTCGGCCTGCTGATCGGGTTGAGCATTCCGCTGATGGCGCGCGAGGCCTCGCAACTCGCATCCGCGCTGCCGGGCTGGATCGATTACGCGCATAATTGGCTTGTCGATACCGGGCGCCGCTATGGATTCGATTTCAGCCTGCCCGATACGGCTGGCGGAATCGTCGGCAATCTACAGGATCACGCGGGCCGGATCCTTGGCGCGGGTAAGGGCGTGGCCGCGGGATTGATCGCGGGCGGCGCGGCGCTGTTCGATTTTGCCAGCTTCGTGGTTCTGATGCCGGTGGTGGCATTTTACATGATGCTCGACTGGCCGCGCCTTGTCAGCGCGGTTGACGGGCTCGTCCCCCGCGAAGGGGCGATGACGGTGCGCGAGCTTGTCGCGGAAATCAACCGCCGCCTTGCGGGCTTCGTGCGCGGGCAATTGACCGTCTGCCTGATTCTTGGCCTGTTTTACGGCGTGGGATTGACGCTGATCGGTATCAATTTCGGCTTTGTGATCGGCCTGTTCGCGGGGCTTTTGACCATCATGCCGTTTGTCGGTTCCATCTTTGGTCTGGTCGCCTCGCTCGCGGTCGCGTGGTTCACCACCGGCGACATGACGGCCGTGGTCGCGGCGCTGGTGGTCTTCGCGCTCGGTCAATTCCTCGAAGGTCATGTGCTGACGCCGCGTCTGGTCGGCGGCAATGTCGGGTTGCACCCGCTTTGGATCATTTTCGCGCTGATGGCGGGGGCCAGCCTTGCGGGATTTGTCGGATTGCTGATCGCCGTGCCGGTCGCGGCGGTGGCCGGTGTGATGGTGCGCTTTGTCCTTTCGCAATACAAAAAAAGCGGCTATTACGCGGGATAAATCCACGAAGGATTGAAACACGTATCGAAAAGGCGTCATGGGCGTTTTGAAAAGCCAGATTCCGTTATCTTTTCCGCTTACGCCCGCGATGGCGCGCGAGGATTTTCTGGTTTCCGATTCAAACCGCGATGCGCTGGCTCTGATCGACCGTTGGCCCGAATGGAACGCGCCGTTTTTATATATTTACGGACCCGAAGGGTCTGGCAAGACGCACCTTGCCGCCATCTGGTCGGCGCATGTCGGCCAGAACGCGACGGTGATCGAGCATCTGGAAAACCTCGTGGGTGTCCGCCCGCAGGAAGAAACGCTCTTCCACCTCTATAATCGCGTGCGCCAGATGCCGGGCGCGGTGTTGATGACCGGCGCGCGGCCGCTGGCGCTGATGCGGTTCGCGATCCCGGATCTGGCGTCGCGCCTCAAATCCTGCCCGCAGGTGGCGATCGGCCTGCCAGACGAACAACTTTTGCGTGCCTTGTTGGTCAAGCTGTTCGCCGACCGCCAGATGCGCATCGACATCGGCGTGATCGAGTACTGCATAGCGCGCATGGAGCGCAGTTTTTCCGCCGCGCGCGATCTGGTGGCGCAGCTCGATCAACGCTCGCTGGTCGAAAAGCGCCCGGTGACGGTGGCAATGGCCCGCGCCGTCCTCAATCCCGAACAGGACGAACTTTTTTCAGCTTGAAACGCGCCGCGCGCACCAACGCCGATGCCGCCCGGGCTACCGCGTACACGGCCATGCGCGGCCCAGCGCGCAAAGATTTCGACGCCCCCCGCGCGCGCAACGCATCGCGCGCTTCCATCACCCCGAAATAGACGTGATAAGGCGTGGTCGCGGGCATGTAGTCGGTGGCCGGACTCAAATCGCGGTTGCGCCATTCGGTCCAGAATCCGCGCTTTTCGATATAGACCCCGTTCAAAAGCGCCGCGACCCGCGCCATCAGATCCTTGGCCGCGTCGCGGTCCGGTGCGATATCAAGCAAAAGCGCATTGGCCTTGAGCGCCTCGGTCAAAGGCCACAGCCGCTTGGTGTCGCGTACCGGCGTGCCGTTGGGATCCAGTTCGTCGTATATGCCGCCATACTGCGCATCCCATCCATGCGCGTTCGCCCATGCCAAAAGCCGCAGGCAGGTCGCGTCATGCGCGCGCGCGGCATGCTTTTTCAAAAGCCATATCCATTCGTAATAATGGCCGGGTTCGCAGATGATGCGCCCGCTTTGCGCGTCGGGCAGGGGCGCGAGGTCGGGGGTGAAATATTCGCTCAGGCAATGGGTGCCGGCATCGTAAAACCGCGCATGGAACAGGGCCACGATTTCATCGGCCAAACGGCGGAAGATCGCATCGTCCCACAACGATCCGGCCTCCAGTACGGCTTCCAGCAGATGCATGTGCGATTCATGCCGCCGGGGCGTATCGGCGACCGGCGTACCGTGCGCGTCCAGCGCTTCGGCAAAACCGGCGTCCATGCCGTCGCGGAATGCCGTATCGATATGGCCCGCGGCTTCCAGTGCCGTGGCGCGCGCGGCCGGGTCGCCGGTGGCGCGCCCGTAATGCGCGGCGGCGAAAATCACAAAGGCCTGCGTGTACAGGTCTTGCGTGTCGTCAAGCGGTGCGCACGCATCATCCAGCGCGAAACGCCAGACGCCGTTTTCGCGTGAAAAATGCCGCGTGATGGCGGTAAACGCTGCTTCAAGGTCGGGCCGGAATAAAAACAGACCCCGAAACAAAAGCGTGTCCTTGCGCCGCGCCGCGTGGGCGTACATGGCCAGTTGCCTGAGCTGCGACAAAAGCCGCCGCCGCCCTGTGGCGACGGGCCGGAACGTCCGGTCCACCCGTTCAAAAAACAGACCGGTTTCGGGATCCGTGAACACCTCGTGCCATTTCGGCACCCACCGCGCGGCCAGTACCTGCGCCGCGGCGTCCATCACGGTCATCGGACCGGGTTTTCGTGTCGAAAAAGCAGACGCAAACATACCGGAAATGATTTTAGTATTCAGCTCCGCAAATGTCGATGCACGCAAACAGATTTAAACCATGTGAGCGACAGGCGTGGGCCATGCGTGCTCGCCGGCGGGTGCGATCGAGTGCGCTGTCGCAACTGGATGCCGCGCATGTGTTGCCATGGCGGCGCGCAACATATTGTACATGGCGGTGATGGAGGTGACCTGACAACCCGGCAGGTTCCAGAAAGTCATGCCCGGAACCTTTCGGTCGAAGTCGTATACAGCCTTGTCGTCGCCGACCCAGATGTTGATGACGCGATCTTGGCCGTAACGCTTGGAAACGGCTTCCATCATCTCCAGATCGGGTGCGCTGTCGCCCGCGACCAGGAAATGGGTACGCGCGGAAATCTTGCCTTGGAACTGAGGCAAACCCAGAAGTGTAAGGGCCGTTTTGCCTTTGGACATACCGCCGGGTTTCAGGTCGATATAGCCGTTGACGCGTCCGTCCGGAAGCGGAACTTTCTTGCTGACGTGATAAAACTGGCTGGCTGCAGGGCCTAGATTTTCAAGCGTCTTGTCAAACAGCGTTTCAAGCTCCGCGCATTCTTCCGTGGATATGCGCTCGAATACGATGGCGCCGGAAAGCTCTCGCGGGTCGAGCGTCAACATACCGTGCCCGTTGATGGCAATGTCGACGGGGCTGGTGTTCAGGGTGATGGTGTTGTCTGTATGGGCAAAACGGGTGCCCACGCTCGTCAGTACATGTCTGATGCTTGCCATGATTGTAGGAAGATTCCGCTCGGCATCCTCATCTTCAAGTGGAATGCGAATTCGTTTGGCATCCGGCTGGCTGGTATCGACCAGAACATGGTGCCCGCAGTTGGAGGCAAGGCAAGTCGGGAAGGCAGCCGCATTGCCGAAAATGCCGGAAAGGGTCGATGCCTCCCCCCGTGCCGTCAGGATGATGGTTGCGGCCAGTGTGTCGGAGGCATCGGCCAAAACAGAGCGCTGGTCGCGGCTCAGGGTGACGTAATGGAAGTTGATGTCCGGTTTGACGGCCAGAGTCAGGTCGAAATCGCTAATGGATACGATGTCCGCGGGATCCATCGCCAGAAGCCTGGCGTGGAGTCCATCAAGCGCATCGGCGGTACGATAAACCGTCATCTTTTTGTCCCTCTGTGGTGAAAATCCGGGTGTATAGGTCGCGGTAGGTTTGCAGGCGTGCCCGCAGTCCTTCCTGCCATGCTTTATTGGGTTGGGTGCGTGCAAGCACGCTGGGGCGGGCAAGAATACGCTCCGCGTCGGCCGGGTTGTGCGCAAGGGCGGCCAGCTTGGCGGCCCCGAAGGCGGGGCCCTGATCCCCGTCCGCGACGTAGACGACCGTTTTATTGAGGACGGAGGCGATGATCTCGCCCCACAAATCGTTGCGGGAACCGCCGCCGATCAGGGTCACTTCTTTCGGGCGTGCGCCCGCGGCTTCAAGCGCATCCTGACAATCGGCAAAGGCAAAAGCCACGCCTTCAAGCGTCGCCTGCGCCAGATCGGCCCGCATCGTATCATGGGTCATGCCAACATAGCAGCCCGTCGCGTTCGGATTGTTGTGCGGGGTGCGTTCGCCCGACAGATAGGGCAGGAAAACGGTATTGAGGTCGGTGTTGAAGTGCTTTTCAAGAGGTGCGCACAATTCGGCTTCGTCATGCGCGCCAAGCCAGCCGGTTGCCGTCTTGACGCAGGAAGCGGCGCTCAAAATCACACCCATCTGGTGCCAGCGGCCCGTGAGCGCGTGGCAGAAGGCGTGGACCGTACGTTCCGGCGCTGCACAGTGCTGGTTGGTCGCAACGAAATAAACGCCGGACGTGCCAAGGGAAATAAAGGCCTGATCGTCGCGAACCGCGCCGATACCAACGGCGCCCGCAGCATTGTCGCCGCCGCCGCCGGCAAAAATAACGCCAGGATTCATGCCCCAGCGTTCGGCAAGGTCGGACCGCAAAGTACCCGCGACGGAATCTCCCTCGCAAAGCTTTGGCATATGTTTTTCGGACAGGTCGCACGCGGCCAGCATTTTGTCGGACCAGCAACGTTTGTTGACGTCAAGCCAGAGCGTGCCGGCGCAATCCGACATGTCGCCCAGCTTTTCGCCCGTCATGCGGAAGCGGATATAATCCTTGGGAAGAAGCACGCAGGCGACCTGCGCGAAAATATCAGGCTCGTGGCGCTTGACCCACAGCAGTTTTGGGGCGGTGAAGCCCGGCATCGCGATGTTGCCGGTAATGGCGCGGGAATCGGGAACGGATTGCTCGATAAGAGCGCATTCCTCGGCACAGCGACCGTCGTTCCACAGGATGGCCGGGCGCAGCACCTTGTCGTTCTTGTCCAAAAGGACAGCGCCGTGCATCTGACCAGCAAGTCCGATGGCGCGGACTTGGGCGATATCCTTGGGGCGTCGCGCCTTGATCGCATCGATGGCGCTGCGGGTTGCTGTCCACCAATCCTCCGGGCTTTGCTCGGACCACAGGGGATGCGGACGCGAAATAGGAAGGGATACGGTCTCCCTGTCCAATATCTGAAACTCAGAATCGGTCAGTAGAGCCTTCACACCCGATGTGCCAACATCAATCCCTAGATACATAACCAACGTCTATGCGCTAGCGTTTTTATAGTCTGCCATACAAAAGCAGGGCGATATTACGAAAATACAATATCCTTAGTCAAGAAATTCAGCATGCAACGCGCTGCAGCATCAAGTGTGAGTTTTGACAATCTGGCCCTTATCCACGGATAAAGACAGGCGTCCCGAAGTCAGCGCCAGCGCCTGTTCGCCGAACACGGCGCGCCGCCAGCCGGAAAGGCAGGGAACGGGCGCGTTTTCGCCGCCGATGGCCAGCGCCTGAAGGTCGTCGGAATCGGCCAGAAGCCGGGGCGCGATCCCGGCCTCCGATGCCTGGATGCGCAGCAGCATCTTAAGCATTTCCAAGACCGGTTGCAGCTCTTGCGGAAAGGGCTTGGCGCGAACAATGCGTGGCATTTCCTCGCGCGGCAGGGCCAGTGCCTCCTCGATGATCTTCAAAATCGTCTGCCCAAGATTTTTTTCGGCCAGATCCGTGGGAAAACCGCGCACGCGGGCCAGCGAACGCGCGTCGCGCGGCTGGGTCATGGCGATTTCAGCCAGGGTTTCGTCCTTGAACACGCGTCCCTTCGGGATATCGCGGCGCTGCGCCTCGCGCTCGCGCCACGCGGCCAGCGCGCGCAAAACCGCCAGAACATGCGGCTTGTCCGACCGGATCTTCACCCGTTCCCACGCATGGTCGGGATCGACGCTGTAAATCGCGGGATTGGTCAGCGCCGCCATCTCCTCCTCGATCCACGACCGGCGGCCCCGGCGCTCCAGCCGTTCGCAGAAATTCTCGTACACCGTGCGCAGGTACAGGACGTCGTCCGCGGCATAGGCCAGTTGTTCGGCACGCAAAGGCCGGATCGACCAGTCCGTGTATTGTTGCGACTTGTCGATCGAATGGCGGCAGACATCGGCGACCAGCGCGGCATAGGACACGGATTCGCCGTACCCCAGGGCCATCGCCGCGATCTGCGTATCGAACAGCGGCGCCGGCACCCGGCCGAACAGGCGCACGAAAATCTCCAGATCCTGCCGCCCGGCGTGGAACACCTTGACGACGTCGGGGTCGAAAAGCGCGGCCTCAAGGTCGCTCATATCGTCGCCCGAAATGGGGTCGAGCAGGATGGCATCGCCCTCCGGCGCAGCCACCTGCACAAGGCAAAGTTGCGGGTAATAGGTGCGTTCGCGCAGGAATTCGGTGTCGAGGGCCAAAAAAGGCGGTTTGCTCATGAACACGGGTTTTAACGCTGCTATCCGTGTCCGCCAAGGAAATTCGGCATGTGGCCCGGCGGCGTCCGCGCGATCGCATAAATCGAATGGATTTATGTGGTCCGGGTGTGTACACGCATGAATTCCCTTGGCCTTTGGACGGCCAGGCGGTTAAATACGCCCCGAAAACAAGGATGAACCGTCATGCACGCCTATCGTACCCATAATTGCGCCGCCCTTCGCCCCGACCATGTGGGGCAAACCGTCCGTCTTTCCGGCTGGATCCATTCGGTGCGCGATCACGGCGGTCTGCTGTTCATCGACCTGCGCGATACCTTCGGCCTGACACAGGTGGTGCTTCCGGGCGGGCACAAACAGTTTGACGAGATTTCGCACTGGCGTGTCGAATCCGTGATCACGGTGGATGGCAAGGTGGTGGCCCGCGCGGCGGGGACGACGAACGACAGACTCCCGACGGGTGGTATCGAGGTCGTGATCGAAACGGCGACGCTGCAATCCGCGGCCAAGGTGCTGCCGCTGCAGGTGGCATCCGATGAAGACGCGGGCGAGGATGTGCGCCTCAAATACCGTTACCTCGACCTCCGCCGCGAAAAGATGCAGAAAAAAATCAAGCTGCGCTCGGCGGTCGTGTCCTCCATCCGCAAGCGCATGACGGATTCAGGCTTCAACGAATTCCAGACGCCCATCCTGACGGCTTCGAGCCCCGAAGGCGCGCGCGACTTCCTTGTGCCCTCCCGCGTGCATCCGGGCAAGTTCTATGCCCTGCCGCAGGCTCCGCAGCAGTTCAAGCAATTGCTGATGATGTCCGGTTTCGACCGTTACTTCCAGATCGCGCCCTGCTTCCGCGATGAAGACGGCCGCGCCGATCGTCTGGCCGAATTCTATCAGCTTGACGTGGAAATGAGCTTCGTCACGCAGGACGACGTGTTCTCGACCATGGAACCCGTCATCGGCGGCCTGTTTCAGGAATTCTCGAATTGGCAGGGCACCCCGCACACGGTCACGCAATGGCCGTGGCAGCGCATTCCGTATGCGCAGGCGATGCTCAAATACGGCTCCGATAAGCCGGACCTGCGCAACCCGCTTGAAATTTGCGACGTGACCGACGTGTTCAAACGCGACGATGTCGAATTCAAGGCCTTCAAGGGCGTGATCCAGGCGGGCGGGGTTGTGCGCGCCATCCGCGCGCCCAAGGTGTCGGGCCAGCCGCGCAGCTTCTTCGATAAACTCAATGACTGGGCACGCGGCGAAGGCGCGCCGGGCTTGGGTTACATCGTGTTCGATGGCGCCGAGGGCAAGGGCCCCATTGCCAAGTTCGTGCCGCAAGCCGCGCAGGAAGACCTGAAGAAACTGGCAGGTCTTGAAAGCGGCGACGCCGTGTTCTTTGTCTGCGACAAGGAAAACGCCGCCGCGAAATTCGCGGGCAAGGCGCGCGATAAAATCTGCGACGATATGGGCGTCCGCGAGAAGGGCGTCTATAAATTCTGCTGGATCGTCGATTTCCCGATGTACGAAATGGACGAAAAAACCGGCAAGCTCGATTTCGCGCACAACCCGTTCTCGATGCCGCAAGGCGGCCTCGCCGCGCTGGATGCGGCCGACCCGCTAGCCATCAAGGCCCACCAGTACGACTGTGTGTGCAACGGGTACGAACTGGCTTCGGGCGCGATCCGCAACCACAAGCCTGAGATCATGGAGCGCGTGTTTGCCCTCGCGGGTTACGGGCGCGATGTGCTCGAACGCAAATTCGGCGGCATGCTGAATGCGATGATGTTCGGCGCCCCGCCGCACGGCGGCTGCGCCTACGGCATCGACCGCATCGTGATGATCTTCGCGAACGAACCCAATTTGCGCGAAGTCTATCCCTTCGTCATGAACGGCGCGTTCGAGGACTTGCTGATGAACGCCCCGTCCGAGGTTGACGCGCAACAGCTCAAGGACCTGCACATCAAGCTCGATCTGCCGAAGCCGAAAATCAAATCCGACGAAGCGGCCTGACTAGGGAAAGAAATCCGCCAGCATCTTGACATTCAGCCCGATGATCAGCGCGCTTGAGGCGATCGCCGCGGCGCTCATCCAGCGCGGGGCGGTGAATGCGCCCATCTTGCTTTTCTGCGCGGTAAACCACACCAGCGGCACCATCGCGAAGGGCAGTTGCAGGCTCAGGACGACTTGCGAGGCGACAAGCAGCTTAGTGGTGCCTTCGGCGCCGTAATATAGTGCCGCCGCGATCGCGGGCAGTATCGCGATGCCGCGGGTCAAAAGCCGACGCCAGACGGGTTTAAGGCGGATATGCACAAACCCCTCCATCACCACCTGCCCGGTGATGGTCGCGGTCACGGTTGAATTGAGCCCGGAACATAATAGCGCGACGGCAAAGGCCAGCGCCGCGATACCCGACCCGAGCAGGGGATTGAGCAGCGTCGAGGCGGTAGTGATATCCGCGACATCGCGGTGCCCGCTGAAATGGAACGTCGCCGCCGCCAGAATTAGAATCGCGGCATTGACGAAAAGCGCGAGCATGAGCGCGACCGAGGAATCCCAGCTGGCGTAGCGGATCGCCGCGCGCCGTTCCGCCTCGCTGGTGCCGACCGCTCGCGTTTGTACGATCGCGGAATGCAGATACAGGTTATGCGGCATCACCGTGGCGCCCAGAATGCCGAGCGCGATATACAGCATGTCCGGATTGCGCACGATCGAAAGATCGGGCGCGAACCCGGAAAGCACCGCCGCGAAATCGGGCCGCGCCAGCGCGATTTCGATACCGAAACACGCGGCGATGACGACCAGCAGCGAGATGATGAACGCCTCGATCCATCGGAAGCCGAGATTCTGGAGCGCAAGCACCAGAAAGACGTCCAGCGTGGTGACGATGACGCCGATCCCCAGCGGAATACCGAACAGGATCTGCAGCGCGATGGCGGTGCCGATGATTTCGGCCAGATCGGTGGCGCAGATGGCGATTTCCGCCATGACCCACAAAAAAAAGGCGATGGGCCGGGGAAACGCGTCGCGGCATGCCTGCGCCAGATCGCGTCCCGCGCCGATGCCAAGGCGCACGCATAAAGCCTGCAACAGCATCGCAATGATGTTGGATAAAAGCGCGACCGACAAAAGCGTATAGCCGAAGGCCGAACCGCCCGCGATCGACGTCGCCCAGTTGCCCGGGTCCATGTACCCGGTGGCCACCAGATAGCCTGGCCCGGCGAAGCTCAGCGCCCGCTTCCACGCCGTGCCGCCGGAAACAGGAATAGATTCCCGGATTTCGGGTAAGGACGAATGCGAACCGCGCGTGTGACGAAACATGGCGCGACAACTTCACCATGCCGCCCGCATCGGCGCAATAACCGTGTGGGCGATAAAAAGCGGGGCGCCGCAAGGACGCCCCGCTTCCTTTTGGGAAGTGTCTGCCGTTACTGCGCGGCGGGCGCGGCGGTATCGGTGCTGGAATCCGTGCTGGTGCTCGAATCCGTGGTGGTTTCAGCTTTGGCTTTCATCTGGGCTTTTTTTGCGCGCTTGGCTTTTTTCTTGGCTTCGTGCTTGGCTTTTTTGACGTGCTTCTTCACGGCTTCGGCCTTGGGCGCAGGCGTGGTGGCGGTCGTCGTCGCATCGGTGGTCGTGCTTGCGACCGGCGCGGACGCGGTGGCGTCGGTGTTCATGGATGCGTCCTGCGCGAAAGCCGGGGCGACGAAAGCGGTCATCAAAGCGGCCGCCAGCAGGGTGGATTTGAACGAGGTCATGGAAGTCTCCAAAGGGGTAAACCGATGCGGGTCAAAAGCGACCCGTCGGCGATGGGAACGCTGCGCCTGGATTGTGGTGAAATAAGTCCGGGTTATGGACGAAATTGAGGCAGGATTATGAAATATCCTGGTGCACGGTTGAAGACTGGAATTCCAGATACGCCGCGATTTGCGGCTCGCTATATCCCAAAATCCGCCCGGTCATGAGATGCGCATGGTCGTCGTGAAATCCTTGTAACCACATCAGCGCACCCGCGCGCCATGCTTCGGTCGGCAAGGTGAAAACCACGGTGCGATAGACGCGCCCGAGATTTGGAATCGACCTATCGGTCGAAAAACGTTTGATGCGTCCGGCTTCGATATGCGGCGCGAAGGCGCGTTCGGGAATCGCGGCCTCATTGGCCGTTCCGTCGCGATTGACGAAATCGGCGAACAGCGCGGCTTTTTTCTCGCCCATCAGCATCAATTCCAACTCGCGTCCCTCGTGCGGGTCCATGCCAGAGGTGAAACTGGGCGGGGGTGTTTTTTTCATCGAGTGTCAGGCCGCGAGCTTGCTTTCGATCGCGCGCACCGCGTCCTCGGCGCGGCTGCCGTCCGGCCCGCCCGCCTGCGCCATGTCTGGGCGTCCGCCGCCGCCCTTGCCGCCCAGCGCTTCCGCCCCGGCCTTGACCAGATCCACGGCCGAGAATTTCTTGGTCAGGTCGTCGGTGACCGCGACGACCAGCGACGCCTTGCCCTCGTTGATCGCGACCAGCGCGATGACGCCGGACCCGAGTTTGGATTTCAGGTCGTCGGCCAGGGGTTTAAGGTCGCCCGCCGGAATATCGGCCAGCACCCGTGCGGTGAATTTCACCCCGCCCACTTCCTTGACCTCGGGCGCCGCCGCGCCGCCGCCCCCGGCGGCCAGTTTGCGGCGCAGATCCGCGACCTCTTTTTCCAGCCGTTTGCGCTCCTCGACCAGCGCCTCGACCCGGCCCGGCACGTCGTCCGGCGCGGCCTTGAGAAGCTGCGCGGTTTTCTGAAGCATCGAATCCCGTCCCGAAAGATAGGCGATGGCGGCATCGCCGGTCACCGCCTCGATCCGGCGGATGCCCGCCGACACGGCGGATTCGGAAACGATCTTGAACGCGCCGATGTCGCCGGTGCGCTTGGCGTGCGTGCCGCCGCAAAGCTCCACCGAGAATTCCTTGGCCGCGCCGTCCTCGCGTCCGCCCATCGACACGACCCGCACTTCGGAATCGTATTTTTCGCCGAACAGGGCCATGGCGCCGCTTTCCCGTGCTTCGTCCAGCGGCATGACCCGCGTGACGATATCGGAATTGGCGCGGATGCGGGCGTTGACCTCGGTCTCCACGGCAGAAATATCCTCGGCGCTCATCGGCACGGGTTGCGAAATATCGAACCGCGTGCGCCCCGCCGTCTGCAGCGAACCTTTTTGCGCGACATGCGTGCCCAGCCGGCGGCGCAGGGCCTCGTGCAGCAAATGCGTCGCCGAGTGCGCGCCACGGATGAAATCGCGCCGCGCGATGTCGATGGAAAGGTCGATGGCGTCGCCCTCGCGAATCGTGCCCTTGGTCACGCGCACTCCGTGCGCCCAGATCTTGCCCAGATGTTTCTGGCAATCGAACACCTCTCCCGCGAAACCCTCGCCCGCGATCCGGCCTTCGTCGCCGACCTGTCCGCCGGATTCGGCATAGAACGGTGTTTGATTGGCGACGATCCAGACCGTTTCGCCGGCCTTGGCTTCTTTCACGCGCGCGCCCTCGCGGATCAGCGCCAGCGCCTTGCCCTCCGCCTGATTTTGGGCGTAGCCAAGGAATTCGCTCGGCCCGCATTGCTCCAGAATCTCGAACCAGACCTTGTCGTTCGCGGCTTCGCCCGATCCGGCCCAGTGTTTGCGTGCTTCCTCTTTTTGTTTTTCCATCGAGGCGTTGAATTCGTCCATATCGACGGCGATGCCGCGCGGTTTGAGCGCGTCGGCGGTCAGATCCACCGGAAACCCGTAAGTGTCGTACAGCTTGAACGCGACCTCGCCCGAAAGCGTGCCGCCTTTGGCAAGGTTTTGCGTTTCGTCGTCGAGCAGGCGCAACCCGCGCTCCAGCGTGCGCTTGAAGCGGGTTTCTTCAAGCTTCAGTGTTTCGGTGATCAGGGCCGATGCCGCGATCAGTTCCGGGTACGCCTCACCCATCGTGCTGATCAACGTCGGCACCAGCTTGTACATCAACGGCTCCTGCGCACCCAGAATATGCGCATGGCGCATGCCCCGGCGCATGATCCGGCGCAGCACGTAGCCGCGCCCTTCGTTCGACGGCATCACCCCGTCGGCCAGAAGGAAGGCGGAACAGCGCAGATGGTCCGCGATCACCCGGTGGCTGGCCGCCTGCGGCCCGTCCGGATTGACGCCGGTGATCTGCGCCACATGCTCGATGATCGAACGAAGCAGATCGATGTCGTAATTGGAATATTTGCCCTGCAGCAGGGCGGCGATGCGCTCCAGCCCCATGCCGGTGTCGATCGACGGTCTGGGCAAAGGCTTGCGGATATGTCCGCCCTTGCCGTCCGGCTCCTGCTCGAACTGCATGAACACGAGGTTCCAGAATTCGAGGAACCGGTCGCCGTCTTGATCGGGCGAGCCAGGAGGGCCGCCTTGCAGCTTGTCGCCCTGATCGTAAAAGATTTCCGAACACGGGCCGCACGGCCCGGTATCGCCCATCATCCAGAAATTGTCGTTGGTCGGGATGCGGATGATTTTGGAATCGTGGAAACCCGCGACCTTTTTCCAGATCGCGGCGGCTTCCTCGTCGCTCGAATGTACGGTGACCAGAAGCTTGTCCTTGTTCATGTCGAAATTCTTGGTGACCAGCTCCCACGCGAAGGCGATCGCGTCGTCCTTGAAATAATCGCCGAACGAAAAATTCCCCAGCATTTCAAAGAACGTATGGTGCCGCGCGGTATACCCGACATTGTCCAGATCGTTGTGCTTGCCGCCCGCGCGCACGCTTTTCTGCGCGGTGGTGGCGCGGGTATAGGGGCGTTTTTCCGCGCCGGTGAACACGTTTTTAAACTGCACCATGCCGGAATTGGCGAACATCAATGTCGGGTCGTTCTGTGGCACCAGCGGGCTGGAGGCGACATGCGTATGCCCCTTGCCGACGAAGAAATTAAGAAACTCCGCGCGAATGTCCTTGACCGAAACCATTGAAAACCGCCTGTAAAACGCTGAAAGGAAGGCCCTATTAGTGCCAAGCGGCGCCGGCAAATGCAAGCGGCATTTCTGCGGCGCGGATGCCTTACCGGCTGGTGGGGACGTCGTCATCCTGCACCGCGCCGACGACGATATCGTTGGAATCGTGGCTCAAGTCGCGGTTGGTGGCGCGGGCGTATTGCGCGGGGTGCCCGGCCGCCACGGCGTCCAGTGTCGCGATGCCGTTTCCACCGGCGTCCAGCCGCAGGGAATAGATCCAGTAATTCGCCATCACCTTTTCGACATAGCCGCGCGTTTCCTGATACGGGATCAGTTCGATGAATAAAAGCGGGTCGTCTATGCCTGCGAACCGCGCCTTCCACGTGGCCAGATTGCCGGGGCCGGCGTTATAGGCGATCGCCGCCTCGAACAGGTTGCCGTCCGTGCGATCGAGCAGTCTTTCGATATATTTCTGCCCGATCATCATCGACGTCGCGGGATCGGCCAGCGCGGCGGGGTCTGCCGCCACCTTGTCCATTGCGCGCGCGGTGCGCGGCATCATCTGCAACAGCCCGCGCGCGCCCGAGCTTTTATTGGTGGCGGCGACCCGGAATCGCGATTCCTGCCGGATAAAGGCGTTCAGCAGCGCGGGTTCCAGCCGGTATCCGTCCTTGGGCTGCCACGGCGCCACGGGATAGAACGCGGTATCGACGCGCCCGCCCGCCGGATGCTGCAACAAGCTGGCGATCCGCATCACCGACGCGGGGTCGAGCACGCCGACCGCCAGCGCGGCCAGCGCCTCGCGCCATTGCGGCGCGGATTTTTCGTCAAGCAGTTGCAATTGCAGCCGCGCCATGTCCATCTGCCCCGCCTGCGCGAGCTTGAGCGCGCGCACCGCGCCGGGGTTCTGGGCCAGTATCTGCAAATGCCGGTTGCCCAAAGGCGGTACCGACCAGTTGAAATCGAACCGCGCACCCAGGGCGCGGGTCGCGATCAGGCCGTAAAACTGGCGCGGATAACGCGCGGCCTCGGCCAGCCAGCGCGACACCGCCTTGTAATGTCCGGTGCGCATGGCCGCGCGCCCCGCCCAATAGGCGGATGCCGCGCGCAAATTCTTGTCGGCATAGGCCGAATGCGGCGCCCAGGCGAAATATTGTCCCGCCCGCGCGTAATCGCCCAGCGTCCAGCTGGCAAGCCCCGCGGTCCATGCCGCTTCGGGCACGAGCGTCCCGCCGATTTGCAGGGCCAGATGCCCAAGCCGTTGTGCCGCCTGCGCGTGGTTGCTGTAAAGATGCGCGGCGGCGATATTGCCGATCAGCCTTGCGTATTCGATCCGGTCCAGCGTGCCCGCCGCCAGCGCGCGGCGCGCGATGCCTTCCGCCTGCGCCAGATCGTCGGTCTTGAGCAAAAGCCCGACCGCCCGCGCGATCGAATCCGCCGCGTCCTGTTGCTTCGGCGTGCGGGGCAGGGGTGAACGATAGACGCGCGGCGCATCGGCGACGCCCTCCGGCAGCCAGATGCTGGACCCGGCATTGTGCGCATCGCGCGTCATATGCGCCCAGTCAAGCAGGCTGGAATCCTCCAGCTTCGCTTCAAGCGCGCGCACCGCGCCGCGGTCTCCGCGTCGTTGCGCGGCGAATATCTTGCGGTACAGCGCGACGTCGTGCGCCGAAAGCCGCATCGCGTTCGCCGACGGCGCGGTATTGGAGTCGGACGCGAGCGCGGCTGGAGCCGGACGCGAAACGGGTATGGGAATGATGTCGCCGCTGGCCCGCGCCTTGGGTACGAAAACGTACAGGCATGCGCATATTGCGGCGGCCGTTACGACGGCCCCCCCGATACGCTTGCGATAACGCGGTTCAGGAAACACACCCATTCTAGGGCGAATAGTGGGGCCGGGGGAGAGAGTCCAGCCTGCCCGGTAAAAATTTTTCGTAACCGTGAAATATTATTGCGGTAGTGCCGCAAGCTCTTGGGATAACAACAACAGATCCTGCCACGCCTTGCGCTTTTGCACCGGTGTACGCAACAGGAAAGACGGGTGATAAGTGGGTAGGATTCGCGGCTTCTGGCTGAACGGTTCCAGCCCCGCGCCGATATCCGGCGTCACGGGTTTATAGGTGTAAAACTTGCCGCGCAGACGCGAGATGGACTGGTCCGTGGCCATCAGCCCCTTGGCCGCCACCGCGCCGGCCAGCACCAGAAATCGCGGGCGGATCAGGGCGATGTGCCGTTCGATGAAGGGCAGGGCGATCTGGATTTCCGCCTCGCTCGGAGTGCGGTTGCCCGGTGGCCGCCAGTTGAGGATGTTGCTGATATAAAGCGCCCGGGCGGCGTCCTGCGCGCCGCGCGCAAGGTCGATGCATGCGAACATGCGATCCAGCAACTGGCCCGAAACCCCGACAAAAGGCAGGCCCTGTCGGTCTTCGTCCGCTCCCGGCGCCTCGCCGATCACCATTACCGGTGCGCCGGGGTTGCCGTCGGCGAAGACCATGTTGGTCGCGGTGCGTTTGACGTCCAGCCCGTCGAAATCGCGAATCGCCGTGCGCAGATCTTCCAAAGTCATTGCCGCGCGCGCCGCCGTGGCGGCGTCGTGCACCGCCTGCGCATGGCTGCCGCTTGCGGCCGGACGTCGTGCCGTCGCGTATGCCCCGGAGGATTCGATGGCGGATACGGTAGTGGATGCGGGGACAGGCCCGGCGGCGCCGGGCGTGGCACCGGGCGTGGCACCGGACATGGCACCGGACATGGTCATGGGCTGGGGCGACGCCTTTTTCGCGGTCCGGTTGACCGGGGCATCGTCGACGGCCACTTCGACGCCGTTGTCGAGATGCCATTGCAGCGCGTGTGTGAAAGGATGTCCCATGGCCTTTGCATTGTCGGTGCCGGATGTCATAGTCGTAGCAGACACGAAAAACGCCTGCCACCGAAACCTGCCACCGAAAGATGCCCGGTTCCTCCTTATGACCGATTCCGATCCTGCCCCCATTCGTCCCGACCGCTCCGTAATGGCCTATGACGTCGTGATCGTCGGCGCCGGACCTGCGGGGCTTGCCTGTGCGATCCGCTTGAAACAGCTTGATGCGGGGTTAAGCGTCTGCGTGCTGGAAAAGGGGTCCGAGGTTGGCGCGCATTTGCTTTCCGGCGCGGTGTTCGAGCCGCGCGGCCTTGACGAGCTTATCCCCGATTGGAAGGAACGCGGCGCGCCCTTGCGCCAGCCTTGCGGCGACGACCGTTTCCTGTTCCTGACCCGCACGCGCGCCTTTCGCCTGCCCACCCCGCCGCAGATGCACAATCGCGGCAATTATATCATCTCGCTTGGCGAACTTGGCCGCTGGCTTGCCCGTCAGGCCGAGGAGCTGGGTGTCGAAATCTATCCCGGCTTCGCTGCTGCCGAAATGCTTTACCGCGACAATGTCTGCATCGGCGTCGCGACCGGCGACATGGGCGTCGACAAGCGCGGCGAACACACGGCGCAATTTCAGCCGGGGATGGAACTGCACGCAAAAACCACTGTGCTGGCGGAAGGTTGTCGCGGTTCCCTGGCCAAGCAGGTGATGTACAAATTCGACCTGCGCAAAGGGACGCAGCCGCAGACCTATGCCCTCGGCGTCAAGGAGGTGTGGGAGGTTTTGCCCGAAAAACACCGCCCCGGCCTGTGCGTCCACACACTGGGCTGGCCGCTGAAATCAGACACTTATGGCGGTTCCTTCGTCTATCACGCAGAAAACAACCAGGTGCTGATCGGCTTCGTCACCGGTCTTGATTACAAAAATCCGTATCTTTCGCCGTTCGAGGAAATGCAGCGTTTTAAACTTCATCCCGCCGTGCGCCCGCTGCTCGAAGGGGGCAAGCGCATCGCCTATGGCGCGCGCGCGCTTTCCGAAGGCGGGCTGCAATCCCTGCCGAAATTGACCTTCCCCGGCGGGCTTCTGGTCGGCGACACGGCCGGTTTCCTGAACGTCGCCAAGATCAAGGGCAACCACGCCGCGATCAAGTCGGGGATGCTGGCGGCCGAGGCGATCGCGGGCGCGAAGGATTACACGTCCCTGTTCCGCGAAAGCTGGCTGTACCGTGAACTTTACCGCGTGCGCAACATCCGCCCCGGCTTCAATCGCGGGCTGGTCATGGGCCTGATCAACGCGGCGTTCCAGACGCTGGGCGGCTGGCTTTTGCCCTATACCCTGAAAAACCACGACGATTACGCCTGTACCGGCAAGGCCGCCGATTACCCGCAAATCGCCTATCCCAAACCGGATGGCGTCGTCACCTTCGACCGGCTTTCATCCGTGTTCTTGTCCAACACCAATCATGCCGAGGACCAGCCCTGCCACCTGCGCTTGCGCAATCCGACGATACCCGTCGACGTCAACCTGCCGCTATACGCCGAACCGGCACAGCGTTACTGTCCGGCCGGCGTTTACGAGATTGTCGAGGAAGACGGCAAAAAACGCTTTCAGATCAACGCGCAGAATTGTGTACACTGCAAGACCTGCGACATTAAGGATCCGTCGCAAAACATCGACTGGACCGTGCCGCAGGGCGGCGACGGGCCGAATTACGGGGCCATGTAATGAATACGCAACGACGCCTTCCCACTTTGATCATCCTGATCGCGCTTGGTTTTCTCGCCTACGCGATCGCCCGGTCACCCCGGCCGCATGGTGGTGGGGAAGATACGGGCGCCGATGGCGCCGCCACCCGCCCACAGGCGCAGGCCGCGGCGAACTGGACGCCCAATGAAACCGTGACCGGCGATGTTCTGGCCGCCAATTTCGCGCAGGACCAGCACGACTGGGCCACGGCCAACACGTATCTCGACAAGCTTTCCGACCCGAACGCGAACGACCCGACGACGATGCTGCGCATGATGCTGCTCGCGCTCAGCGCGGGGCAGTTCGACCGTGCCGCGCAATACGCGGCGCAACTTGACAATATCGACCCCGATCAGGCGCAGGGCGGTGCCGGGGCCACGGTGGCCGGCGACGGGCACGATCTGGCTACGGTCGTGCTGCTGGCGCGCGCGGTGCGCGGCGGCGATCTGGTGGGCGCGCAAAAACTTCTGGGGACGCTGCGTTCGCCCGCGCTGGTCGCCTTCGTCCAGCCGGTTTTGATCAGCTGGATCAAGGCGGGTCGCGGCCTTCCGCTCGATTCCGGAGTCGACGGTCTGGCGCTGCTGCAGGCGCTGCATCGCGGTCTTGCCGCCGAATGGGCGGGGCAGACCGATGTCGCCAACCGCGTGTTCGACGCGCTGGCGCGCGTGCCGCTGACCCCGTCGGGTACGCTGATGATCGCGGCTTACAACATTCGCCAGCACCGCACCGAACAGGCGCGCGCCGCGCTGAACGAGGCATTGCGCCTCAATCCCATGGACAAGCAGGCGAAGGCCTGGCTCGACGCCCTCGATCAGGGGCGCACGCCGGATATGCCCGCGCAGTATTCCTACCACCTCAAGGGCGTGACCGCGGGCGTGGGCTTGGCCTTCATGGATCTGGCCCAGACGATGCTGGCCGACCATGCCGCCGATTCCGCGCTGATCTTCGCCCAGCTTGGCCGCATGATCCGCGGCGACGTGCCGGGTCTTGCCCTGCTGGTCGGCACGATTTTCGAGGAACAGAAACGAGAAGCCGATGCCGCCGCGATCTATGAAGGCGTCCAGCCCGGCGATCCCGATTATGTTGACGCCCAGATCCGGCTGGCCCAGTTGCGCGCCGCAGGCGGCAAGACCGATCAGGCCGAATCCCAGCTCGAATCCCTGCTCGAAAAAAGCCCGGAACCGCGCATCGCCTACGCGTTGGGCGAGATTTACCGCGATGCGGGCGATTACAGCAAGGCGGTGGCTAGTTACGACCGCGCGGTGCAGATGTCCGGCGGCCGCGTCGATGACGATCTCTGGTCGGTTTATTTCGTGCGCGCGATGGCCGAGGACGAACTGGGCGAATGGCCGAAGGCGGAAGCGGATCTCAAGACCGCGCTTGAATACCGTCCGGAAAACCCGCAAGTGCTTAATTTTCTGGGCTACAGCTGGGCCGACAAGAACCTTCACCTGGCGCAGGCGCGGCAGATGCTGATGCGCGCGATGGCCCGCGCGCCGCAGGACCCGTATATCACCGACTCGCTCGGCTGGGTGTTCTACCGTCAGGGCGACCTGACTCAGGCGACGACGCTGCTGGAACGCGCCGTTTCGCTCAAGCCCTACGATCCGGTGCTTAACGACCATCTGGGCGACGTCTATGCGCGCACCGGACGTTCGCTTGAGGCGCGCTATCAATGGCAACGCGCGCTGGATTACGCGGATTCGGTCAAGGACGCGAAACTAATCGGCGAAATTTCGCTCAAGCTTTCAAACGGGCCCGCCGCATTCGTGGCGCAGGCCGCGGATACGAAGAATCCTCAGGCGAAGTAACGCAGCCGCGCAAGCAGCACGCCCGCGATGAATCCACCCGCATGCGCGGCCCATGCGACGTCGCCCACGCCGATGAAATTCCCCATCGCCGACATCGCCAGCGACAGGCCGATCCACAGCGCTGCGACGCCCCAGATCCCGTAACGACCGGCTTGCATCCGTCCGTCCGCCTGCAAGCGCAAAATGACATAGGCGAACAGGCCCGACAGCGCGCCCGACGCGCCCACCATCGGCTGGGTGGAATGCGGCGCGATGGCGAATTCCGCCGCTGCCGCCACGATACCGCTGGCCAGAAACAGGATCGCCGTGCGCTTTGCGCCCAGCATCCGTTCGCACGCAGCGCCGAAAGCCATCAGCATCAACCCGTTCATCGCCACATGCAGCCAGCCGCCATGGATGAACAGATAGGTGACGGGCGTCAGAACCGCGCTGTCCTGCCACAGGCCGGGCACGGTAAATCGCGCCGCGATGAACGTGAAACGGTAAGCGAGGGGCAGCACGACGTCGGCAGGCCCGAATTTAAGCGCGATTTCGATCGCGACCAGAAGCGTCAAGGTCCATGCCGTCAGCGGCGGCAGGTTCAAAAGCGGCGGTTGGTTCTGGTTGGACGGGCGTTTGAAAGGCGTGACGCTCATGCTGCGGTGCAATCCGGGTTCGGGTTGTTTTGTGGTATAATGAACATATCAGCGAAGGAGGGCAATTCCATGACGGACCACATTCCTGCCGGGAATAAAACCGACGCTTATATCGCGCGTGAACGCCAGTATCTGGCCCAGATTTACAAGCCGCTTTCGATCGTCCTCAATCGCGGCGACGGGGTGTGGCTTTGGGATACCGAAGGGCGCAAATACCTCGATTTCCTTTCCGCTTATTCCGCGGTCAGCTTCGGGCATTTGAACGCGCGCATCAAACAGGCGCTGATGGACCAGCTCGACCGGCTCGACATACCCGCGCGCGCGTTCCACACCGACCGTCTGGGCGAATTCGCGCAGACGCTTTGCGAATTCACCGGCATGGACGTGCTGCAACCGATGAATTCTGGGGCCGAGGCGGTGGAAACCGCGGTCAAGGTCGCGCGCCGCTGGGGCCACCAGGTCAAGGGCATCGCCGACGGACGCCAGCGCGTCATCGTTTCCGCCGGGAATTTCCACGGCCGCACCACGACCATCATCAGTTTTTCCTCCGACGCCGACTACAAACGCGGCTTCGGCCCGCTGACGCCGGGGTTCGATATCATCCCGTTTGGCGATCTGGCCGCGCTGGAAGCCGCGATCACGCCCGACACCTGCGCCTTTCTGACCGAGCCCATTCAGGGCGAGGGCGGGATATTGATGCCGCCGCCCGGCTTTTTGAAGGCGGCGCAGGATTTGTGCCGCAAACACGATGTGCTTTTCTTCCTCGACGAGATCCAGACCGGCATGGGCCGCACCGGACGCGATTTCTGCTTCCAGCACGAAATCGACAAACCCGACGGCCTGATGCTTGGCAAGGCATTGGGCGGCGGCATTTATCCGGTTTCCGCGTTTCTTGCGCGGCGCGACGTGATGGACGTGCTTGATGCCGGCAGCCACGGTTCGACCTTCGGCGGCAACCCCATTGCCGCCGCGATCGGGATCGAGGCGATCAAAATCTTGCGTGACGACCGCCTGTCCGAGCGCGCGGCGGAACTGGGCGAACATATGCTCGGCCGCCTGCGGGCGATCAAATCGCCGCTGGTGCGCGACGTGCGCGGACGCGGCCTGTTGATCGGCATGGAGATCGACCCCGCGCGCGCCACGGCGCGTCAAGTCTGTGACCGGCTGCTGGAAAAGGGCCTGCTTTCCAAGGACACGCACGGCACGGTGGTGCGTTTCGCGCCGCCGCTGATCATCGAGCGCGAACAGCTGGACTGGGCCGCCGACACGCTTGCCGCGACCCTGGCTGAAATGGCGTAACCAAAACTAAAAAAGATCGTGTGCCGCGACGCCGGAAGCCGAAACTTCCCGGTGGCGCCGCGGTCACACGACAAACGGCCTGGAGTCTCCCGGGCTCAGGGGGACACCTCCAGGTCGAAGACGATGCGGAACGGCTTGCCGTTCCCGGCGGGTATGGCGTCGACGCCGGCCACCCGCGCGTTTGATTTTAGCTGCACGGCAAGGATGGTGCCGCCCGACCCTTCGGCAGTGGCGCTCCATCCGGCCAGCAGGGATGAATTTTTGGCCCCGCCCTTGAGTGCGGTGGACCAACCTGCCTGTGGCAGCTCGATCATCAAAAGATGTTCGCTGTTATCGAGGTTGTAGCTGTAGGGCGTCTTCGCCCCGACATCGAGAACGATGCGCGTGCGCGTGACTTTGGAATCCGTGTGTTCGCCCACGCGCAGCGCCGATACGTTTTGCGCGCCGGACTGGGCAGGGGATGCGGGCGCGGGCGCGGGTTTTTCGGGGGCCGGTTTTTCATCTTTCGGCGGCGTGGATTCTGCGACAGGCGTCGGGACGAGGGGTGCCGGGGCGACAGGAGGTGGCGCGGCAGATGCTGCGGGTGTGGGCTTGTGGGCCTTCGTGGGCGGTTTCACTTGCTCTTGCGTAAGGTCGGCGGCTTGGGCGTCCGGCATCGGACCGATATCGGGGATCGACATCGCATCGTCGATATTGGCGCGCGAGCGGCCTTTGACAGCGGAGGCGCCGCCGCCGTTCGGCACCAGCGTCTGAAGCTGCGCGACCAGTTCCTCCATGTCGCTTTCCACCGCGCTCAGGCGGATGATGGCGGGCTTGATCGCGTCGAATTCGCGGCGCATATCCGCGACCGCATTTTCCAGCCGTTTAAAACGCGCCTCGTCGTTTGAAAGCTTCTGCGCGAACATCGTATCGGCGTTGATCCCGCGCGCGGGGGCAAGGGCGGGCAAACCATTGGGCATGTATTCGGTGCCGCTTTGGCCGGGTTGAAGGGGGCGGTCATCCATGCCGGGGGGCACGCTGATCGCGGCGATGGCCGCGCCCTCGCTGACATTCTCGCTGACATTGGGGTTGCGTTCGGCAGAGGAGGACGTGGGGCCGCAGGCGGCAAGGGCGGCGAACATGAAAACGAATCCGATGGCCGCAGGGCCGCCGGACTTGATTTTCAATATCGTAACAATCCGTCCGCGCCAGGGCGGACGAATCATTGAAAGGAAGGACATCAGGTGAAAAACCCTGTCCGGAAGATGAGCCCAAGGAGAACCAGATAAGAAATTTTGAATGAATATGCGGACTTACGCTGATTCGCCCCCATTACAATGGTACGTGCTTTGGCGGAATCCCGTCAATAAGGTATGGAAACCGGGGATTCTGCAGGTTGCCGCGCGCCCTCCCGCGCGGTAAAGCTGGACATTCATGCAACGGATTGCCCTGATACTTATGGCCCTTTTGGCCCTGTGCGCCGCGCCCGCGGCCGTTGCCGCCACCGCAAATGTGGTTCAGGCGCTGGATTTCGGACAGTGGTTCATCCTGAACAATAACGGCGATTACACCATTACCGTGGCGGCCGACGGGTCCTACAGCCATTCCGGCAGCCTGACCCAAATCCGCGCGCCGCACCCCGGCATCTACAACGTCACCGGCCTACCGGCGAATACGGTGATCAATGCGGTGACCGCGACCCAGACCCAGGCGATGACGGCAGGCGCTGGCGAACAGATGACGATGGATAATTTCGATGTGACCGCCCCCGGATCGACAGACGGCAGCGGCGCGATGAGCGTGCATCTGGGCGCGGTCGCGCATACATCCGGAAACGGTAACGGGTACGCGTCGGGCGCCTATTCCGGCACAATCCAGCTTTATTTCGATTTTTGATGTGAAAAGGGTACGGAAAATCGCCGGTTTCGGCTTTTGTCCGGCACTGTTCCCGGTTAGGAAGGACGAAGCATACGAGGATATGACGATGAGCATGAAAACCCTGCGCTTTCTTTTTGCCCTGTTCTTGATTTTTACCGCCTTCTCGGTGGTTCCGGCCCGCGCGGGTATTGCCGTGTCGCCCATGACGGTGATGATTTCCGGGCACCAGCGTTATGCCGATGTCACGGTCATCAATACCGGCGATTCTGTGGAAACCTACGAAATGGCTTGGCGTCACATGCGTATGCAGGAAAAGACGGGCAATTACGACAATGTCGAAACATCCCCTGACGGGGATTTCGATCTGGCTGCACATCTGGTCTTTTCCCCGCGCCGGGTGACGTTGGCGCCCCACGCGGCACAGAAAATCCGTATGGCCCTGCGCCTTGACGGGGCCGTGCCGCCCTCCGGCGATTACCGCGCGCATTTCCTGCTGCAACAGACATCCTTGCCCGATTCCGCCGCCGATGACGACGGTAACGAAATCAAGGATAACAAGGTTTCGGTCAGAATTTTGGTCGGGTTCAGCGTGCCTGTCGTCTATCGCGTCGGCGATGGCCGTGCCAAGGCGGTGATCGGCGACGTCGCCACGCGCATCAACCCCGACACGCACGCGATAGAATTGACCGTGCCGGTCACGCGCGAGGAAGGGCCTTACGGCATTCAGGGTACGCTTGGCGTAACCTATGAATCACCCGATGGCTCACGCCGATATATCGGCGGCCTGAACAATGCCAATATCTTCCGCGAGATACGTGAGCGCGATTTTACCCTTCCGCTGAAGGTCAAGGCGCTCAGCGGCGGAAAACTGCATATCGTCTATGCGGATGCCAATGATGAAAAGACGATCTATGCCGAAAAATGGATCCCCGTGGGGAAATGATGGCGGCAAAGGACCGTAAACGAAAAAAGGCGCCGTTCGGGCGCCTTTTTTGCGGGACTGGTGAAATCCCGAATTGACTTGATGGTTTAGTACGCGAAGGCGACGTTAAAGCTGGCGGTATCGGCGCCGGTGGCGGCCGTACCCGTAAGCGTGATGGTCGCGCCCAGATAGACAGGTTCGGCGGCCGTACCATCGGAAATCACGACGTTGACGGCGGCGCCGCCGGGCGTGACGCTGGCTTCGGATGCGGCCCCGTATTTATAGGTGGTGCTGCTCAGCGCGATATGCGTGTTGTCCGTAAAGGCGCCAAGTGCCCCGACCGACATGTGTACGGTCGTGTTGTTTTCCGAGGCAGAGCCACCCCCAATTTGCACGGTTACCTGCGCTGGGGTCGAGTTGGCGGCAACGCTGGTCAGCGTGGCGCTGGTACCAGGGGTCGCCGTGACGGTGCCGGCCGTATCCTTGACCAGGGTCGAGGCGGTTGAGCCGGCGGCATAATACCAAGTGCCGAAAGCCATGTCGGCCACTTTGGTGGCGGTCAGTGCGCCCAGAATCGTGACGGTGGCGCTAACGTTGACGTTGTCCGCCGCGCGTACGACGGCCATCGGCGCAAGGCCAAGGCCGACAATCAAAGCGCCCGTCAGGGCATATTGCTTGAAAGAATGAAACTTCATGTGAGGATTCTCCTGCGTTTAAGGGCACATGCGTATGCGCCAGAGGTTATTTTTCCGATTCCCAAAACTAAGAATGATCCGGTCCGCTACGAGTTCTTCGCCCCTTTCAGCCGAATCATCTTCTAAAAAATAGCATAAGTTAAGAATCGATAATACAAGGTTAACAAAAGCCACACGCAATTAATGAATATGAAAAAATGAAAGCTTTTCAATAAGTTCATATACATAATGCAATGTTAAACATAACCTGTTTTCAATTGTTTGTGGCACGCCCTTTGCAACCATGCGCGTGCATGCTTGGGCGTAAGAAAAACCCACTGTTACATTTGTTTCTATGGGCCGCGGTGACGGGCCTTTTACTGATTCCGCCCTGCGCGGCGCGGGCGGCCACCCCGAAAAATACGACCCCGAAAAATACGACGACGGAAACCGTGGTGGCGGAACCGCCGATGCCGATGCCTCCCGCCCGGCAGGCGGCCCTGCTGGAAATTGCGCGACGCTTTGTCGCAAGCGTGGGCGGAAAATTCGATCAGGTGGATGCACAACTCGGCCTGAAGCCGGATAAACGCGAAACGGTCGTGCTGCCCGAAGGGGAGACGCTGTTTTTCAACATCGTGCTGCCCCGCGATCTGCCGGTGGAAGGCATCGTTTCGGCCACGGTCGAACAGGGCCGCCTGCTCATCGCGCTGGGCGATTTCGCGGCGGCGCTGGAATTGCCGATCGCGATCAACGCGGGCAAGGGGACGGCGGATGGATGGTATATCCGCGAGGGCAATCGTTTCGACCTCAACCTCGCCACGCACACGGTCAGGACGGCGTCGGGCGAATATGCGCCCTCCGATGCCGTCGTCGCGCGCGATGGCGATATCTACGTCCCCGCCGACGAACTGGCGCGGTGGTTCGGGCTGACTCTGGCACCCGAAATCCAGACCCTGACGCTGAACGTCGCCTCGCCCGATCCGCTGCCGGTCGAGGCACGAAGGAATCGCGCCGGTGCGCCATTGAGCGTGCGCGCGAATGCGCGCCCGCAACTGCCGATGCACGAAGACGCACCGTCCAACGCGCCGGATGTGCCCTTTGTTGATGTTACGATGAACGCCGGATACACACGCGACGGCGCGACCGGCGATACAGGCACCAGTGGCGGCATGTCGGTGGCGACGCACGGTGATGTCGCGGGCGGGGTGCTGGTGACACACAGCCAGATCGACGAACATCAGGGATTGACCGGATTGCGCGCCAATTACCGCAAGGATTCGCCGCGCGCCGACCTGCTTGGCCCCCTTCATGCCCGCAGCTATCAACTCGGCGATCTGACGCCGCCGCAGCTTGCGTTGCAGACCAGCCTGCACGCGGGAAGCGGGGTGCGCATCACCAATATCGACCCGGGCAGAGTATATCTCAACCCTGCTGCCGGCATTACGGGATCCGCCACACCGGGTTGGGATGTCGAACTTTATCGCGGCGCGCAGCTTCTGGACCATCAGACCATCGGTGCGGACGGGCAATACGCCTTTACCGATGTCGGTCTATTTCGCTCGCGCAACGATTTCCGTCTGGTTTTTTACGGGCCGCAGGGCCAGCGGCGCGAGGAAAACGTATCTCTTCCCGTCGACCCCGCGCGCCTGACGGACGCGGGCAGCGTTTACGATGTGGCGCTGACCGCCGACGGAACCCAGCTTTACCGCAAGGGGGCGATGCCGGACAACATGGGCCAGCCGCGCCTGACCGCGCTTTACGAACATGCGCTGGGTGCCGACAGCGCGGTTGAGCTGGGCCTTGAATCCGGCGTGATCGGCACCGACGATAACCGCCGGCGTGTTACCACCGCGCATGCGGGCACGTCCACGGTGGCGGGGCCGATTCTGTTCAACGCCGACGCGGCGGCGCAGACGAATGGCGAATCCTCGGCCGCGCTGACGGCCAGCGCCGATATCGGGCGGCATCAGTTGCGCGACGAAATCACGTTCTCGACGCCCGAATTTGATGTCGCGCCGGACGGTGCGCTGCAGCCGCGCATCGAGAACCATTTTTCAGCGCATGGTCCGGCACCGCTGCAGATCGGACGCGGGACGAATTATAATTTCGACCTTGATCACAAATTTTATGGCGGCTACGGGGTGACGGACACGGATCTCGGCCTGTCATGGTCGTGGGGCCGCATGGCCTTCAATCAGAACCTTCATTACGATCGCAATGGCAGCGATACGACCGATGCGCTGGAAAGCCTGACCTCGGTGCGCGGCTCCTTGGGGCGCACCCGCATCCGGTTCGACACCGATTACAACATCCGTCCCGACCCGGCGCTCGACCATATCGAAATGGAATTCCAGCGCGACATTACGGAAGACATCGACGCCCGGCTTGACCTGATGCACAGCGGCATCGACCGCCTGAACACCGCGACGGTACAAGCCAACTGGCGCACCGGCCATGGCATCGTTTCGCCCAGCCTGTCGTATAATTCGCGCGGCGACATGGGCGTCTACCTGAACACCAGTTTCGGCATCAGCCGCGATCCGCAGACGAAAAAAATCATCGTCGGCGACGATCAGACAGGCACCAATGGCAGCGTCGCGGTGCTGGTCTATCTGGATAAAAACGGCGATGGCAAATACGACGAAGGCGACGACCCCATTCCCGAGGCGACCATCCAGATGGTCCAGAACGGCGGCGCGGTCGAAACCGACAAGACCGGACACGCCTTTTTCACCCGCCTTCAGAATTTCCGTGCGACCGATGTCGAATTGATCCCGGAATCGTTGGCCGACCCGTACTGGCTGCCCGCCGCGCGCGGCGTGTCCATCCTGCCGCGCGAAGGTCATGTGACCCAGCTTGAATATGCCGTTCATATGGGTGGCGAGGTCGAAGGCCGCGTCTATGGCCGCACCGGCAAGGGCAAAAAACAGAAACTGACACCCTTGGGCGGCCTGTCTCTGGGCCTGTACGACGCCGCAGGCAAAAAGGTGATCGGCACACGCACGGAATCGGACGGGTATTATCTGTTTGCGCCGGTGCCGCCGGGCGATTACGCGCTGATGGTGGATGGCCGTTCGACGACCGATGGCTGGCAACGGCCGGACCCGGGCCCCGTAAAAATCGGTTATGACGGCACGCAACTTCTTGGCCACGACATTTACATGGCTCCCGGTGCGGACGTGCCGGTGCAGGTCTTGGCCGGCCTGAAATCGGTCGAGGGCGACGACCCCGGCCTTGACCCGCGGCGCCTTGATGACAAGACCGTGGTTCTCAACCTCGGTGTCTACAACTCGCGCGTGCTGATGGGCGTGATGTGGTACAAGATCCGCAAACTCGCCGGGAAAGCGATGGACGGTCTTGAGCCGTTGGTCGAACCTACCGACAGTTATGCCGCGGTGAAAACCGGCGAACACACGCTGCGCGTTTCTTCCGCGCGCCTGACGCTGGACGACGCGAACCGGCGCTGCCGTATCCTTTCCGCTGCCGACCTGCCCTGCACGGTCGAGGTATTGCCCGGCGGCCTGCACGTTGCCGATGCCGCACCCGCGAAATAAAAACCCCGCCTGTCCGGGGCGGGGTTTTTCGGCTCAAGCGGGGGCGAGCCTTGGTGTCGTGGCTGGACGCCTGCGCGGCTTTGCCGCGGCCACCGATTTTGCTGTCATGCCTGACGCGCGGCCCTGATTGAAGGCTTCACGTAGCGTCGACGCATCGACTTGAAGCGGCCGTGTTTCGAGCCTTTCCCCCTGTTTTACGCCAAGACCGATGGCGGCGGGGGCGGATGCTTCAAATCCCGCGCGGTTTCCGGCGCCCGCATGGCGCAGGCATGTGCGCGCGGCTTCCGGGCTGGTGAAGGCGCGGCCCATGACAAAGCCGGCAAAATAGCCGATGCATTTGGCGAAGGATGAGCTGGTGAAAGCGCTTTTAACGGACATGGTTTCGCTCCTTAGTGTGTCGTGCCGTGTTTTTCGGCGGCCAGAAAATCCAGCTCGAAATAATTTTTCGACTGCAGCCACACGGCGTATTTGGAAAGGTCTTTTTTCTCGGGCATGTGGCCCGTCAGACCGGGGCGCATTTCGATGCGGATCTTGTTGGGATCGGTTTTCCAGTCATAGACCATGGTATAGGACGTGCCCGGCTTTTCCCCGACATGCGTCCTGTACTTGATCTGGCCGGGCGCCATGGCCTCGTCCAGTCCGGCTTCCTTGAGAAATTCTTCGGCACTCATCTTCATGGGACACCCCTTATTATTGGTCTTTGTTTTTCGATGTGCCGTCCTGTTTTCTGGCGGGCGGCGCACCGTGTTTCATGCTTGTCTGCATATAACTTATGAAAAATAATTGAAGAAAGCGTTAATGCGCTGCTGGATAAAATTCCAAGCTTTTGACACAAAGTTTTTGCTATAATGAACATATGACCCGACATATCGCTTTTACGGCCCTGTGCCTTGCTTTTCTGGCTTTCGCAATGCCCGTCCATGCGCAGGACGCGACCGGCGCAGCGGCTGATCCCGGTAAACCGCCGCTATCGGGTGGCGGCACGGCGACCGGCCCGTCCTATATCAGTGCGGGGCCGATCAATCTGCGCGCCGGCGCTTTTGTTTCGCACCCTTACGCGCAGGACCAGCAGCAGAAAAACAACGTCAATCCCTACACGCCTTACACGGTGTCCAATCCGTTTTCGGCGCAATCCTATAACCAGTCGCAGGTCACGGCCCGCAGCTATGGCGGGCGCGGCGGTTCCGGCAACAGCATTCCCTCGCCATTCCCGGCGGGTTACGGGGATTAATCCTGAAGTACGATTGCGCTTTTCGCGAAAAGCGCGTGTGATCCGTATGTGCAAAATAATGTGAAGGATACGAACGCGGATCGCGTACGCCGTGCCGCGCTGGCGCTGGCCGCCGCGCTTTATGCCGTGGCGGGCAGCCCCACGCCGGACCATCCCGGCGGCATAGAGGTTACGATCATCGTCCTGATCCTGCTGGCCGTGCTGCCGCTGCGCCGCCCGCGCGGCATCTGGGTCGCGCCGCTGCTTGCGCTGGTGGCGTATGGTTTG
Organism: Rhodospirillales bacterium; assembly: GCA_023898805.1. Classification (NCBI taxonomy): domain Bacteria; kingdom Pseudomonadati; phylum Pseudomonadota; class Alphaproteobacteria; order Rhodospirillales; species Rhodospirillales bacterium. Next base: position 1,388,607 of record CP060260.1, read on the forward strand.
ACGCTGCCACTGATTGGCGGCGTTTTGATGGGCAACGACGCCGCCGACATGCTGCGCGATTTGGTCGCTTTTGCCGCGCTGGCCTTGCCGCTTGGCCTTGCCGCGTTGTATGCGCCCGGCCATGGGCGCGATCTGGTCTATCTCATGCTGGGCATCGGGCTTGTATTTTCGCTGCGCTTTTTACTGGGCGCGGCCGCGCCCTTCGGTGGTCCGCATGACCTTTTATACCTTGCGAATTCGCCGCTGGTCGCCTTTGCCGCCGCGTTCCTTCTGCTGTACGGATGTTTCGCGGCGCGCCGCGCGCGCGATGCTCTTGCGGCGCTGGTCTTGTCGGTGCCGCCGGTGCTGGCCATGACGGGCATGATGCAGCGCGCGACTTTGGCGCTGCTGGCGCTGGCGTGGTGCGCGCTGCTGGTCCGCGCGTGGGTTCTGGTACCGCGCCGGGCCCTGATGATCTCGCTGGGGTTTGCCGCGCTGGCGGCGCTGCTCTGGTCTCCGCTCGCATGGCTTGCGGCGCAATTATACGACAAGACACTGGCGGTCGGTGTCAACGCGCGCGGCGATGAACTGGCGGCGCTGGTGGATCAACTGGGGCAGAATCCGCTGACCGCGCTGTTCGGCGCGGGTTGGGGCGCGCTGGTCAAATCGCCTGCCGTGGGCGATTTATGGGTACGGTTTTCCCACGCTTTGCTTTCCGCCCTGCTGTGGAAGACGGGCTGGATCGGCCTTGCGCTGGCGGGTGCGGCGCTGGCGGCTTTGACGGTGCATGCATGGCGGCGGCTGGCGGGGGATTGGGTTATGCGCGCGGCGTTGTTCCTGCCGCTGGTTCCGGCGCTGTTTTTATATGGGTCCTATAAATCCTTCGGTTTCGGGCTGTTGCTAACCGGGCTTGCCACGGCGGATTGGACAAAGCCCAAACAGGAATGGTAACCACGAACCTGTCATGTCCACCCGTCCCGGCATTCTGATCGTCAACCGCGCCTATCCGCCCCTGAACGGAGCGACGGGGCGGTTGCTGCACGATCTGGCGCGGCATCTGGTCAAAAGCGGGTACAATGTCACCATTCTGGCGACGGGGGAAGGCAAGCCCGGCCAAAGCCGCCGTGGTGCGATCGGCATCACCCGCGTCCGGGCGGGCGGCCCCGGATTCTGGCGCTATTTGGCGCTGATGGCGCGGCTGGCGCGCGCGATGCTGCGGGCCGGACGGCACGACATCGTGATCACCCTGTCCGATCCACCGATGCTCTATGTGTTGGGCGATCTTGTCGCGCGGCGCTGGAAGGCGGCGCATATCCACTGGTGCCATGACCTGTACCCCGATCTTTTTCCGGTGCTGGATATGCCCGTGCCGCCGGGTGTGCTTGACCTGCTGCGCCGTTATGGCCGGTACGTACTGCGCCGCGCCGCCTGTGTCGTGACGCTTTCGCGCTGCATGCAGCGTTACATAACCCGCACCGGCCTCGATATTCGACGCACCGCGGTGATCGAAAACTGGCCCGACGCGGAACAGGTCGACGAAACAGCGCCTGCGATGCCCGACCGGCCGCTGGCCCCCACCGGCGATTTGCCCCATCGGCGCGATCTGCGCGGTCGCCGCCTGTATTCCGACCCCACGGGCGAAAAATTCCGCGTTCTGTATGCCGGCAGCATCGGTCGCGCCCACCCGGTCGAAGCCATCGTCCAGGCCGCGCGCATCTTGCTGAAAGCCCAGCCGGACATTGAACTGACCTTCGTCGGGCAGGGGCCGGGATTCGAGCGTTTGGCGCAACTGCGCGCGCAAGGCGGTCTGGACAATATCCGACTGATGCCGCCGCAGCCGCGCGCGGCACTGCGTACCTTGATGGAAAGCGGCGACGTGCATCTGGTGACCATGCGCGACGAGGCTTTGGGTATGCTGTTGCCGTCCAAATTCTACGGCGCCCTTGGCGCGCGCCGCCCCTGCGTGTTCGTGGGCCCGGCGGAATCCGACATCGCGCGCATCATCGCGCGCTATGCCTGCGGGCAGGTCGTCCGCCCCGGCGACGGCAAACAGCTTGCCGCCGCGATCGCCCTTTACCGCAACGATGCCGAGGCGTGGTTTGCCGCCCACGAGGGCGCGCAGGCCGCGCTTAAGGCCCGCCTCCCGCGGGAGGCTTTTGCCCTATGGTCCAACGTGATAAAAAAAGTCCTGCATGACCACGACGCTGCGCGCCCTCGCTGACGATCCATGGCCCGTTCTCTGGGCCCGCCGCCGCGCCGGTGCGATCGGCCTTGCGCTGGGCCTTGTGCTGGCGCTTTTCCTGTGTCTGGTTTTGCCGCGCTGCTGGCAGGCGTCGATGGTGGTGGGGCCGGGCGGACACGGACCGGGGGCCGACCTTTCGGCGCTGTTGCCCGCGTCGGAATCGCCGACGGTGCAATACCTGCTCCAGCGCGTGGGGTCGGTCACCGCTGCCGATTTTTCGATATACGAAACCCTGATGACCGGACCGCGCATCGCCGCCGCTCTACAAAAGGATGACGCGCTCAAAGGCCGGCTGGGCGCATTATGTGCGTCCTGCGCCACCGATCCCGCCATACTGGCGCGCTGGCTGGATGCGCATGTCCGCATTCGCCCCGTCGGGGCGACCCAGATGCGCCGCATCGCGTTGCGCCTGCGCGACCGCGAACTGGCGGCGGACATGCTGCGCGCGCTGCACCGCCTGACCGACGAAACCATCCGCACCGATGCGCGCCAGCGCACCGACCAGCGCATCGCCTATCTGCGCGCCCAGTTGGGCATGGTCGCGAATCCCGATCACCGCGATGCGCTGATCGCCTTGCTGAAGGAACAGGAACGCACCCGCATGATGGTCGGCATCGACCGTGATTTCGCGGCCGAGGCGATTGACCCGCCCAGTGTCGATGCCCACCCGGTTTTCCCCGACCCGTATCTGATAATGCCGGTGTTTGCGTTGCTTGGTCTGGTGGCGGGGCTGGGTTACGGACTTTTGCGCGAATGATCCCGGCCAGCGTCATCGTCGTCACGAAGAACGAGGGCGAAAATCTGGCTCATTGCCTTCTGCCGTTGGTCGGCACGTTCCGGCAGGTGGTGGTGGTCGATTCCAATTCCACCGACGACACCATGGCCACGGCCAAGAATATGGGGGCGGAATTCCTGCCCTTTTCGTGGAACGGCAAATACCCGAAAAAACGCCAGTGGTGCCTCGACGCGATGCCGGGGCTTCAGCCTTGGGTGTTTTTCGTCGACGCGGACGAGGTGGCGACGCCGGAACTGATCCGCGAACTGCGCTTGCTGTTCGCGCGCGGTAACATGGCCGACGGCTATTTCGTGCGCGGGCGCTATGTCTGGCTGGGCCGCCGCCTGCGCTTTGGCATGGCCAACAACAAGCTGTGCCTGTTTCGCCGCGACCGTTTCCGTTTTCCGGTCGTGGGCGATCTCGATATCCCCGGCATGGGCGAAATCGAAGGCCATTACCAGCCCTTACCGCTGGGCCCGGATGTAACGATCGGACAGGTTTCCGCCGCGCTGGTTCATTACAACCGCAAGGGCCGTGGCGAATGGAACCGCCGCCACGAACGCTATGCGACTTGGGAGGCCGCGATGATCGCGCGCGACGCTTTCCCGCCCGACCCTGTGCCGTGGCGACAGGAGCTTAAGACCCTGACCCGCGCGTCATGGGCGCGGCCCTATCTGGTGTTTTTATACGCCTATGTCCTGCGCGCCGGTTTTTTGGACGGCGCGGCGGGGCTTGATTTCGCGCTCGCCCGCGCGGGCTATGCGCGCGACGTCCAAAGGCGGCTGCGCAGCCTCCAGTAAATCCGCGGGAAAAGGGATTTAAACGCGTGGGCCACCGCCTGCACGCCGCGCACGCCCGGTGCGCTTATCCCCAACTCGCGACGGATCGCTGTCTGTTCGCGTCGTCCTCGCGCGGGGTTGCGCTGCGAAACGCCGCCGGTCTCGAAATCGCACACCGCGAAGGGCAGGTGCGCGCGTGTGCCGTCCATCCAGTATTGCGCGGTGAATTTATAATCGGCGGCGATGGGGTAACGCAGATCGTATCGCCGCGCGCCGCGCAGGAAAACCATCGCCTGATGATGCGTCGGCATCCCATAGGCGATACCATGTCGCGCGGGTTTGAGGCGCCCGCCCTCGCGCGCGTCGCCGTAAAGAAAACCAGGGCCGAGAAAGGGCAGAATGCGCGAAAGCACGCCGCCGTCCACGAACACGTCGCCCGCGTTCATGAAGATCAGGTAATCACCCGTCGCGCGCGCGATGCCCTTGTTCATGGCGTCGTAAATTCCGGCGTCTTCTTCGACCGCGCCATCGATCACGATCCATTCGCAATCGGGACAATCCTGCGCCGCCACGCTCGCGCGCGTGCGGGCAAACCCGTCCGGATTGTTCTTGGTGATCGTGATGATGCTAAAGCGCATCAATGCGTTCGGTCGATCAGATCATTGGCGTAAATGCCGCTGACCGCAAGGTTGGACAGGATCTGCGTGATGTCCTTGGCGGATTCGATGAAATCGAACGGTTTGGGATCGCGCGGCACGACGATGGTGCTGCCCGGCGTGACCATCAAAGGATTCACGCGCGTCCAGGTCCGCCCGCTGACGGGCCGGGCCGAGCCGTTGGGATAAAGCACGAATATCCGTCCCTCGTCGGCATTCATCGTGGTGCCGCCCGCCTCGGTGATGTAATCGCGGAATTTCTTGTCGGACCGGAATTGCAGCGCGGCAGGGCTTAAGACCTCGCCCGTCACCCGGACGCTCAAAGGCCGTTTCGGGACATAGATGATGTCGTCTGCTTCAAGCAGGATGTCCTGCGCCGGGTCGCGGCGTAAAATTTCAGGGTCTGATTCCACGGTGATCCGGCCCACGGGTTCGATGGTCTTGAGTTCGTTGACCAGATCCTTGGCCAGCGCCATCTGCGCCATATCGACTTTGCCCGTGTCGTTGTTCGCGGCCAGCGCGATCGACCGTTCCAGATCATGCGCGGCGATGGAAAATTTCTCCTTCTCGCGCCGACGTTCCGTCGCGCGCGAAAACACGGTGCCAAGCGGATAGGCCTGATCGGTCAGTCCGCCCGCGCGTTCGATCAGGACAAGCAACGTATCCCCGCGCATCAGATCGTATGTGCCGGGGTTGCGTACCTCGCCGCGAATAGTGACGCTTTGCCGGGTCACAGCCTCGAACCGGTCGGGGATGTGCAGCGCGTCCCCCGCGCGCAGTGTCAGCCCGCCGTCATGCGGATCGCTTAGATCCACGACGTCGCGGTGGCTGATCGCGGAGGTCGATGCCGACATCAGGCCGACATCGTTGCGGCTGATCTCGGCCCGGGTCAGATCGGCGTCGTTGTTGGCGCCGCCCGCGACGTCCACAAGCCGCAACGCCGAAATCGAGCCCGCCACCGGCCACCGGCCTGGGGTGCGCACCGCACCAAGCAGGCTGACCGCGTGTTCGCGCACGAAACCGGCGACAAGCGGGGGCAGGTCGTCTGGCTGCTTGCCGTCCATGATCGTGCGCACGTCCGCGCGCGATAAAAGCCGGATTTCGTCGCCGTCCTTGGTCGGTTCGTCGACACGGCCCGTGAATATGCCTTGCGGCGAAAACGCGATCAGGTCGCGCGACAGGTCCGAATCCTTGCGCCTGCTGATCACGCCCATCAACGGATAGACGTCGTCGCCGAACGCCTCCGCCCGCCGCAACAGTGCCGAAAGCTTTTTGTAAGGTGCCAGCGGGTAGGTGCCGGGACTGCGCGTTTCGCCCAAAAGGGTAAAGGATCCTACACTGCGGTCCAGCGTGCGGTTGACCGCGATGATTGCGCCGTCGCCGACTGCGCGGTCGGTTGAATCGGCCGAAATGGATATGCTGGTGCGCGTGCCGTTGCCGTGCGGCGTTTGCAAGACCACGCGGTTTTGTCCGCGCGCGGTCGGGCCGCCCGCCAGCCTTAATGCATCGGCAACGCTTGGCGCTTCGTCATCTGGAAGTTCAAAAATACCGGGCGTGCGCACATCGCCCGTGACCGCCATGGTGGATCCCAGCGGCGGCACGATGATCCGGTCGCCGTCGCGCAACAGGGGCAGTTTGACACTGCCGCGCCCGGCGATAACGCCGTACAGATCGACCGTTTCGGCGTTCCCGTCACGGATCAGCTTGATCGCGCGCAGGCTGCCCGTTTTCAATATGCCGCCGCTTTGCTCCAGCGCCTCCAGCACGGTTTGCAGCGGCGTTACCGCCTGCCGTCCTGGACGCGCCACCCCTCCGGCCACCAGCACGCCGATCTGGCGCACATGTTCCAGCGAAAGATAAATGTCGCCGTGATAACTTTCCGATTGCATCAGGCGGATAAGGTCGGCGCGCAATTCGCCCAGCGTCTTGCCCGCCGCCGCCATCGGCGGCAATAGATCGATGTTCAGTGTACCCGTCTTGTCGATGGTGTAGCTTTCGCGGTCCTTGCGTTCGCCCAGAAAGGCGATGGTCAGCCGGTCGCCCGCGCCCAGCACGTAATCGTCCTGCACGGCACCGTTCGCGGGTGTGCCTTTGGGGGTGGCGGCAAGGAAGTCGTAACCGAACTGGCGCAGGGTCGGGTCGCCCGATGCCGCGCGGTAAAACTGCTCAAGCTGCGAAGCGGGCGCGCCGCGTGGCGGAGTGACGACGGGAAGGGCGGAATCGAGCGCAAGGTCGGGCGCAAGTTCGCTCATCCGCGCGTTTGCCGGTGTGCCTTGCGCCGGTGCGTCCAGTGGTAGGGGCTGGCGCAGATGCGCGGGCAGGGCGGCGTCGATATCCGCAAGGCTCATGTCTTGCGTTTCTGCCTGTGAAGCACTGTCTGCGGCTTCCTGCGCGCCCACGTAATTGACCTGTGCCGCGAACGCGGCCAGATACACGCACAGGATCAGCGTCAGACGTCTGAAAATAGGACCACCCTCCCCAAAAGCATGGCAAAAACCATGCAAGTATATGGGGAATATCGCAAGGCGAAAGCACCCAAAACGTGACTATCCACCTTTTAAGAATGGCCGCCGGCTGTGCCGGGCTGGATGAACCCTGGCGTTATGTAGCCACTGAAGCGTCTTGTAGGGAAAAGAGACGGGGCTTACCTTCGCTTGAGGGCGCTCAAATTAAAAAGTTGCATAATCCAAGTATAATTTTTATCTTTTTGCAGTTTTCATATTTACAAAAGAGGGTGAATTCGATGCGCCTGTCCAATGCTGCCTTGCCCGATATTAGCGCCGGTGTGGAAAAGCCCGCTTACGACCGCACGCAGTTAAAAAGCGGTATCGTCATGTTTGGTTTGGGGAATTTCGCCCGCAGCCATTTAGCAAAATACTTGCACGATCTTATGCAAAAAGGAGAGGCGCTGGACTGGGCCATTACAGGCGTCAGTCTTGTGGGCACGGCATCGCGCGATAATGCCCTGGCGCAGGACGGTTTATATACGCTCATCGAAAATCCCGGATCTGACAACAGGGCAACCGTCATTGGTTCTGTGCGCAACGTTATCTATGCGCCGGAAAACCCGCAGGCGGTGATCAATGTCATGGCCGCACCTGATATACGGATGGTCGCAATGGCCATGACTGCGAACGGATACTATCTCGACTCGCATGGCAAGTTGATGTTGGACCATCCGGATATCCGGCATGATCTGACCGCACCGCGCCCAAAAACGGCGTTGGGATATATCGCCCATGCGCTGAAAACGCGACGCGATGAGGGCGTGGGCGGGTTTACGGTCCAATCTCTCGACAACATAGTGCACAATGGCGATTACACACGCGAAGCCCTGATGTCGTTTATCACGGCGTGGGATCCGTCGCTGCCTGCCTATGCGCGTGAAAATACGGCATTCCCGAACAGTATGGTTGATCGGATTGCACCGAAAACAGCGCCGAAACACACGGCGTTGGCGAAGGCGCTGACCGGGTTGGAAGATGGTAACGTTATCCCGACCGAGATCTTTACCCAATGGGTGATAGAAGATGCTTATGTTGCTGGCCGCCCGAATTTTGAAAAAGTGGGCGCCCAGTTCGTGCCGGATGTGACACCGTACGAAATCATGAAGCTGCGTCTCCTGAACGTTAGCCATTTGGGCATCGCCTGCCTGGGCGATGTCGCCGGTCTGGCAGGGATTGATGAAACGATGGCAAATGCTGATTTTCAGGCGTTCATGGAACGTCTGATGGAGGAGGAGACCGGCCCCACCGTACCCGAAGTGCCGGGTGTTGATCTGGCTGATTACAAGAAAACGCTGGTCGCGCGCTTTGTAAATCCCGCCATTGATGATACCACCCAGCGCGTGGCCACCGATGCGCCGTTGCAGGTGTTGGTCGATACGGTGCGCGAGCGTCTGGCGGCCAACCAGCCGATCGAACTGCTCTCGCTAATTGCGGCGGCCTGGCTCAAGCGTACGCGTGGCGGCAAAAACGAACGCGGCGGCGACATTGTCGTGAACCATCCGCTCAAGGACGAGCTTGCCCGTCTTGGTATGCAGGGGGCGTCTAATTCCGATCCGCTGCCGCAACTGGGGCTAAAATCCTTGTTCGGCGATCTGGGGGAGGACGAACGCTTTGTCGCGCCGGTGGCGAAATATCTTCACCTTCTGGATACCAAGGGTGTGCAAGAGGCAATGTGGCGGGCATTGGGTATTGACGGTTCCGCGCCCTTCAAGTTCCACACGGGTGCCGTGGTGGATAATGCTGCAGGCCTGCGTCCGCGCGTGACCTGAGATGTGCCGCGCGCATGCGCGCGCGATCAAAAGCTTGAATCCTGATGGATTTCGGGACCGTGCCTCTCTATAAAGGAACGGTCCCATTTTATTTTAAAACATAGCAAGGAGTTTATCATGACTGCCTCACCTGCTGCCAAAACCAAGGTGGTTCCGCTCAAACAAGGCAATCTCGCTTCAATGCCGGAAGGTGTTGAGATTCCGGGCTACGACCGCGGTAAGCTTGTCTGTGGCATCGTGCATCTGGGGTTTGGCGGTTTTCACCGCGCACACATGGCGCGCTATACCCATGAACTGATGCAAAAGGATTTCTCGGCCAACGCTGCGTGGGCAATCGCCGGTGCCGGCTTGATGCCGGGCGATAAAAAGATGCAAGACGCGCTGGCGCCGCAGGATGTTCTTTATACCCTGGTCGAGCGCGAAGGCACGCATGAGAAGGCATCCGTCATCGGCTCTGCCGCGCAAATAATTTTTGCGGGGGAATCTAGTGCCGAGCTTTTGGCGCAAATCGAAAAGCCCTCGACAAAAATTGTAAGCCTGACGGTCACGGAAAACGGATATTGCCTGAACCCGGTCACCAAAAAACTGGACCCGAACCATCCGGTGGTGGCTGCTGATTTGACCAATCCGCAAACTCCGAAAAGCGCGATTGGTATTATCGTGGAATCCTATAACCGCCGTATGCAGAAAGGAATGAAACCTTTTACGGCTTTGTCATGCGATAATATTCAGCATAACGGAAACGTCTTGTGTGAAGCGGTGATGGCGTTTGCAAAGTTGCGTGATCCAAAGCTCGCGGCATGGATCGAGCAAAATGCCACCTTCCCCAACACCATGGTTGACCGCATCACGCCGGTGACGAAGTCCGAGGATATTGCGTATGTCGAGCAGAGCCTGGGCATCGCGGACGCATGGCCTGTTGTGTGCGAATCTTTCACCCAATGGGTGATCGAGGATAAGTTCGTGGACGGCCGTCCTTCCTGGGAAAATGTTGGCGCCCAGTTTGTGCCGGATGTCGAGCCTTATGAGGTGATGAAGTTGCGCCTGCTCAACGCAAGCCATCTTGCCGTGGCATGTCTTGGCGATTTGGCGGGGTATACCTACATCGATGAAACCATGGCGAACCCGCTGTTCAAAATGTACATGCGCGCGCTGATGGATCGCGAAACAGGCCAAACGCTGCTGCCCGTGCCGGGAATCGATCTGCCTGCCTATAAACAAAAACTTGTCGATCGCTTCGCCAATCCGGCCATTAAGGACACGGTGCAGCGCGTGGCAACTGATGCGCCGCTCAACACCGTTTTGGCTTCGATCAAAGATCGCCTGAAAAAGGAAGAAAGCATTGATCTTCTAGCGCTTGCGCTGGCGGCTTGGTTGCGGCGCGTACGTGGCGGCAAGGATGAAACCGGTCGTGAAATTGTGGTCAGGCACCCTCTGGCTGTCGAGCTGCAGGAAAAAGCTGTCGAAGGCGGAGCCAATCCTGCGCCGTTGCTCGCCATGACTCAGCTGTTCGGTGATTTGGGCAAAGATCCGCGTGTGGTTGAGCCGGTGTCAAAATACCTGGCCTCGATTTACAGCAAAGGCACACTCGAAACCATGCGTGAAGCCAGTGTCGCCCTGGGTTTTTAGCCTATCTTTGTGAATGATATGTATGCCCCTCCCGAAAAGTAGGGAGGGGTTTTTTATCGGCCGCTTTTCGGGCTTTTGCGTTGAATGACGATTTTCTTAAAAAAGTTTAAAAAGATGTTTGACACGGGGGAAGTAATAGCCTTATAAGACCCCACACCGACGGCAGGAGCCAAAAGCGAAAGCCGGTTCGAGTAACAAGCCGATCGGTCTTGACCGTTAAATAGTTTCCAACTATAAGACGGTTATCCAAATAGGTTTGGTTTTTGCCCGGGAGGCCATCCCGAAGAGGGATGGCTGGTTTCGGGCGCGGTTTTTGAACATCGTGGTATAGATACTAAAGAGATACGCAGGCAGCGATCCGTGTCTCATGAGCTTGCTCATGAGTTCGTCTTCACGACGTCACGACGATTGATCTGCAACGTATCTGCATTCAAATACGCAAAATACATGCAGGTCAGTCAATTTTATGAACGACCATCATATGCACTCCGGTTCCGGTTACCCAATCGGACTTTTTCATCGCAAGATGAAACGGAGATGCCAGTGATATGGTCAGGTCAATACTTTCAACTTGAGAGTTTGATTCTGGCTCAGAACGAACGCTGGCGGCAGGCCTAATACATGCAAGTCGAACGCACCTTCGGGTGAGTGGCGCACGGGTGAGTAACGCGTGGGAATGTGCCCTTGAGTACGGAATAGCCTCGGGAAACTGGGATTAATACCGTATGATGTCCTCGGACCAAAGATTTATCGCTCAAGGATCAGCCCGCGTTGGATTAGCTAGTTGGTGGGGTAACAGCCTACCAAGGCGACGATCCATAGCTGGTCTCAGAGGATGATCAGCCACACTGGAACTGAGACACGGTCCAGACTCCTACGGGAGGCAGCAGTAAGGAATATTGGACAATGGGCGAAAGCCTGATCCAGCCATGCCGCGTGAATGAAGAAGGCCTTAGGGTTGTAAAATTCTTTTAGGGGTGACGATAATGACGGTAGCCCCAGAAAAAGCTCCGGCTAACTCCGTGCCAGCAGCCGCGGTAATACGGAGGGAGCGAGCGTTGTTCGGAATTACTGGGCGTAAAGCGTGCGCAGGCGGATTGCCAAGTCAGGAGTGAAATCCCGGGGCTTAACCTCGGAATTGCTTTTGAAACTGGCAGTCTTGAGTATCGGAGAGGTTGGCGGAATTCCCAGTGTAGAGGTGAAATTCGTAGATATTGGGAGGAACACCAGTGGCGTAAGCGGCCAACTAGACGATAACTGACGCTCAGGCACGAAAGCGTGGGGATCAAACAGGATTAGATACCCTGGTAGTCCACGCCGTAAACGATGTGTGCTAGCTGCTGGGCAGTTTACTGTTCGGTGGCGCAGCTAACGCATTAAGCACACCGCCTGGGGAGTACGGTCGCAAGATTAAAACTCAAAGAAATTGACGGGGACCCGCACAAGCGGTGGAGCATGTGGTTTAATTCGAAGCAACGCGAAGAACCTTACCAGGCCTTGACATGCCAGTGACCGGTCGCAGAGACGCGACTTTCTCTTCGGAGCACTGGACACAGGTGCTGCATGGCTGTCGTCAGCTCGTGTCGTGAGATGTTGGGTTAAGTCCCGCAACGAGCGCAACCCTTATCTCCTGTTGCCATCATTAAGTTGGGCACTCAGGCGAAACTGCCGGTGACAAGCCGGAGGAAGGTGGGGACGACGTCAAGTCATCATGGCCCTTACGGCCTGGGCTACACACGTGCTACAATGGTAACTACAGTGGGCAGCAATGGCGCGAGCCGGAGCTAATCTCCAAAAGTTATCTCAATTCGGACTGTTCTCTGCAACTCGAGAGCACGAAGCCGGAATCGCTAGTAATCGTGGATCAGCATGCCACGGTGAATACGTTCCCGGGTCTTGTACACACCGCCCGTCAAGCAATGGGAGTTGGTTCTGCCTGAAGACAGTGCGCTGACCGTAAGGGGGCAGCTGGCCACGGCAGGGTCAATGACTGGTGCTAAGTCGTAACAAGGTAGCCGTTTCGGAAGGAGCGGCTGGATCACCTCCTTTCTAAGGAAAAGTCGGGGAGCGTCCCAAACATGTTTGGGTCGGTTCGCTGTCTTCGCATCTCTTTGGTATTCGGATTAAAGCGGGCTAGTAGCTCAGTTGGTCAGAGCACACGCTTGATAAGCGTGGGGTCGCAAGTTCAAATCTTGCCTGGCCCACCATTATCGCCAACATTAAGGGGACGTAGCTCAGCTGGGAGAGCGCCTGATTTGCATTCAGGAGGTCGAGAGTTCGATCCTCTTCGTCTCCACCATCTCTTTAGTCCGGGATCCGATTTTGAAATCAGGATCAAGTGGTTATATCAACCCTTTGATCCTGGCTTCTAAAGTCAGTGGTTTTTGATACATCGTGAATAGGTTTTGAAGTAAGTGAAGATGAATAAGATCATGGTAGTTCCGGTCTTGTTGTATCAGCGACAAGACAGGTAACAACGTGGTCTCCAGCATCTCATTTATTCAATTTCTGCTGTAGTACAAGTAAACACGAACGGCGCAGATTTTATCCAAGGCTTTTACAAGAGGGCTTGGCTCTGTGCGTTGTTCGATTAAATCTCAAGTATGACAAGTGCATCTGGTGGATGCCTTGGCGATAAGAGGCGATGAAGGACGTGATACGCTGCGATAAGCGTCGGTGAGCTGCGAATAGGCTTTGACCCGGCGATCTCCGAATGGGGCAACCCACCTTTTGATCTGTTTTCCGAGAGCGGGCCTGCACAAAGGCGCGACTTCGGTCACCGGTCTCCGGTAACGGATCAAGTAAAAGGTATAAAATCCTGAATACATAGGGGTTTTAAGCGAACGCGGGGAACTGAAACATCTCAGTACCCGTAGGAAAGGACATCAACCGAGACTCCGTTAGTAGTGGCGAGCGAACGCGGACTAGGCCAATGGTTGATCTGTAATAACTGGAACCGTCTGGAAAGTCGGGCCAAAGAGAGTGATAGCCTCGTACAGGTAAAAAACAGATCAATCTTCGAGTAAGGCGGGACACGTGCAATCCTGTCTGAACATGGGGGGACCATCCTCCAAGCCTAAGTACTCCTTATCGACCGATAGCGAACCAGTACCGTGAGGGAAAGGTGAAAAGAACCCCTATTAGGGGAGTGAAACAGACCTGAAACTGGATGCATACGAGCAGTTGGAGCGGGCTTGTCCCGTGACAGCGTACCTCTTGTATAATGGGTCAGAGAGTTAGTTTGTGCAGCAAGCTTAAGCCGAAAGGTGAAGGCGTAGCGAAAGCGAGTCCGAATAGGGCGATTTAGTTGCACGAATTAGACCCGAAACCCGGTGATCTAGCCATGGCCAGGCTGAAGGTGCGGTAACACGCACTGGAGGGCCGAACCCATCAATGTTGAAAAATTGTGGGATGAGCTGTGGTTAGGGGTGAAAGGCCAATCAAACCGGGTAATAGCTGGTTCTCCGCGAAATCTATTTAGGTAGAGCGTCATGTATCCTCACTTCGGGGGGTAGAGCACTGGATCGACTAGGGGGGCGCGAGCCCTACCAAATCTAACCAAACTCCGAATACCCGAAAGTGCGACCATGGCAGACAGGCGGCGGGTGATAAGGTCCGTCGCCGAGAGGAAAAGAGTCCAGACCTACAGCTAAGGTCCCCAAGTTATGGCTAAGTGGGAAAGGAAGTGAAGACTCCAAAACAACCAGGAAGTTGGCTTAGAAGCAGCCATCTTTTAAAGAAAGCGTAATAGCTCACTGGTCTAATTAAGAGTTTTTGCGCCGAAGATGTAACGGGGCTAAAGCCATACACCGAAGCTTAGGATTTCAGAGAATTTCGGTTCTCTGGAGTGGTAGCGGAGCATTCTGTAAGTCTGTGAAGGGCAATCGCGAGGTTGCCTGGAGATATCAGAAGCGAGAATTCTGACATGAGTAGCGAATAACAGTGTGAGAAACACTGTCCCCGAAAGACCAAGGGTTCCTGCGCAAGGCTAATCCGCGCAGGGTGAGTCGGATCCTAAGGCGAGGCCGAAAGGCGTAGTCGATGGCAACACGGTTAATATTCCGTGACCTGGTGGAAGTGACGAAGGTCAAAGTTTGTTCGGTCTTATTGGATTGACCGGGCGGGCGATGAACTTCCAGGAAATAGCTCCACCGCATAGTCCGTACCCGAAACCGACACAGGTGGTCTGGTAGAGTATACCCAGGGGCTTGAGAGAAGGATGTTGAAGGAACTCGGCAAATTGCTTGCGTAACTTCGGGATAAGCAAGCCCCCTATAAAGGCAACTTCGTAGGGGGGGCACAAGCCAGGGGGTGGCGACTGTTTATCAAAAACACAGGGCTCTGCTAAGACGAGTAAGTCGAGGTATAGGGTCTGACTCCTGCCCGGTGCCGGAAGGTTAAAAGGAGAGGTGAAAGCCTTGAATTGAAGCCCCGGTAAACGGCGGCCGTAACTATAACGGTCCTAAGGTAGCGAAATTCCTTGTCGGGTAAGTTCCGACCTGCACGAATGGAGTAACGACTTCCCCGCTGTCTCCAACATTCACTCAGCGAAATTGAATTCTCCGTGAAGATGCGGAGTTCCCGTGGTTAGACGGAAAGACCCCATGAACCTTTACTATAACTTCGCAATGGCATTAGGAAATACATGTGTAGCATAGGTGGAAGGCTTTGAAACCCGGCGCCAGCCGGTGTGGAGCCGACAAGTGAAATACCACCCTTGTGTTTCCTGATGTCTAACCTAGGCCCGTTATCCGGGTCGGGGACATTGCGTGGCGGGTAGTTTGACTGGGGCGGTCGCCTCCCAAAGAGTAACGGAGGCGCGCGATGGTAAGCTCAGGACGGTCGGAAATCGTCCATCGAGTGCAATGGCATAAGCTTGCCTGACTGCGAGACTGACAAGTCGAGCAGAGACGAAAGTCGGTCATAGTGATCCGGTGGTTCTGTATGGAAGGGCCATCGCTCAACGGATAAAAGGTACTCTGGGGATAACAGGCTGATAGCGCCCAAGCGTCCACAGCGACGGCGCTGTTTGGCACCTCGATGTCGGCTCATCACATCCTGGGGGTGGAGAAGCTCCCAAGGGTATGGCTGTTCGCCATTTAAAGTGGTACGTGAGCTGGGTTCAGAACGTCGTGAGACAGTTTGGTCCCTATCTGCCATGGGTGTAGGATACTTGAGAAGAGTTGCTCCTAGTACGAGAGGACCGGAGTGAACGAACCTCTGGTGTACCGGTTATTGCGCCAGCAGTAACGCCGGGTAGCTATGTTCGGACGGGATAAACGCTGAAAGCATCTAAGCGTGAAGCCTCCTTCAAAACTAGGTATCCCTATCAGGGCCGTCGAAGACTACGACGTTGATAGGCCGGATGTGGAAGCGCTGCGAGGCGTGAAGCTAACCGGTACTAATTGCCCGATCGGCTTGAGATTTTTTCGAATGGCGTGCAGGGTCGAACCCTGTTGACGGTTGCCCTGCGTGGTAATCGGCCGCTTTCGTGTGAAAGTCTCAGCAGGAAACTTGAATAAATTGATGATTGGATGTTGCCATGCAACGCGCGGCAACGCTTCATCTTCACTTCCTTCTTTTGTTCTTCGACGAGCTGGTGATTTTCGCGCAGGTGATACACGCGATCCCATTTCGAACTCGACGGTGAAACCCTGCAGCGCCGATGGTACTGTGTCTTAAGGCACGGGAGAGTAGGTCATTGCCAGTTCTTCCAAGAACAAAACGAAGGATTTACTTCAAGACCTTTTCACCATGTATCGAATTCAATGTATCGAATTCAAGCCCCGGCCTTCGTGCCGGGGCTTTTTGTTTCCAGGCATTATGGCACTCATGCGCCGCACAATGCCCGATGCTGGACAGGCCTGTTCCACCTTTCGCATGCTGAACGAACATCCGCGCGAGTCGGAACAGGGAGAAATAAAAAACATGTCCTTTGCAGCCTTTGATTTTTCTACCGCCCAGGCATTGACGAATTTTCACGCCGCCTTGTCCCTTGGTGCCGCCGAACCGTTCAACCAGGCCGCCCGCGTTGGCGCCGCGTTTTTTGATTTGCCCCCAATTCGTGCGGCCTTCGGTCCCGTCGCCGCGATGGGCGCGGGCACGTTGGCGCTGGCCGACCGACTGACGCGCACCTATCCCAAACAGGCATGGGATATTCCGGGCCATACACCGGAAGCAGTCATGAGCCTGCCGTTTGGCGACCTCGTGCATTTCGAAAGCGATGCACCAAATGCCGTCCGTCGTCCGCGTGTATTGTTGGTGGCGCCTATGTCTGGCCATTTTGCGACGCTGCTGCGCGACACGGTCAGGGGGCTGACGCGGGATCATGACGTCTATGTCACGGATTGGCGATCGGCTTCGCAGGTGCCGCTCTCCGCGGGCCGTTTTGATCTCGATACCTACATGATCTATCTAAAACAATTTTTTGGTTATTTCGGCGGTGATGTGCATGCGGTCGCGGTTTGTCAGCCTGGTGTCCCCTTGCTTGCGACGGTCAGCTTGATGGAGGAGGACAACAACCCCAACGCGCCCAAATCCATGACCCTGATGGGCAGTCCGATCGATACCCGCATCAACCCCTGCACGGTCAACCGTCTGGCCACCGAACATGATCTGGGCTGGTTTGAAAGAAACATGATCTCCACGGTGCCGCCGGGGCTGCCCGGCGCGGGACGAAAAATCTATGCGGGGTTCATGCAGTTGACCGCGTTCATGAGTATGAACGCCGGTCGCCATCGTGATGCGCATCTGGATATGATGCACGCCACGGCGCGCGGCGATCGTGACGCCGTAACGAAATTCGACGGTTTTTATGGTGAATATAATGCCGTTATGGACATGCCCGAAGAATTCTATCTGAGCACCATTGGCGATGTGTTCATCGACTGCAAACTGGCCAAGGGCGAATTTGTGCATACCGACGAACAGGGGCGTAAACGCAAAGTGGATCCGGCAAAAATCCGCCGTGTTGCCCTGATGACAGTGGAAGGTGAACGCGATGATATCGCGCCGCCCGGCCAATGTCTGGCCGCGCATGATTTGTGTTCTGCGTTGCCCGCCTCAAGGCGTGTTCAATGGCTCCAGCCCGGTGCCGGGCATTACGGGATTTTTGATGGGAAACGCTGGCGCAGCAGCATTCTGCCGCTTCTGAGCAATTTTATCGAAAGCCACGATCTGCATCGTACGGTTGTTCCGGCTCAAGTCCGGAAGCGCATGCCTGCGATGGCTTAACGATAAGTCGGGCGAAAACCATCCACGGCTTGTGCTCCGCCATGTCCCGCGCGGAATTGCGCCGGCGTGGGGCGGGCTTCGGCATCGCGAAATCTCAGCGGTGCGCGGCCCAACTTCTGAATGGCGTCCTGTGCGCGTGCGACGAACAGGTCGTTGATGCGCTCTTGTGCCGGGGTAAATTGATGGCGCGGGCGGATCAGGAAGCCGGACGAGGTCGCCAGAACGCCGCGCTCGGCCTTCATCTCGTCAACGCTCATGTCATCAAAACGCATGCGCCCATCTTTAATGGCATCCCATTTGGCGGCATCCATGAAGGCGATGCGCAGGTTGCGTTCAACCGCCGATTTCCCGGATTGCACGAAATCGATGTCGACAAAGGCATAGGGAGAGATATCCGGGCGCAGGCCGGCCAGAAGCAAGTCGTCCTCGGTGCCGCCTTTGGCCTCACGGATAAAGCGCAGCGAGATTCCGTCTTTCCGCTCCAGCCCGCGCGCGAATTTATCGGCAATCGCGAAATATTTGGCGGTGGCGTCGACGCCTTGCAGTTCATCCAGTGAGAGGATGTTGAATTTCTCAGGAACCAGAAGACAGATGGCACCGCGCGACATCTGCGTGTCCATGATTTTTTCCAGCGGGATTCTCGCGAATTGCCGCGCCAGCTTGCCGCGCTTGCGCTGGTGTTCGAACTCGTCGATGGTATCGCTGCCGGCAAAGCCGATATTGCCCATGGAAATGCCGCTTTCCGGGATGGCCATGGCCAGACGTGAAACGATGTCGGCGGGCTTGCGTTCATTGACCCAGATCTCAACCGGCGTTTCGCCAAGCTCGCGGCGCACATCGCGCACGCGGTAAAAATCCGGCGTCAGGAAACGGTCGATCTCGAATCCTGCCATGTTCCAGAAATCCCGGTCCTGATACCCTTTGGGCATACCCAGCGTCCGTCCGCCTTTTGGGAATAGGACCTGGTAAATATTGTCTCTTACAGGCAGGGCATCGCGCAAATCGACCGCCGGGGCCTCGCTTTCGCGGGGTTCTTTGACACAGGCGGCGCGCAGCGCGGCGGATGCGGACATGAACACACACTCTCTCGTTATAATTTTTGTTTCGCGCGGCCTTTGGTGGCCGCGCTTATGCCGTAAATCGTACGGCATTATGTATTAATATAATAACACAATAACCCGGTCAAGTTTTTTGTAAAATATACGTTCTCGCACCGAAACTGGACAAACTGCGCGCGCTTTGCCAAAACGGACGCAGTGTTTTTTCTGCACCCCTTTCACGCGGTTTTCTTATGCCCCTGTCTAAAATCTCCGTCGGTCAAAACCCACCCTTCGACGTCAATGTCATCATCGAAAATCCGAAAGGTGGCGACCCGGTCAAATACGAGATGGACAAGGAATCGGGTCTGATGTTCGTCGACCGCTTTCTGCATACCGCGATGGTCTATCCCGGCAATTACGGCTTTATCCCGCACACGCTTTCGGGCGACGGTGATCCGGTGGATGTGCTGGTGGTGGGGCAGGTTGCGGTGATGCCGGGCGCGGTGCTGCGCTCGCGCCCCATCGGCGTGCTGCTGATGGAGGATGACGGCGGACGTGATGAAAAAATCATCGCGGTGCCGGTGGCCAAGTTGCATCCCTATCACGAAAACATCAATGACGTGGCCGATCTGCCGCCCATCCTGCGCGAACAGATCCAGCATTTTTTCACCCATTACAAGGATCTTGAACCCGGAAAATGGTCGAAGACGCTGGGCTGGGGCGACGCCGCCAAGGCGGGCGAACTGGTGATTGAAGGAATTAAGCGCGCGACCGCCTGAAATAAACCGCGGCCTAAAGCGCGGCGCGCTTCGCGCGCGCGATGGTCAGCCGCTTTTCGATGGCCGGGCGCTCCGCCTCGCCAACCGCTGCGACCAGCCCGGTCAGTTCGTGGATGTCGGCTTCCAGCGCGTGCACGTCGACGAACGCCAGATCGTGCGCTTCCTCCGCCAGAACGGTGCAATGGTCGGGCCCGACATCGGCAAATCCGCCCGCGACGAATACGCGCCGCGGGTTTTCATTGGCCGCCGTTTTGTAGATATGCACCACGCCCGGACGTACCGGGGACAATAGGGGAGAATGACCGGCCAACACGCCGAATTCGCCTTCTTCGCCCGGAACCGTGACCATGGCCACGTCTTCCGAGATAAGCTTTTCCTCCGGGGAAATGAGTTCAAATGTGAACAAACCGGCCATGGTCGATCCTTACGCCGCTTCGCGTGCGAGTTTCTCGGCCTTGGCGAATGCCTGCTCGATCGTGCCGACCATGTAGAATGCAGCCTCTGGCAGATGGTCGCATTCGCCCGAAACGATCATGTCGAAACCCTTGACCGTATCGGCCTTTTCGACGAACACGCCCGGGCTTCCGGTGAACACTTCGGCAACATGGAAAGGCTGCGAAAGGAAACGCTGGATTTTCCGCGCGCGGGCGACGACCAGCTTGTCGTCTTCCGACAGCTCGTCCATGCCCAGGATGGCGATGATATCCTGCAAGGCCTTGTATTGCTGCAGCGTCTTTTGCACCGACGTCGCGACACGGTAATGATCGGCGCCGACCACCGAGGCATCAAGGATGCGCGAGGTGGAGTCGAGCGGATCGACCGCCGGATAAATCCCAAGTTCCGCGATCTGACGGCTGAGCACCGTCGTCGCGTCAAGGTGCGCGAAGGTGGTGGCCGGGGCCGGGTCGGTCAAATCGTCGGCGGGCACATACACGGCCTGCACCGAGGTGATCGAACCCTTGTTGGTCGAGGTGATGCGCTCCTGCAGCGCGCCCATGTCGGTCGCAAGCGTGGGTTGATAGCCCACGGCCGAGGGGATGCGGCCCAAAAGCGCCGACACCTCGGCGCCCGCCTGCGTGAAGCGGAACACGTTGTCCATGAAGAACAACACGTCCTGACCTTCCACGTCGCGGAAATATTCCGCCTGCGTCAGGCCCGAAAGCGCGACACGCGCCCGCGCGCCCGGCGGTTCGTTCATCTGGCCATAGACAAGGCCCACTTTCGAGCCTTCGCCGTCCAGCTTGATGACGCCGGCTTCGATCATTTCATGGTACAGATCGTTGCCTTCGCGCGTGCGCTCGCCCACGCCCGCGAACACCGACACGCCGCCATGCGCCTTGGCGATGTTGTTGATCAGTTCCTGGATGGTCACGGTCTTGCCCACGCCGGCGCCGCCGAACAGGCCGATCTTGCCGCCCTTGGCATAGGGGCAGATCAGGTCGATGACCTTGATGCCGGTGACCAGTTGTTCGATGGTTGCCGCCTGATCCACGAATTCCGGCGCCGGACGGTGGATGGGATAGCTTGTCTTCGCCTTCACCGGTCCGCGCTCATCAATCGGATTGCCAATGACGTCCAGAATGCGGCCCAGGGTTTCAGGTCCGACCGGCACCTGAATGGCATCGCCGGTATCGGTCACGTCTTGCCCGCGCACCAGCCCGTCGGTCGAATCCATGGCGATGCAGCGCACGGTGTTTTCGCCCAGGTGCTGTGCGACTTCCAGCACCAGTTCCTGATTGTCGTTGCCCGCGTTCTTGGTTTTGAGCGCGTTGAGGATCTGCGGCACGCTGCCGTCCTCGAACTGCACGTCCACCACGGCGCCCAGCACCTGCGTGATTTTTCCGTTTGTTTTCGCCATCGTCGTTCTTCCTTCTTAACTGTGATCTACACGGCTTCGGCGCCGGAGATGATTTCAATAAGCTCTTTGGTGATGAACGCCTGACGCGCACGGTTGTATTGCAGCGTCAGCTTCTTGATCAACTCACCCGCGTTGCGTGTCGCGTTGTCCATCGCAGTCATTTGCGCGGCATAGAACCCGGCCTCGGAATCCAGCATCGCGCGGTAGATCTGCACCGACAGGTTGCGGGGCAGCAGGCTGGCCAGCAATGCGTTCTCGCTCGGCTCGAACGTATAGGGCGCCTTGGGCGTATTGTCGTTGGCCCCGGCTTCCGGCAGGCGGAAGGGCACGATCTGCTGCGCCGTCGGCACTTGGCTGAGGATATTTTTGAAATCGTTGTAGATCAGGGTCGCGACATCGAATGTCCCGCGCCCAAATTCCTCAAGCAGGTAATCCGCAAGCTGGTCCGCCGCCGCGAAAGGCACTTTGCCTTTCTGGCTGATCTCGGTGCGGGCTTTGATCATCTTGTCCTTGTGGTCGCGGCGCAAAAGATCGCGCGCCTTGCGCCCGACGGCGACGATCTTGACCGTCCGGCCCTGCGCTTCAAGCTCGCGAATGCGCGCGCGCGCAAAACGCACAAGGTTGGCGTTGAACCCGCCTGCAAGCCCGCGGTCGCCGGTCATGACGATCAAAAGATGCGTTTGCTCCGACCCCGTGCCGATCAACAGTCGCGGCAGCGATGGGCTGACCACGACGCCCGCCGCGACGCGCGCGAGCATACCTGCCATGGCGCTGGCATAGGGCTGGGCCTTTTCGGCGTTTTCTTGCGCCCGGCGCAATTTCGACGCCGCGACCATCTTCATCGCCGAGGTGATCTTCCTCGTCGATTTCACCGATGTGATGCGGTTGCGGTAGTCCTTCAGGCTGGGCATGGCGTACCGAACAATTTGTAATGATCCATAATGGTGCGGCCTTCATGCTGTGCCACCGACCCCTCGCGTACCAGGATCTGCGTCATCGTGCTGGCACATGCGCCCAACTGGACGTACCCGTCCGGCGCCGCCTTATTGAAGGGCAGCATCAGCATGTCGTCCTCGTGGTCAGGTGCGGTGCTCACGTTTAGGCGGCCTTTGCGGTTTCGCTGACGCCGAAGGATTGCAGCAAGCCTTTGAGATAGCCGTGCATCTTCTCCTCCAGTTCCTTGTCCAGGGCTTTTTTGCTGCGGATCTCGTCCAGCAGCGCCTTGCCCGTGCCGCCCGCGCGCGAATCGCGCAGCATCTCGGCCTCGAACGCGCCGACGCGGCCAACCGGCATCGCGTCGAGATACCCTTTGACGCCCGCGAAGATCACGAGCACCTGCTCCTCGGCCGCGAGGGGCGAGTATTGCGGTTGCTTCAAAAGCTCGGTCAACCGGCTGCCGCGCGCCAGAAGTTTCTGGGTCGAAGCGTCAAGGTCCGAGGCGAATTGCGAAAACGCCTCCATCTCGCGGAATTGCGCGAGCTCCAGCTTGATCGAGCCGGCCACCTGCTTCATCGCCTTGATCTGCGCGGCAGAACCGACGCGGGACACGCTAAGCCCGACATTGATGGCGGGACGGATGCCTTTATAGAACAGGGCGGTTTCAAGGAAGATCTGGCCGTCGGTGATCGAGATCACGTTGGTCGGAATATAGGCCGACACGTCGCCTGCCTGCGTTTCGATGACGGGAAGCGCGGTCAGGCTGCCGCCGCCGTTCTTGTCGTTCATCTTGGCCGCGCGCTCCAGCAGACGCGAGTGGATATAGAACACGTCGCCCGGATACGCTTCGCGGCCCGGCGGACGGCGCAGCAGCAGCGACATCTGGCGGTACGCCACGGCCTGCTTGGACAGATCGTCATAGATGATCAGTGCGTGCATTCCGTTGTCGCGGAAATACTCGCCCATCGCGCAGGCGGTGTAGGGCGCGAGGAACTGCATCGGTGCGGGGTCCGACGCGGTGGCGGCCACGACGATGGAATATTCCATCGCGCCGCGTTCTTCCAGAATGCGCACAAGCTGCGCCACGGTCGAACGCTTTTGCCCGATGGCGACATAGATGCAATACAGTTTTTGTTTCTCGTCGCCCGCGGCGTTGACGGATTTCTGGTTGAGGATCGTGTCGATCGCAACCGCCGTTTTGCCGGTCTGACGGTCGCCGATGATCAGCTCGCGTTGGCCGCGGCCCACGGGCACCAGCGCGTCAAGCGCCTTAAGGCCGGTTTGCATCGGCTCGTGCACGGATTTGCGCGGGATGATGCCGGGGGCTTTGACCTCGACCCGCGAGGATTTGCCCGACTTGATCGGCCCCTTGCCGTCGATCGGATTGCCCAGCGCGTCGACGACGCGGCCCAGCAATTCCTTGCCCACCGGCGTCGAGACGATTTCGCCGGTCCGGCGCACGATGTCGCCTTCCTTGATGTCGCGGTCCGACCCGAAGATCACGATCCCCACATTGTCGATCTCAAGGTTCAGGGCCATTCCCTTGATGCCGCCGGGGAATTCCACCATCTCGCCCGCGCGCACGCCGTCGAGGCCATAGACCCGTGCGACGCCGTCGCCGACCGACAGCACGGTTCCCACCTCGGCCACGTCGGCCATGGCGTTGAAATTGGCGACCTGCTCTTTCAGGATCGCAGAGATTTCAGAGGCTTTGAGTTCCATTCTTCATACTCCCAATTATCTTCAGGCGGCCTGGCCCTGCAGGCGGCGTGCCATGCGGTCCAGCTTGGTTTTCACGGAATCGTCGATCAGGGTGGAGCCGACGCGCACCACCATTCCGCCGATGATGGCGGGGTCGATTTTGGTCTGCACGGCCACGTCCTTGCCTAGTTTTTTCGCAAGCGCGTCGCGAATATCGGCCACGCGCTTTTCGTCAAGCGCGGTGGCGGTCGTCACCAGCGCGCGCGCGGTGCCCGCGGCGGCGTCGATCAGGTTGCGCGCGGCCGCCAGCGTGGCAGGCAGGACGGACAGGCGGCGCCTTTGCGCCATCACCGACAAAAGTGCGGTGGTCAGCTCGTGGAATTTGGCTTTTTGCGCGATGGCCCTCATGGCCTTGTCCTGATCGGCGCGGCCGATCAGCGGCGAGGTTAAAAAGGTCATGAATTCGGGCGAGGCGGCGGCCATCGACAGCAGCGCATGGATGTCCTGCGCCACGGGCTCAAGGGCCTGCTTATCTTTCGCGGCGGAAAGCCATGCCTTGGCGTAACGGTGTGCGACCTGTCCTGCGCTCATCCTGGACCCGATATCCCCGATTTTGAAAAGTCGCGAAGGATGTAGCACGCGGCATTACGCCGCGCAACCTTTTAAAACCCCGGTTTTCCGTGGATTTTTAAACCAGCCGCGCGGCGAGCGCCTGCATCAGGATGACCGCCTTCAGGATCAGCAGGTGAATGACATAAATCTCGAGCGTATAGCGCCCCATGAACCGTACCAACGGCGCGTGCGCGCTATCCCCCGTGCCGGGCAGGGTGGCGGTGCGAAACCCTGAAAGCGCAAGGTAAATACCGACGAATCCCGCCGCCATGGCGCTTGATGCCAGCGTGGTGAAACCGAAATGCATGGCCTCGTATATGACGAAGACCGTGGTCGTAAGGATGAACATCGGCGTCATCGGGTCGCGGCTAAAAAGCGGCGCGATCTCGGCCCGCCGCCGCATCCCGTATCCGATCGCCGCGAACATCACCCCGAACGTGCCGTATTCAAACAGCATGTCCGCAACCGGCCCGCAGAACAGCAGCAGGAAAACGATCCACCAGAAATAGACGGGCCTGTTTTCCAACAACCGCCACAAAGGCCCCACGGCCAGCCTGCAAATCGCCATGGAGAAAAGCGCGTTCAATGGCAGCGGGGACATGAAAGCGGCCATATTGGCCACGAACAGGATCAAGCCGCCGCCCAGCCAGCGCGTCGGGATGTCCTGATGCCGCGCGTAACCGCACAGGAAAAACCAGATCGGCATCCCCGGTCGCCCGATGACGCGAAACCATTCATGCCCGGGAAAAAGGTAATAGCCGACATGGTCGACCAGCATCAAAATCACCGCCAGCGTCTTAAGCCAGTCGGCGGTTGTCAGATCGTGGGGCAGGTGGTCGTGCGGCGGAAATATCCGCGCGCGCCAGTCGGTTGGGGTTTTGACATCGGCCATGCCCACGCAGTCTACCCCAAATCGGTCATGACGTCATCGCTTGCCCTGCGCTATCATGTCGCCGTGCGCCGCAAGCCGATGCCCCGCCGTTTGTACTTTTTCCCTGCCTTCCTCCCGCTGGCGGAACTGGTGCCGTGGCTGCTTGCGCTGCTTGGCGCGGTGGCCGGCCTTGCGGGGTTTACGGCCTTTATGCGCCGCCACCGCAGGATTGTCGCGGCGTTCGCCGCGATCCTGATGCTCGCGGGCATGGGCGCATGGTGGGTCCGGGGGCCGAGCCTCGCCATTCGCCTCCATGGTTCGCAGGCGGTGGCCGAACTGCCGGTTCCCCGCGCCTTCGATCTGCCGCCCCGGCCAGCGCCCCTGCCTGAAAAAAGTCCGGGCCTGACCCTGTTGTGGAACCGGCGCGCGGATCGCCAGATTCTCTCCACCCCCGTCCTCGCGCACGGGCTGCTCCTCTATGGCCAGTACGATGGTGGCGTGATGGCTCTGCGCGCGGCGGATGGCGCGCCCGCATGGTTCCTGCCCACGTCGGAACCCGTCTTCGCTCTGACACCCGCGCCGGGAGGTCGCGTCTACGCCTCCGAAGGTCTGCATTATACCGTGGCCGCCGCCCTGATCGCCATCGACGCCGCCACCGGCGCACCCGCATGGGCACGCCGCTTCGGCGGCCATATCGAGGAAACAGCGACCCTCGATCCCTTGCGTAACCGGCTTTACACCGGCACAGGCCCCGAAGGGCTATGGGCGCTGGATGCGAATGACGGCGCCCCGCTCTGGCACGCCGCCATAGGCCATCTCGACGCCACGCCTTTGCTGCTGGGTGACACGCTTTACGTGCCTGCCCAGCCAAAAGAAGGCAGCGACCACTCCGTCTTCTACGCACTCGATGCCGCGAACGGTACGACCCGGTGGTCGATTTCCCTTCCAGGCCAGCCCTGGGGTTCCCCGGTGGCGGATCGGACAGGCCGGCTGATCCTCACTTCCACTGGACGCGGGCAGATCGGCGTGCCTCGCAAGGATGATGCCGGCTGGGCGCAGGCCATAACCCCGAACGGCACGATCGTCTGGCAACGCCCCCTTGCTTCAATGCCCTTGCAGCCCGGTCTTTACGCGCCGGAAGCGGACCTTATTATCCACGCCCTTAAAAACGGCGACCTCGTGGCCCTCGCCGCGAAGGACGGCGCGATCGTCTGGCAGGCCAGCGCGGGCGGCGAGTTGCAGGCTCCTGCCGTTTTCGCGGCGCATGGCCGTTTGGTTGCCGCGGTCACCTATGACGGCGTATTCACCCTGCGTGATACGGCCACCGGCATCGAGCGTGCACGCTGGAACGTGGGCAAATACACCACCGCCGCGCCGGTGGACGCGGACGACATCCTCTACGTGCCTGGCGCGTGGTCTCTCGCAGCCTTCGGCGGGCTTGATGCGCTGGCGGACAAACCATGATCCTGTGGATGAAATTCCCTGACGAGGCCGTTTCCGGCCGCCGCTTTGATGCGGCGTCCAAGCACAGACTGGAAGAAGTCTTCGCGGATTCCTGGGTCAGGGCCGCGCGCGCCCTCTCTTTGTCCGTGCCCGCTATCTCCATGTTGCGCTGGCGCGACGACATACCCTATATCGACTGGACTGCCCTTACCGCCATGCTCAGCGGCGGCATGATGACTCCCGTGCCGATAGCCGGTGGAGGATATGAATTTGCCGTACGCTACACCATTGGCGGTCTCTGGCGCATGGTCCGCATCCAGTGGGCGATCGGCCGCTTCATGCATCGCGCCTTGCCGCAATCCGGCACGCTGGCCGAAAGCCTTGCTCTTGGTCTTGTCCTGCAATCGCTGCTCATCCGCCTTGGCAGCCACGGCCGCGACGTGGCCCTTTATATGGCCGATCCCGCCGCCGCCCCGCGCGCCATTCGCAAAACCCTGCGCGACATTCAGGCCGTGCAGATGCGCCGTACGCGCATCGCCGACGTATGGGACCCGATCCTTCCCCCCCGCGTCGGGGCGGCGGAGGGCGAAAGTCCGGTCTGGTTCTGGGACGGGAACGTCGCAGTGCCGCCGACCGGGCCGGAAACCGCATCTCCGCCGCAGCGGCAAAAAGGCCAGCCCGTCTGCCTTGGCACCGTGACCGGCATCGCCCTCGCCATAGCGCACGATACGCCCAAAACCGCTCCGGCCGAACTGAAAGCCAGATACGACGCCCCGGTTATCCTGCTTTTCCGCGCCGCCACGCCGGACACGGTGGAATGGTTTCCCGCTGCCGATGCGCTGGCCTTCGGTATTGGCGGCACGCTCTCCCATGCCTGCACCGTTGCGCGGGAAAGCGGCATCCCCACGGTCACCAATATCGGTGAACACTTTTATGATGCGGCGCAAAGCGGTAAGCTATGGCTCACCCTCGATGGCGCGACCGGCGTCCTCGATCAACTGGAACATTGAAAGATCCACATGCGCCGCAACTTGCTTTTTACTGTGTTTCTGACCGTTTTTGCGGCCAGCCTTGCGACGCTGGCGCATACCGCCCGCGCCGATGATGCATCTGACGCCATGCCTGGGCCGGAGGAGCGTTTCGTCGCCAACCTGTTCACCAAGCTGAACGAGGCCGTGGTCTATGATCAGCTTTGCAACGGCGGCAAGATCACGGGGGCGCAGAACGGCAATTTCTATGGCAACGTCGATTTGATCGTCATGCGCATGTATCTGGCGATCTTTAACAACCACCCGGCGGAATCCGAGGCACAGGTAGGCGCGCTGGTCGCCGAGGGCAGCGGCAGGGTCAAGCAGCAAGTCACGGCGCTGATTAAACAGAAGGGCTGCAACGCGCCTGAAATCGCGCCCTATGCCGAGGCGTTGCGCCTGTTCGATCAGGTCGATCCGAACATAATGGGCACAACCATGAAAAAACAGATGGCGGCACAGGGCATTACCCCCGCGCCCGACCGCGCCCCAAAAGAGCAGGGCCCGAAAGACCACGCGAAAGACGATACGAAAAAATAGACCGCGCTAAACCGGTGCCCTAACTCCCGGCACTCTGACTGCCGGCGCGTCCAGCGCCATACGCAGCCTCTTGCCGCCTTGTTCCAGCAGTAGCATCTGGCCTGATGCCCATGCGGAGGCGCCCGGCGCGAACCGGATATCCAGCCGGACATGCCGCATGCCTGGCATGTCGGTGCGCGTATGCACGCTCATGAAATAATCCGCAAGACCGGGCAGGGACACACCTTCGGGGAACAGTTTTTCCGCCTGCGTTCGGCTCAGATCGGTTTGCACATCGATCTGTACCAGCGAATCCGGCGATGCGCGGTCGTGCACGAACTCGAACTTTGTTTGCGCGTCCGCGCTTGGCCGCAGGTGTCGCTCGGTATTCCGCACCGCGAACAGCCACAGATTCTCTCTTGGGTCGTACCCGTCCATGCCAGCCGGATATTCGTAAAGATAGCCGCCCCCCGTCACGCGGCGTAGCGGCCAGCACCAGTCTTCCTGCCGGATTTCGGCGGGCACGTTGATGCCAATATGGTCGAAGTGATGGACATGATTTTGCAGCCTGTCGCACACGGATGCGAAATCCGGCATCGCTCGTGCCGTTTCCTCGCGGTCTTGCAAATACCCGTCGAAAGGAATCGTTACATGTTCGGCCTGCGCCGCAAAATGTGCTCGCGCGGCATCGGGGTCGACGCGGATACGGATGCCGAACTGTTCGTCGCCCGCGACATGCCCGGACGGATGGTAATCGATCGGTAATTCATATACGTCGGACGTGGCTGTACGGTCATTTGTGCGCGCCGTATCCGGCAACAGACGCGCAAGTGCGTTAAAGACCTGCATGGTCTGGCCGTGTCGGCCAGGAAGGCTGAGCGTGAAAAGCATCGGGGCACCCTATACCAGCGGATATGTATTATGCAAATAATAAAAATATAAACAAAATCAACGCAATAGATAAAAATAAAATTTTATGCAAATTTATCGGAAATCCGTGCTATACTGAGAATGTATCAACGCAATAAGTTGAGACACGGGAATCAATAAGGGGGCCGGTCGACGTGTACCGGCCCCCAGTTTTTTGGTATTAAAGCTTGCTTTTCACGAACGCGTCCTTTATCCCTAGCGCATCTTTTCAGCGCGGGGTGGAGCAGCCCGCCATTTGGATGCGCAAGCAGACAAATATCCAAAACGGCTCCCCGGGCATCGTCCGGTTCTGATATTGGCGCGGGGTGGAGCAGCCCGGTAGCTCGTCAGGCTCATAACCTGAAGGCCGCAGGTTCAAATCCTGCCCCCGCAACCAGTTTCGATTTCCGGCCAAGATATAATATAAGATATGCGTAATCGCAGCCGCAGGCATGCCGCGCGAACAGGCCTGCGCCGGCAACCGGGTTGCGCAACCTCATTGTCATTTGCGTGCATATGCGGTTTAATGTCGCGCACATGAAGGCCGCCTCGCGCCGGAAATTATTATAGAAAAACAACAGCTTCGGGAGATTTTCTGATATGGAAAGCAAGGACGTCCTCAGGAACGTTGTCGATCTCAGCATGTCTGCGGTCGATGTCAGCGTTTCCACCGCGCACATCTTGTCCGGTACGAAGGAAGTGCAGGGTGCCGCGACCTCGATGGCCAGCGCGGTCGAGGAGCTCGCCGCCTCCATTGGCGAGATCGAAAGCTCGGCCCAGAAATCGGCCGACGCGGTTGAGGAATCCTCGCGCCTGACGGCTCAGGGCATTGTCGAGCTGGGCACCCTGAAGAACGAAGTGTTGAGCACCGGCGAGATGTTCGAGACGGTTTCGGTCAAGACCCGCGACCTGCAGGATGTGGTTGGCAAGCTCGGCCACGTCGTCGAACTGATTTCAAAAATCGCGGGCCAGACCAACCTGCTGGCCCTCAACGCGACGATCGAGGCCGCGCGCGCGGGCGAACATGGCAAGGGGTTCGCGGTGGTGGCGGGCGAGGTCAAGTCGCTTTCGCGCCAGACCAGCGAGGCGACTGAAACCATCCGCACCCAGATCCAGCAGCTCAACAGCTCTTTTCAGGACGTGCTGGGTTCGGTGTCCAACGCGCAAAACATCGTCGGCGGCGTGATCGCCAAGACCGAGAAAGTGTCCGGCGATTTCGACCAGATCAATCAGAATGCGCGTTCGATCAGCTCTCAGGTCAACGAGCTTGCGGGCATCATCTCGCAGCAGAAAATCGCAGTCGAGATGCTGGCCAAGAACATGTCGGTGGTCAAGGACAAGGGCGACATCAACCTGCGCATGGTCGACGTGCTGGCGGAACAGACGGATAAGAGCGTGCGCCTGATCGAGGATTGGCGCGGCAAGCTTGCGAACGAGGATATTCAGGACAAAGTCATCTATCTGGCCCAGGCCGACCACCTGCTGTGGAAGAAACGCCTGCTCGACCTTGCGGTGGGCAGAAGCACGATGAAATCGACCGACTTGACCGATCATACGCTCTGCCGCCTCGGCAAATGGTATTACGGCGACGGCGCGGCAAGCAAACGCAACCTGCCGGCCTTCAGCGCGATCGAGGAGCCGCATAAAAAGGTCCACCACCATGGCATCGAGGCGGCGAAATGCTTTGAAACCGGCCGTATCGACGAGGGGATGCAGCATTACAACCTGCTGGAAACCGCCTCGGCCGCCGTCATCAGCAATCTTCAGGCCTTGCTTGCGGCGTAAATCGTTTGCCCTTGCGCCCGGCTGCGCCGTATAACCCGGCCCATGGCAGGCGATCTGACGATCCACAAACTTGGCCCCAAGGGCGACGGAATCCATGAATCCGCGCGCGGGCGCATCTATGTCGAACGCGCGCTGCCCGGCGACGTCGTGCAGGCGAAGATTCATCGCGGCGACGACGGCATCCTGCGCGGGCGCATTGCGCAGATTATCCGGCCATCGGAACATCGCATAACGCCGCTTTGTCCTTTTTATGAATCCTGCGGCGGTTGCTCGGCCCAGCACATGGAAGACGCGTGGTACCGCGAATGGAAACAGGACATCGTACGCGAGGCGCTGCACCGTCAGGGTTTGAACCCTCGCCATTGGCGTGACCCTGTCTTTATCGGCCCCGGCACCCGCCGCCGCGCGACCTTTGCCCTGTTTAAAAAGGGCAAGGCGCTGCATATGGGCTATTACCGCCGCCGCAGCCGTCAGGTCGCCGATATCCCGGCTTGTCTGGTGACCGCGCCGGAAATCATGGATCTGCGCGCGCGTGTGTTGCCCCTGATCGCGCCGGTCGTTCAGGAAGGCCGCGCGGTCGACGTGTTCATCCAGATGGCGGGCGGCGCGTTCGACCTGGCGATCACCGGTCCCGTCGGACGCAAGGGCCAGCCGGATTTGGCGCTGCGCGAGGCGGCTGCACGCTTGATCGCGGAAACGCCGGTGGCCCGTGTCAGCTGGCGCGCGCGCGAACGCGATGCGCCCGAACTGGTGCTGGAACGCGACAAGCCTGTCGCCGCCTTTGGTGCCTTGCGTGTGGTTTTGCCGCCGATGGCGTTTCTTCAGCCGACGCGGGATGGAGAGGCCGCGTTGACGGGCGCGGTCATGGACCTGTTGCCAGAACGCGGCAAATTCGCCGATCTGTTCAGCGGTTGCGGCACCTTTACCGGCCCGATGCTCGCGCGCGGGCCCGTCGATGCGTATGAAAGTGTCGACCCAGCGATCCGCGCGCTTAACGGCGCCCGCGGCACGCTGCCTTTGCGTGCGATACGCCGCGACCTGTTCAAAAATCCGCTGCGCCGGGACGAAGCGAACCGTTATGACGCGATTGTCTTCGACCCGCCGCGCGCGGGCTGTGCAGAACAGGCGCGGACGCTGGCGTCCGGCCGTGTGCCGGTGCTGGTGGGCGTATCGTGCAATCCCGCGACGTTCGCGCGCGACGCCCGCACACTGGTCGATGGTGGCTACCGCCTTGAAACCGTGCAGGTCGTCGACCAGTTTACTTGGTCGCATCATGTCGAATTGGTGGCGCAATTCACGAAGAAATAAAAATGGCCCCACGCGGGGGCCATTTTCGTGAACGCGTAAACTTTAATTGTAGACGTGGACTTTTTCGCCGTGCATCGCGATATCAAGACCCGCGCGTTCGGTGTTTTCGTCGACGCGGATCCCGATCGTGTGTTTAAGCACGGTCAGGATGACGAAGGTCACGATCGCCGAATATCCGGCCGTGACGACGACCGCGATGAGCTGGGCCATAACCTGACTGGAATTTCCTTCCAGCAAGCCAGGATGGCCGCCGATGGCGGTGGAAGCGTAAACCCCCGTAAGGATGGCGCCGACGATGCCGCCCACGCCGTGGATGCCGAAGGCGTCAAGGCTATCGTCATAACCGATTTTCTCCTTCATGAACGCGACCGCGAAGAAGCAGAACACCGAAGCGGCGATGCCGAACACGATCGACGCGCCGAAATCGACGAAGCCGGAACCCGGCGTGATCGCGACCAGCCCGGCGACGAAGCCGGACAGCGCGCCGACGACCGAGGGTTTGCCCTTGACCATCCATTCGATCATGATCCAGGCCAGACACGCGGCGGACGCTGCCGTGTTGGTGACCAGGAACGCCATGCCGGCAAGGCCGTTGGCGGCAAGGGAGGAACCGGCGTTGAAGCCGAACCAGCCCACCCACAGCAGCGCGCCGCCGATGACAGACAGGATCAAATTGTTCGACGAGGCCTGATTGACCTTGATCGACTTGCCCAGAACAAGCGCGGCGACAAGGCCGGCAACACCCGAGCTGATATGGACGACGGTTCCGCCCGCGAAGTCGAGCGCGGTGCCGAAACCGAAAAGGCCGGCATAATTATCCATGCCGACGCCGCCAAGGAAGCCGCCCGGACCCCAAACCCAGTGGGCGATCGGCGCATAGACGAAAATCGACCACAGCACCGAGAACACCAGCACGGCCGAGAATTTGATCCGGTCTGCGATCGAACCCAGAATGATCGCGCAGGTGATGATCGCGAATTTCATCTGGAAGAGCATGAACACGTTTTCGGGGATGGTGCCCGTCAGCGAGTCGACGCCGACGCCTTTCATGAACGCCTTGGACAGGCCGCCGGACCAGCCGTTGCCGTCTGTAAATGCCATGGAATAGGTCATGATCGGCCAGACCAGCGAAACGATGCAGGCCACGGCCAGCGTCTGCATCAGCGTCGCCAGCACGTTGTCCTTGCGCACCAGGCCGCCGTAAAACAGCGCCAGACCGGGCAGGGTCATCATCAGCACGAGAATCGCGGATACGAGCATCCACGCGGTATCGCCGCTGTTCAAAGTTGGTGCGGCGTCCTGCGCGAAGGCTGCGGCGGGCGCGGTGCATATCGCGGCGCACATCAACGCGCTTGCGGCTCCCAGCCATTTCAGGTTCAGTTTTTTAAACATTCTCGTTTCTCCCTTGTATGTTCTGGTCGTTGATAATGCGTACTTTAAAAAACGCCCCGGCGTCGAAAGAATCCGAAAGCGAAACGGTTTTTTGTCATATGCCGTCGTCGACAAGTTTCTTTTCGATCTCGGCCTGACTGACGGGTTTCTGGACGACGACGCCGTACCAGCCAAGCCCGTCATATTCTTCGTACCCGATGGTACGCGCGAAGGCGACGATGTTGCCCTGCGCGTCGTAATAGCTGCCGTGTTGCTGCCCGCCGGTGTCCAGGTCGAACGGCGTATATATGCCCTGTCCGTCGGATGACTGTATGATGCGCAACTTGCCGTCGAGCAGAAGCACCCGGCTGCGGGTTTTTTCTTCGTCGGTCAGCGTCGGTTCGTTGCAGCAGATGACGTGTGATTGCGGCCCCCAGTCAAAAAAGACGCCCAGCACGCCAAGGGCCTGACCCTGCATTTCGCCGCCGCGCCGTACCGCCGCCGAATACACCGCGGTGGGGTTGCCGTTGTGAATCGCGGAATTGTGGATGTCGTCGACGATGTAATCGGCGCCGCTGTGCGTTTTCATCGCCTCGAAAAACCAGTGTTCGCGCTTGACGTTCGCGGCCATCGCACCGGGAAACAGATCGGGCCGCGAAATCGCAAGCACGTTCCCCTCCACATCGGCCAGCACGAGGTTCATGTACACGCCATAGAATTTGTTGATCACGCCCAGACGCTTCGTCGCATGTTCGCGATTGGCCGGCGTGGGGTCTTCAAGGCACTTCCAGAATGCTTCGTCCGTCGCCCACCAGCGGCAATCGGCGGTACGTTCGTACAGGTTGCGCACGATGATCTGCACCAGCGTCTGGGCCATGTCGGTCAGGCGTCCGCCTTCGACCTGCTGGACCATCTTTTCCGTGACGTTGATGCCGTATTGGATGCGGTTGATGATCAACGACTTGAACTTGTCGGAGTTTTCCTTGGCTTGCTTGGCCAGCGACTTGACCTCGTTCGCGACGACGATGAAGCCGCGTCCGGCCTCGCCCGAGCGTGCGGCCTCGATCGTGGCGTTAAGCGCCAGCATGTTGGTCTGGCTGGCGATGGTTTCATTGTCCTTGGAGAATTTCTGGACGTCGTCCTCGATCTTGTGAATCAGGCGCTCGATCACTCGTGGCATCATGACTAAGGCAATCCCCCCGCTTTAGGCTTTCGTCTGCCGACAACGACACGCAATGGTAATTCACAATGCAGATATGCGCATGCAGCAAATCGGGGGAGGCCCGCCTGGAAACAAAGTAATTTCAGATAGTTATTTCGGTATGCGACAATTTGCCCGATTCTTATGGAACAAAGCTGAACGATACCGCCGAGCCTTTTTCGTTGCCGGCGATGAATGTTGTGCCGCGCGGTGAAAAGGCGATCGCCGTGACAGCCTCGCCCGAAGCGCCTGCGGCCGTGAACGCCTTTTTGGACGACAGATCGATCAGGACGACGCTTCCGTCCTCGAATCCCGCGGCCATGACGGGCTCTTCCGGATGCGCGGCCAGCGCGGTAACCAGCGCTCCGTTCGACCAGCCAAGCTGCAAGGGCTCACGCCCTTCCGGCCCGCTGCGGTCGAAAGGCCACAGGATCACCGTTTCGGACCCGGATGTGCCAAGCCACTTCCGGTCCGCCGACCATGCCATGCGCGTGGGCTTGGCCCAGTATCCGCGCATCTGGTAATCGCGCTTGAGCGGTACGTTCCACATATGCAGCGCGCCTTCCTGCATGGCGGTGACCACCCAGCGTTTATCGGCGCTGACGCTGACCGCCAGATGCGCGCCTTTCCAGGCCAGGCGCATCGCCTGGGGTTCGTAATGCGGCCACGCCCACAGCGTCACGCCGTCGCGGTGCGCGGCGGCAAGACCCAGCCCGTCCGGCGCGAAACAGATGTCGTTGACGCTGCCCGGATGGTCCTTGAGGATCTTGGGTTCGCTCCCCGCCCGTGTCCATAAATGCACTTCGCGCCCGTTTGCAATGGCGACGCTGCCATTCGCGTGTACCGCCATGCGTTCGGTCCACGCGCCGTTCAAATCGGCAAAATCGCTGATCGCGCCCTCGCGGGTGATGATTTTGCACGTCCCGTCATCCGAAAGCGTGATGAATCCGTCGTCATAAGGGCGTATGACTGGCACCGCCCCTGTGTGTGCCTTGACGCCCTCGCACACATCACCTTCCACGATCTGTACGCTGCCGTCGCCCAATGCGAAGGCGAATACGCCGCCATCGATGCTGTAGCACGCCGCGTTGACCGGCGCGTCGAACTGAAATTTCGTGGCCGAAAGCGGCGAGGTATCGGTGGTCATGCCGCCGCCTCAAGACAATCGTCGAACCCTTTTTGCAGCGCCGCGCGGTCCAGATCGCGCCCGATGAACACCATCTTGCTTGCGCGTTTTTCGCCGTCCTTCCATGCCGTGCCGGGCGCCGAATCCGCGATCATGTGCACGGCTTGAAACACGAATCTGCGCGGGCTGTTGCGGATATTCAAAACACCCTTGGAACGCAGGATGTTCTGCCCTTGATCGGCCAGAATCTGG
The DNA here is from genome assembly GCA_023898805.1 of Rhodospirillales bacterium. NCBI lineage: Bacteria > Pseudomonadati > Pseudomonadota > Alphaproteobacteria > Rhodospirillales > Rhodospirillales bacterium. Next base: position 1,424,915 of record CP060260.1, read on the forward strand.
CCGATCCATTCCTCGAACCGGCCCAGTATTACGGCGCGATCCGCGCTCAACGCGATGCTTTTGACCGCGTTGTCGTGATGGTGTTCGTGCCCGCCTTCCAAAAACGCAGGCTCGATCGCAAGGATGCGGCCAAGATCGAACGCCCCGCGGTCGAGGATTTTATCAAGCGCGATGGCACTGTTCATCGTGCGGTGCATTTGCGCATATGGATTGATCGCGCGGATCGCGGCCTCGACCGCCGCCAGTTCCGCCGCGTCCACCAGATCGGTCTTGTTGACGATGATGATGTCGGCGAATGCGATCTGCTCCTGCGCCTCCGGACTGTCGGTCAGCCGCGCACGCAGGTGTTTGGCGTCGATCACGGTAATTACGGCGTCCAGCCGCGTAACCTTGCGCACATCTTCATCCATGAAGAAGGTCTGCGCCACCGGCGCGGGGTCGGCCAGTCCTGTGGTTTCCACGATGATACCGTCGAATTTGTCCAGGCCTCGGCGCATCAATCCGGCGATGATGCGGATCAAATCGCCACGTACGGTGCAGCAGATGCACCCATTGTTCATTTCAAATATTTCCTCGTCCACCCCGACGACCAGATCGTTATCGACGCCGACCGACCCGAATTCATTGATGATGACCGCGTATTTCTTGCCGTGCGGTTCGGACAGGATACGGTTAAGCAGCGTGGTCTTGCCCGCGCCCAGATAGCCCGTAAGGACGGTAACCGGAATTTGCTTCGTCATGGGTTGTGAATATAGACGCGCTGATACCGCGCGCCAAGCCGTGTCAGCATTTCGTATCCGTTGGTCCCGGCACTTGCGGCCAGCGCGTCGATCGGCTGGTGCGGGCCGATAATCTCCACCATGTCGCCGGGTTTGGGCGCATCGGCCAGATGCCCGACCGAAACGGTCGTAAGGTCCATCGAAACGCGCCCGACGATCGGGCATGCCATGCCGCGCCAGTACACATGTCCGCGGCTGGATTGCGAACGCAGATACCCATCGGCATACCCAAGCGCCAGAACTGCGACCCGGTCATCCCGCTCCGCCCTGTAGGTTGCGTTGTACCCGATGCTCTCACCCGCGCGCACCGGCTTGACCTGCAAGACCCGTGCATGCAGTTGCACCGCCGGACGCATGGGGTTGTCCCGGTGGGGCAGGGGGTTGCCCCCGTACAGCCCGTACCCGGCGCGCGCCAGATCGTAAAGCGCGTCCGGAAAGCGCAGAATGGCGGATGTATTGCACAGCGACCAGCGCGGCAGGTTCAGACGCGACGTGATCGCGCGGAACCGTTCGATCTGGATTGCGTTCAACGCGTCATCCGGGTCCTCGGACGATGCGAAATGGCTCATGCCCAGCGTTACGGCGACCCCGTCCAGCAGCGTGGGATCTTCGATCACGCGCGCGGTTTCTCCGGCGTCGAGGCCCAGCCGGTTCATGCCGGTATCGAAATGCAGCGCGCATGGCCCGGCGCCTTTTTCGCGCCATATCTCGACATCTCCCAGATGATTGAGAACGGGGACAAGGTCGAACGCACGAAACCCGCTGAAGTCGCCGCTACGCGGCCCGCCGATGACGTAGATCGCGGCTTCCGACCCCAGTACCGCACGCAAATCCGCACCTTCCGCGACATTGGCGACGAAGAATTTGCGCGCGCCCGCGTCGAACAATGTTCGTCCGATTTCCGCGATGCCAAGCCCGTATCCATTGGCCTTGACCACGCCCGCGACCGGCACGCCGCGCGCGGCCTGCGTCAGGATGGTGTAATTCGCGGCGATCGCATCCAGATCGATGCGCAGAATCGCTTGTGCGTTGCCGCCGCTCATGCCTGCCTCCCGCGCGTTTTCCAAAGCGAGTACCCGACACCCGCCGCCAGCAGCGCGAACGTCACGCCCAGCGAGACAGAGGGCGGAAACCCGGAATCACCCAGAACGAAGTCGGTAATGAAGATTTTCGATCCGATGAAGACCAAAACCGCCGAAAGCGCGTATTTCAGATACGCAAACCGCTCCATCGCCGCTGCCAGCGCGAAATACAGGGTCCGTAGCCCCAGAATGGCGAAGATGTTGGAAGTGTACACGATGTAGGGATCGGTGGTCAGCGCGAAGATCGCAGGCACGGAATCGACCGCGAACACCACGTCCGCCAGTTCGATCATCACCAGCGCGACCATCAGCGGCGTCATGTATGTGGCGGTCATCTTGTTGTTTGGGTCGCGCAGTCGAACAAAGAAATGATGCCCGTGCAGTGTATCCTCCACCCGCATGTGGCGGCGCATGAAACCCAGCACGGGGTTCGCGCCGATATCTGTTTCATGGTCGCCCATCGCGACCATTTTGATCCCCGAAAAGATCAGGAACGCCGAAAACAGATACAGAACCCAGTGGAAATGCGCGACCAGCGCCGCACCCGTCCCGATCATGACGCCGCGCAGGACGACGACGCCCAGAATCCCCCAGAACAGCACGCGGTGCTGATACGCGCGCGGGATTTTGAAAAACCCGAAAATCAGCGCCATCACGAACAGATTGTCCATCGACAAGGACTGTTCGATCACATAGCCGGTGTAATACTGGATCGCCTTTTCCTGCCCCAGCCCCGCCCATATCCATGCGCCGAACCCAAGGGCGCACAATATATAAAAGCCGTAGGTCAAAAGCGCATCGCGCGCGCTGATCACCTTGTCCGATTTATGCAGGATGCCGAGGTCGAGGATGAGCAGCGCAAGCACCGCGCCCATGAATACCGCCCACATCCAGACGGGTTTGCCCAGCCATAAAAGGTCCATCGTCAGGTTCCGGGTGTCAGGCCGCCGCCTGTGCCGGATTTTTCAGCGCCTCGCGCACCGACGTACAGATGAAATCGATCTGCGCGTCGCTCAGATACGGGTGCATCGGCAGGCTGATGACCCGGCCCGCCAGATCCTCGCATACGGGAATTCCGTTGCCCGCGACCGGGTATTTTGAATAGGCGGTCTGGCGATGCAACGGCTTTGGGTAATAGACGGCGCTGGGGATGCCCTTGTCCTTCAGCGCAGCGGCGAGCGCGGCACGGTCTGTTCCGGGCGCGAGCGTAAGGGTGTATTGCGCCCAAACCGAGCGAAGCTGCGCCGGGACGCGCGGCGTTTGCACGACATCCGACAATTGGCGCGTATAGGCGTCGGCCACCAGATTGCGGCGGTCGATCTCGTCCTTATAGATCGCCAGTTTTTCGATCAGGATCGCGGCCTGAAGCGTGTCGAGTCGCGCGTTCATGCCGATGCGCACATTGTCGTATTTGTCCGCGCCCTTGCCGTGGAAGCGCAGCGATTGCAGCGTCGCGGCGATTTCGTCGTCGTCGGTGAATATCGCCCCGCCATCCCCGTAACAGCCCAGCGGCTTGGCCGGGAAAAAGCTGGTGGTCGTGATTTTGCCGATGCTGCCCGTGGTGCGACCTTTATACGTGCCGCCGAAACCTTGCGCGGAATCGCAAATCAACCACATGCCGTTGGCATCGCAGATTTTTTCGATTCGATCGTAATCGGCGGGTAGGCCGAACAGGTCGACCGCGATGACGCCCACGGGCCGCAAACCGGAATCCTTGGCGGTTTTTGTCGCGGCCTCGATGCTGGCCGGGTCGATGTTGAACGTATCAGGCAGCGAGTCTGCGAAAATCGGCGTCGCACCCATCCACGCCACGACCTCGGCCGTCGCAGCGAAAGTGAAGGCGGGCACGATGACTACATCGCCCGGCCGGACCTTGAGCGCCATCAAAGAAAGCCCGATCGCATCCGTCCCGTTGGAACAGGCGACTGCGTGCTTGGCGCCGCAAAAACTTTTCAGTCCGTCCTCGAACTGCCGGACCTCGGGCCCGAGAATAAACTGGCCGTGCGTCAGGACGCGCTGGATCGCGGAATCGATTTGCGCCCCGATGCGGGCACGTTGCTTTTTCAGGTCGACGAATTCAATGGGCAGGATGCTGGAATCGGCCATGGTAGGTATCTCTTTCTTTCAGGACGCTTCTTTCAGGACTCCGTTCTCCTCAACATAGCGTCTTCCCTCGCGTGGGCAAACCAAATCCGGACCCAAAATCTCGCCCGCATGCGAAACCCAGCCCCGCCGCCGCGCCGGAACCCCGACCATCAGCGCGTGGTCGGGCACATCGCACGTCACCACCGCGCCCGCGCCGATCATGCAGTATGCGCCAAGCGTATGGCCGCACACGATGGTCGCGTTGGCGCCGATCGTGGCGCCGCGCCTGACCAGCGTGGGCCTGAATTCATCCTTGCGCTGGACGTTCGCGCGGGGGTTGAGGACGTTGGTGAACACGCAGGACGGGCCGCAGAACACGTCCTCCTCCAGCGTCACGCCCTTATATAGGCTGACATTGTTCTGGATCTTGCACCCGTCGCCGACGCGCACGTCCGGCCCCACCATCGCGTTTTGCCCGACGACACAGCCCGCACCGATCACGGTATCGGGCAGGATATGCGCGAAATGCCAGATCTTGCTGCCCGCGCCGATCGTGGCCCCGTCGTCGACATAGGCGCTTTCATGGACAAATACGTTGCTCATGCCGCCGCCGCCATCTTTTGGCCCGCCGCGTGATCGCACGCGCGCATGGCCTTGAGAACGCGCAAGCCTTCCCGCCCGTCCGTGCGCGGCGCGGCGCCGCTGGCGATGCAATCGGCGAAATGTGCGACCTCGTCCTTGAGTGGCTGGCTTTCGGCCAGCGCGACGAATTCGGCCTCGCCCTTGTTCAGGACCGGCTGCCCGTTCGCATCGAAGGACACGCTATTGGGATAGACCGTGAGCTTTTCGTTCCAGCCTCGCGTGTCGTCGAACACCGCCATGGCCTTGTCGCCGATCACGCTCAGCTTCTGTTCCTTGAAGGGATTAAGCCACGACACATGGATATGGCCGTCCAGCCCGTCGCCGAAATCCATGTGCACGATGGCTGTGCTGGCAAGCGCGCTATCCGCGATGTTGCTGGAATACACGGCCTGAATATGGGTCGGTTCGCGCCCGGCCAGCGCCAGCACCATCGAAAAATCATGCGGCGCGAAGGACCACAGCACGTTTTCTTCCGTGCGCACCTTCCCGAAATTCAGGCGATTGGAATAAATCCGCCTGACCCGGCCCAGCCGACCCGCCGCGATCATCTCCGTCAGCGCGATGAATGCCGGATGGTATTGCAGCACGTGCCCGACCATCAGGATGCGTCCGGCCTTGTCGGCCGCCGCGACCATCGCTTCCGCGTCCGTGACGCTCATCGCGATGGGTTTTTCGACGAAGCAATGCTTGCCGGATTGGATCGCCCGCAGCGCCATTTCGGCATGCATAGGCGCGGGTGTCGCCAACATCACCCCCGCGATCGACGGGTCGGCCAGTACGGCGTCGTAAGACAGGGCGGGAACGGCATATTGTGCGCCGAATTTTTCTGCCCGCGCGGCGTCGGAATCCGACACTGCCGCCAGAACGCCAAGTTCGGCCGCGCTGCGGACCAGGTTCTGGCCCCAATACCCACACCCAATGACCGCGATGTTTTTTGCTCGTGTTGTGCTCATAGCCTTAAGCCTTGATAACGTTGTCGCGCGGCTGTTTTGCCATCGCGTTGCGTGTGTCGACGACCAGTTTCGCGTGTTTCGATACCATGCCGTAATCGACGGCGTCGTGTTCGGTTACGATCACCACCGCATCCGCAGCCTTGAGCGTTTCCGGGCTCAAAGGCACCGACGCCCGCCCGGTATATTCCGGATGCTCGCGCGTATGCGGAATGACCGGGATCCAGTCGTCGTGATAGCTGACCTGTGCGCCTGCGGCTTCCAGCAGGTCGATGATTTTAAGCGCGGGCGTTTCGCGCATGTCGTCGACGTTTTTCTTGTACGCCATACCCAAAAGCAAAATCTTCGCACCTGAAAGGGATTTCTGGAATCGCGTGCTCAATCCGGACGCCAGTTTTGAAACGACATATTTTGGCATCCCTGCGATGATCTCGCCCGCGAGTTCGATGAACTTGGTGTTCAGTTCGTATTCCCGCGCCTTCCACGTCAGATAGAAGGGATCGATGGGAATGCAGTGCCCGCCAAGGCCGGGGCCCGGGTAGAACGGCATGAAGCCGAACGGCTTGGTCGCGGCGCCGCCGATGACCTCCCACACGTCGATGCCCATCGCGTCGTAGACGACTTTGAGCTCGTTGACCAAAGCGATGTTGATCGACCGGAAGATGTTTTCGGTCAGCTTCACGGCCTCGGCGGTGTCCGGGCTGGAGACGACGACGGTTTTGTGGATGAACCCGCGATACAGCGCGTCGGCCAGTTGTGTCGCGTCCTCGCCATCACCGCCCACGACCTTGGGAATGGTATGGGTGTTGAAATTGGGGTTGCCCGGATCTTCGCGTTCGGGGCTGAAGGCCGCAAAGAAATCCTGCCGTGACATCAGGCCCGACCCCTTTTCGAGGAGCGGAATCATTACCTCGCGCGTCGTGCCCGGCCATGTGGTGGACTCCAGAATGATCAGCTGTCCGCGCTTAAGGTGTGGTGCGATGACTTCGGACGTATGCACGATGTAGGAAAGATCTGGGTCCCGGTGCTTGGTCAGCGGCGTCGGCAGGCAGATGATGACTGCATCGGCGTCCGCGACGTGGGAAAGGTCGGATTCGGTTCTGAATTTGCCTTTTGCCATCGCGGCGGCGACGGAATCGGACGTGATGTGCTTGATGTAGGATTCGCCCGCGCGCAGTTTCTTGATTTTTTCTGCATCGACGTCGAGGCCCAGCACCGGGAACCCGGCATCCGCGAACCCGAGGATCAGCGGCAAGCCGACATAACCCAGTCCGATGACCGCGACGGTGGCGGTGCGGTCGGCGATTTTGCGGGCCAACGCCTCGCTCAAGGCATGGTCTGTCGCGGGGGGCATGGCTTTTTGTTGTGCGGCGGCGGGTCTGGACATGGGCTTCCTTGCTGGATTTCCTTGGCTTTTCGCCGTTTAGTTAAGCCCTTTGCGGGCCAATTTCCAGCCTTTTTTAAGGTCTATTCGCCAGTCCGTTCGCCGGGGTCGAAAAAAGCCCAATTCCAGCCTTAACGTGGGCACATTTCCGGGTCATCCTATCTAACGTACCGACCGCGCTTTCAATGTGAACGCGGCGAAACATTTAAGAAAGTGAGATTGGCATGACGATCCGCAAAATTCTTCTTTCCACGCTGGCGCTTTCAATGCTGGCTGTCCCCGCTTTGGCGCAGGACGCGCAGACGCCGCCGCCGGGTTACATGGGTGGACCTCATGGCGGTCCTGGTGGCCCGCAGGGCGGTCCGCATGGGGGCATGGAAAAAATGCTCAATGCCGACACCAATGGCGATGGCATGCTCTCCAAGGCTGAATTCATGGCCGTTCAGGAAAAACGTTTCGACGAAATGGACGCCAACAAGGACGGGCAGGTCAGCAAGGATGAGATGAAGGCCTACCGCGAAACCATGCGCAGCAAGTTCGAGGAAAAGCGTAAGGAATGGGAAGCCAAAAAAGGCGCGGGCGCCAAAAGTGGTGACGCGGAATAAGCCCTGAAATTCCTTTTTACAAAAAAGGCGGCGTGTTCAAGCGCCGCCTTTTTCCTTTGCCGGCTGTTCCGCAAGGCCGTGTCCAAGACTTACGCGGCCATCGAATACAAAGCACCCGCCGCGCCACAGGCTTTCCGCTTCTGGCACGGTTTCCAGATATTTCAGGATTCCGCCTTTAAGGTGATAGACGTTTTCGAACCCGTGATCGAGAAGATAGCTCGTCGCCTTCTCGCAGCGGATCCCGCCGGTGCAGAACATCGCGATTTTTTTATCCCGAGCGGGATTCAGGCGCGTATCGACGAAATCCGGAAATTCGTGAAAGCTGACCGTGCCGGGGTCGATCGCACGGGCGAACGTGCCTGCCGCGAATTCAAAGCTGTTGCGCGTATCGATGACCAGGACCTCAGGATCGTCGATCAGGGCGTTCCAGTCCTTCGCCGCGACATAGGTGCCGACGCGCCGGGTCGGGTCCACGCCCGCGCGGCGCATTGTGACGATCTCCGGCTTGACCTTGATTTTCATGCGCGCGAAGGGTTTTTCATGTGCGCGCGAATATTTCAGCTCCGGCGCATCGAATTGCGCGGTGATCGCCGCCATGGCGGCGTCCATCTGGTATTGCTCGGCCGCGGCGATGGTGCCGTTGATGCCTTCCCCGGCTATGATCAGCGTGCCGCAGATCGCGTTTTGCGTACAGATTTCACGCAGATGCGCGGCCATCGCGGGAGCATCCTCCACGCGCTTGAATTGGTACAGGGCGGCCACGATCCACGGCATGATATGCATTCTTTAAGGGGTGGCGTTTCGCACGGTCAAGGTTAGACTGCGGTCATGCGAATCGGACGAATGACTTTTTCGATGTTTGCGCTGGCCCTGCTTTCGGCCTGTGCCGCCCAATCCCCGGACACTGGCGGCTATGGATCTGGCCGCTACGACATGAGCGCGGCCGAGGCCGCCTGTGTCAAAAAAGGCTATCGTCCCGGAAATTACGAATATGACAGCTGCTTTCAAAATCAGCCGCAGGTTCAGGCCTGGGAACGCGACGGCCGCATGAACGGGCTGAACATTCTCAAGGCCAACCGTTCGTCGGCGGGCACGCGCGGCGGGCGCAGCTATCCCGTCGAATAAACAGCTATTTACTGAAACGTGTTCGGCGCCGGCTCGACGACGCGTACTGTGCCGTTGTTGATTTGCAAAACGGCCATGCCGCGATCGGCCAGCCCGTTGGGTCCGAAGCGGAAAATCCCGTCAACGCCCGAAAACCCGTTCGGATTGGTCAGTGCCGCCTGGTCGTAGCTTACGCGTTGCCCGCTTTGCGCGGCGTTACGCGCCAGCACGACGGCCAGCGCCGCAGCGTCATACCCGATGCTGGCCAGACGCGGCGGAGTTTGGCCGTAGATATGCTGGTAGTTACGCTCGAATGTCGCGCGCAATTGGGGCGAGGGCGCGGCATAAATCGCGCCGTTCATTGTCGGATCCCGCGTGACCGCCGGGTCGTCCCACAGCCCGGTGCCCAGATAGCGAACCGCGTTTGCCCCCAGCCCGTATTGCCGCAACGCGGAAGCCAGCGTCAAGACGACGGGCGCGCCCACCGGCATGAAGATCGCGTCGTATGGCAGACGCCCGGAGATCATTGCCTGTCCGCCGGTCAGTTGCTGCACGCCCTGCGGCGCATCGCTGCCGTCGGCGGCGATGCGTACCGTCTTGACAACGGTGATGCCCGCGCGCGCGGCCTCGGTCTGGAACACGCTCAGCACGGCATCGCCGTACATGTCGCGTGGCGCGATGACGCCCACGCGCTTTAGCCCCTGTTGCGCGGCGTACCGGGCGATGCGCTGCGCCTGTTCAAAGGGCAGCACGCCCATCGAATAAACGTTTCCGCCCGCCGTGCGCCAATCGGTCGAAAACCCGATGACCGTCAGGCCGTATGCGCGCGCCGCGTCCTTGGCGGCGGTGACTTCTTGCGAAAACAGTGGGCCCAGAATCAGCCGCGCGCCGTCGCGCGCCGCTTGGTCGACCGCCATGCGCGCGCCTTCGGGCGTGCCCATCGTGTCTTTCGGGATCAGTTGGAAATTCGGCTCGTTCAGATCGAACACCGCAAGCTGCGCCGCCTGTAAAAGCGCTTGACCCATCGCGGCGTTCGAGCCGCTTTGCGGCACCAGAATCGCGACCCGCACAGGCTCGGCAAAATTGCCCGCGACCACCGCGCCGCCCTGTTGCACCAGCGGCGGCTGCGCGCCGCCCATGACGGTATTGGCGCCGTTGATCATCGATTCGGAAGACGGAAAGGGGCTGCTAGTTTGCGCCTGCTCGCTTTGCGGGCGTCCATCGGCGGTGCCGATGACCGGCGCACGGTGGTCCATCCCGGTTTCGCACCCCGCCAGCACGACCAGCGCCAGAAGCGCAAAAAAGAGAGTCCGCATTGCGATCAACACCTTCTATAGTAATTCGATGAAGCGTCATATTGATTCCACGGATGGGCCGCCCGCGCAAGCGTCGGGCTTGTATCTGGTTTCGACCCCGATCGGCAATCTGCGCGACATCACCTTGCGCGCGTGCGACGTGCTGGCTGGCTGCACCGCGGTGGTGTGCGAGGATTCGCGCGTCACCGGCCGCCTGCTGCAATCGCTGGGCATTACGGCGAAACTGGTTGTTTACAACGATCACAGCACGGAATCCGAGCGCGATGCCCTCCTGAAATGGATTGAGGAGGACGGTGCGTCCCTCGCATTGGTCTCCGACGCGGGTACGCCGCTGCTTTCCGACCCCGGTTATAAACTGGTGCATCTGGCGCTGGCGCGCGGGCTTTCCGTGGTGCCAGTGCCGGGGGCGAACGCGCTTTTGCCCGCCCTGCAGCTTGCGGGACTGCCTTGCGACCGGTTTTTGTTCGCCGGGTTTCTGCCGCATAAATCGGCCGCGCGGCGGACGGTTTTTGCCGAACTCGCATCCGTTCCGGCAACGCTGGTATTCTACGAATCGCCCCAGCGCCTGCACGATTGCGTGTGCGACGCGCACGCGGTTCTGGGCGACCGTCCCGCCGCGACCGCCCGCGAATTGACCAAGATGTACGAGGAATCGCGCCGCTTCACGCTGGCTGCCGGTGCGGCCGACGAATGCCTTTTGGGGACAATGAAGGGCGAAATCGTGTTGCTGGTCGGCCCGCCGGTCGAATCGCGCGCGGGGCTGGAGGATATCGACACGGCCCTGCGCCGCGCCATGGAAACGCTCTCGATTCGCGATGCGGCGGCGCATGTCGCGACCGCGACAGGCGCTCCGAAAAAACAGGTCTACGACCGTGCCCTCAGGTTGAAGAATGGGGACGATTGAAACCCATCGCGCGGGCCTGTTCGCAGAAACGCTTGCGGCGCTGGCCTTGCGCCTGTGCGGTTGGCGCATTCTGGCGCGCCGTTTCAGGACCCCGGTGGGTGAAATCGATATTATCGCCCGGCGCCGGGGTGTGATCGCCTTTGTCGAGGTCAAGCGCCGCCCCGAGCTGGCCGACGCGCTGGCGGCGGTCACGCCCGCCAACGCCGCGCGGGTGCGTCGCGCCGCGGCGTGGTGGCTGAACGCCCATGCCGTGCTTGCGGATAATTGTGCGTGCCGCTTTGACGTGATGGCGATCGCGCCTTACGCTCTGATTCGGCATATTCCCAACGCGTTCTGATAAAGGGTGCTGCATGTATCGTGCATGGTTTTCTCCGTTTCTGGTCTTTTTTGCCCTGGTGGCCTTGTCCGGCTGTACGCCGCTTTCGGCGGGTGTCGCCGTTGGGTCCGCCGCAGGCGTGTCCGCCGCGCACGAGGGCGGGATTAAGGCTTCTCTCGATGATACGCGCATCTCCGCGACCATTCACAACCTGTGGTTTCAGTACAATTTCAACATGTTCACCAAAGTCGGGCTGACTGTCGATCAGGGCCGCGTGCTGCTGACCGGCGTGGTCCAGAAACCGGAATACAGGGTCGATGCGGTCCGCCTGGCATGGCAGGCCCCGGGGGTACGTCAGGTCATCAACGAAATCAAGGTGGCGAACTCCGACGGCATATCCGGTTGGGCGCGTGACGCCTGGATCACCAGCCGCCTGCGTACCACGGTCCTGTTCGACAAGAATGTTCAGGGCATCAATTATTCTTTCGATACGGTGCAAGGTGTGGTCTACATCATGGGGGTCGCACAAAATCAGGCGGAACTGGATCGGGTTCTGGGCTATGCGCGCTCTCTCCCCTATGTCAGGCAAGTGGTGTCTTACGTCAAACTGGCGGGCCAGCCCATGAATCAGGTCATCGCCAATGGCGGTCCCAACGCGGTCGGTATGTTGCCCGCCCAATCCGCCCCCATTCAATCGGCTCCCGTCACTGCTGCGCCGCTTGCCGCCGCGCCCGTCGCCAATGGCGGTATGGTGTACTCTACGAACACGACCAGCTATGGCACGGCTGGTCCCGTGCCGCTTGACAGCGCTTATCCGAATGCCAACGTCCCGATGACCAGTGTACCCAACCCGCCGCGCGCGGGGGTGGCTGCGCCGGGACGTCCGGCGCCGATCGTGGATAGCGGGTTCTAGGCCATGAAGCGGGGGTTCAATACCGCCGAAGAAGCCATTGAATATCTGGATTTTGTGGGCACGCAGGATGATTCCGCGATAGACCTTTTTGAAGCCGCCCTAGCCTTATCCTCGCACAACCACCCCGGTTTAAGTGTCGATAAATACCGCAATCATCGCAAACGTTTGGCGGACGATACGCAAGCATTGCATCAGGAATTTCTGGTCCGTCACGACGACGATATCGACGCCCGTATCTGGGCGTTGGGTGAATGCATGACCCGTCGCCATGGGTATATCGGCGACGATTATCGCTATAACGATTTGCAAAACGCCGATTTGATTCGCGTTGTCGATCGGCGTCTTGGGTTGCCGGTCGCGCTCTCTTTGTTGTGCATTACCGTCGGCGACGATCTGGGATGGGCGATTGAGGGGCTGAGCTTTCCTGCGCACTATGTCATAAGACTGGAAAAAGATGGTCGCCGCGCGATTCTTGACCCGTTTCAGGGCTGCATCGTCTTGGGCGCGCATGAACTGCGTGAGATTCTTAAAAGCGCGCTGGGGCCGCAGGCCGAGCTTTCCGCAAGTTATTACGAACCGGCCTCGCGCCGCGACACCTTGATCCGGCTTGAGAACAACATCAAATTGCGCCAGATAGAGGCCGAGGATTACCAGTCCGCGCTGGCCACGGTCGAACTGATGAAGCGAATCGCACCCGATGAATACCGCCTCGATCTTGACGCGGGCGTGCTGCTTTCGCGTCTTGAGCGTCCGGCCGGGGCCATCGCCGCGCTTGAACGCTATATCGACCGGGTGCCAAACCCTGCCGACCGGCGCGACGCGGCCCTGCTGCTTCAGCAACTGCGCGGCATCGTTCATTGACCCGCGAATCCGGCCATAATCCAGACATAATCCATCCCCAATATTCATCCGTATAAATGATGAAACCCCCTTGATTGCCGGTGGTCACTGGTTCATCTTGGTGCCGAACCGAACAACAACCGTCTTGAACTTATTGGAGATTGCGCCGATGCGTACCCCGACCCGTTACAAACTGCTTACCCTGCTGGCCTTATCCACGCTGGCGCTGGCTGCGTGCGCAAAAGGCAAACAGGAACAGCCTTATGCCGACTCGGTCGTGGAAGGACAAGGCCAGGTGCAGGGCCAGGGCGAAGGCATGCTTGGCGATCAAGGCGCGGGCATGGCCGGCGTTCAGGGCAACACCCTTCCGGGGTCCCAGGAGGACCTGACGGTCAATGTCGGCGACCGCGTTTATTTCGGCTACGACCGTTACGACCTGACGCCCGAGGCGCTGCAACAGCTTCAACTCCAGTCCCAGTGGCTTAACCAGTATCCGAACGTAACCGTCATGATCGAAGGCAATACCGACGAACGCGGTACGCGTGAATACAACCTTGCCCTTGGCGACCGCCGCGCCAACGCGGTGCGTGACTACCTCGTGTCGCTGGGTGTCAGCCCCTCGCGCATCAAGACGATCTCCTACGGCAAGGAGCGCCCGGAAGTGACCGGTTCCGATCCCCAGTCCTGGGCTCAGAACCGCCGCGCTGTGACCCGCGTCGAGTGATTGGCTGATGCGCGTATTCGCTTCCCTTATTCTGTGTGCAACCCTGCCCTTCGCGGCAGGGTTTGCTCTCTCAAGCCCGGCCAGCGCGCAGGGTATGCAATATGACGGTCCCGGCGCCATGTCTGGCGGAAGCGCCATGCCCAATCCCTTGCCGGTTCAGGCCGCACCATTGCAACCCATGGCATCGCAGGTTGCGCCGCAGGTAACCGCGCAAGGCGCAACGCCGGCCCTGATGTCAGGCGCGGCAATGGACATGACGCGCATGGATGCGCTCGAACAACAGGTGCGCGACCTGACCAACCAGATCGAACAGCGCGACTTCCAATTCCGTCAGTTGCGCGCAGAATACGATAAATACGTCGCGGCGACTGACCAACGTTTGCAGGCGCTGGAACGCGCGGCTGTCTCCGCCGGCAATCCTCCCGCCGCTCCTGCCTCTGGCGCTGCATCGGATCTGCCGCCGCAACCCGCGCCGACCGCGCCGCAAGCGACGCCCCAATCTGCTCCCCAGCCGGGTACGTCCGGTTCGCTGGTCGATCCGAACGGGGCCTACCGGCCCGCGTCCACGCCGCAACTCGGCCAGATCCGCGAACAACAGGCGGGCGGCAACGGTGGCGCGACCACTTCCGGCACACCACAGGGCACGCCCGCTTCACCGGCTAAGGCCTACGATCAGGCCTTTTCCTACCTTCAGCAAAGCGATTATCAGGACGCGCAACGTGCGTTTTCCGATTTCCTGAAAACCTATCCGACCCATCCGCTGGCCGCGAACGCGCAATACTGGCTGGGTGAATCCTATTTCGCGCAGACCCAGTATTCGCAGGCCGCGAAAACCTTTGCCAAAGCGTTTCAAGAACATCCGCAAGGGCAAAAGGCGCCCGATGCCCTGCTTAAACTGTCGATCACACTGGATAAGATGAACAAGCGCAGCGATGCCTGCCTGACCTTGGGCGAACTTTCCAAACGCTTTCCCGGCGGCCCGGCCTCGGTTCTGCGCCGCGGGCAGGAGGAAAGCACCCGCATGAACTGCACGGCCGCCCCCGCCGCCGCCCCTGCGGGTTGAGGCTTGCGCCCTGGCGGCCGCCTGTCGTTTACTAGGCTTGTGAAGCTCGATATTCCATCCGATATTGCCGCAGCGCCATTGGCGGTTGCGCTCTCCGGCGGGGCCGATTCCCTGGCGCTGGCGCATATGCTTGCGCGCACGCACGGCAATCTGCACCTGCTGACCGTCGATCACGCCCTGCGCCCCGAAAGCGGGGACGAGGCGCGGCAGGTCGCTGACCTTGTCGCAAACTGGGTCGCGAACTGGCCGGGCGTCGCCCATGCGACCCTGCGCTGGGAGGGGGCGAAACCATCTACGCGGCGCATGGAATCCGCGCGCGCGGCGCGCTATGCGCTGATGGCGGAATATGCGCGCGCCCACGGCATCCGCACGCTGGCGCTGGCGCATCACCGCGACGACCAGACGGAAACCTTCTTGCTGCGCCTCGCGCGCGGCAGCGGCATCGACGGTCTGGCCGCGATGCGCGAACGCACACAGCGCGATGAAATGACGCTTTGGCGCCCGTTGCTGGCCAGCCATACCCATGCCGATCTGGTGGCCTATTGCCGCGAACACGGCCTTGCATGGATCGAGGACCCGACCAATGCGAACGACAAATACGCCCGCAACCGTCTGCGCATGGCGCTACGGGGCGAGGGGTTGAACGATACGCGCCTTGACGCCACCCTGCGTCGTATCGAACGCGCCGCCGATACACTGCGCCTGCTTTCCGACCGGCTGGCCACGCGCGCGAGCGTGGCGCACGATGACGCGGCATGGGTCTTCGACCTGAACGCGCTGCGGACGGAACCGTTTGAACTCGCGCTGCGCGTGCTGCGCCGCGCGGTTGATGAACAGGCGGGCGCGGCAGGTTATGGTGCGCGCCTCGACCGGCTGGAGGATCTGGCGCGCGAATTGCTCGAATCGCCTGCCGCCACCGCGCGCACGTTGGGCGGATGCGTGCTGCGCGTCGATCCGCATGCGGGTACGCTTTCCGTGGCCGCTGAAATACCGGCACAGGCCGCGAAAACCTTGCCTTTGGCGGCAAACGGTTTATGATCAGCATATACCCACCCAAACCCTGAAGGGGTCGTTCCCGTGAACAATAATTTTGGCCGCAATCTGATGGCATGGCTTGGCGTCATTCTGGTGCTGGGTTTTATCTATTCCGGCTTCGTCCAGAATCATGACCTGACCGGCAAGGGCGCCATCCAGGCGCTGGCCTATAGCGACTTCATGAACGACGCGCGCAAGGGCGATGTCGAGCAGGTCGTGATCAAGGGCCAGGACGTCAAGGGCCAGCTCAAGGACGGCACCCAGTTTACGACCATGGTCCCGGAAAACGAAAACGTGGTCGAACGCCTGTCGGGCACCAGCGTCAAGATCACCGCGCAAAAACCGGACCCGGATCAGGTTTCGCCGCTTTCCCTGCTTTTGTCGTGGTTCCCGATGCTGCTTTTGATCGGCGTCTGGGTGTTTTTCATGCGTCAGATGCAAGGCCGCGGCGGCGGTGGCGTGATGGGCTTTGGCAAGTCCCGCGCCCGGATGCTGAACGAGGAAACCAAGCGCGTCACCTTCGAGGACGTGGCGGGCATCGAGGAAGCGAAGGAAGAACTTTCCGAAATCGTCGAGTTTCTCAAGGACCCCAAGAAATTCCAGCGTCTGGGCGGCAAGATCCCGAAAGGCGCGCTGCTGGTCGGCCCGCCGGGCACCGGTAAAACCCTGATTGCCCGCGCCGTCGCGGGCGAGGCCGGGGTGCCGTTCTTCTCCATCTCCGGCTCCGACTTTGTGGAAATGTTCGTCGGTGTGGGCGCAAGCCGCGTGCGCGACATGTTCGAACAGGGCAAGAAAAATGCGCCCTGCATTATCTTCATCGACGAAATCGACGCGGTCGGCCGTCATCGTGGCGCCGGCCTTGGCGGCGGCAACGACGAACGCGAACAGACATTAAACCAGTTGCTGGTCGAGATGGACGGGTTCGAGGGGACGGAGGGCGTGATCATCATCGCCGCCACCAACCGGCCCGACGTGCTCGACCCGGCGCTGCTGCGTCCCGGTCGTTTCGACCGTCAGGTCGTGATTCCGAATCCGGACGTCAAGGGCCGTGAAAAGATTTTAAAGGTCCATATCCGCAACGTGCCGGTGGCGCGCGACGTCGATCTGGGCGTTATCGCCCGCGGCACGCCCGGTTTTTCGGGCGCGGATCTGGCCAATCTGGTGAACGAGGCGGCCTTGCTTGCCGCCCGGCGCAACAAGCGCGTCGTCACCCAGACGGAATTCGAGGACGCCAAGGACAAAGTGATGATGGGCGCCGAACGCCGCTCCATGGCGATGTCCGAGGACGAAAAGAAACTCACCGCCTATCACGAGGCAGGACATGCCGTGGTCGCCTTGCACGAACCGCAATCCGACCCGATCCACAAGGCCACGATCGTGCCGCGCGGCCGCGCGCTGGGCATGGTGATGCGCCTGCCCGACGGCGACCGGCTCAGCCTCAAGCGCGACAAGCTGCATGCCGACCTCGCGGTCGCGATGGGCGGCCGCGTGGCCGAGGAAGTCATCTTCGGCGACGACAAGGTGACCACCGGTGCCAGCGGCGACATCCGCATGGCGACCGACATGGCGCGGCGCATGGTGACCGAATGGGGTATGTCCGGGAAGCTGGGTCTGGTCCATTACGGCGCCAATCAGGAGGAAGTGTTTCTGGGTCATTCTGTGACCCAGTCCAAGAATATTTCCGAAGAAACGGCGAATGTGATCGACTCGGAAATAAAACGCCTCGTTCAGGCCGGATACGACCGTGCCAAGGATGTCCTGACCACCCATATCGACGAATTGCACAAGGTGGCGCAGGCGCTTTTGGAATATGAATTGCTTTCGGGCGAGGAGATCAAGGCGATTTTGCGTGGTGAAAAAATCGTCCGCAAGGATGACAGCGACAACGACGCCGCGATCGCAGCCACACCCACCAGCTCGGTGCCGCGTGGCGGATCGGACGCGGGGCCGGTCACTCCGGAATCACAGCCCGAAGCGTAAAACGTGTGATCGCGCCTTATTCGGAAAACGGCTAGGACGTTTCTTTTTTGATCGACGCGATTTTCGCGCGTCATGTCCCGGCTTGTTCGGGGCATCCATTGTGCCGGATGACCGATATCCGTCATTCTTTGCCATGGATTACCCGCATACGCGGGTAATGACGGTTTTTGTAATGATACCGATTCTCATTCATTCGTTATCGCATGATGACAAAACGGTATGAGGCTTCTACCTGACGGCAGAATGCTCCAGCGCAAGGCGCCGCATGCCGGCATAGGCGGCCACGCCGGCAAAGCACAGCGTGGATACAAACCATGTCTGCCAGATGCCCCAGATCGACAGCGTGTATAAAAACGCGACCGCCCAGATGAACGTGCCAAAGCGCGCGCCCGTGGTATCGCGCCATGCGCACAGCCGCCGCGCGAACAGCGCAAACAGGAACACCAGCATCGCCGCGCCTGCCGCCCCCGTTTCGAACCAGATTTGCAGCGGCCCGTTATGCGGATGCAGGTGATGGATATATCTGGCATAAGGCCGTGTCGCGGCAAGGTATGACAATTCCCCGCGATTGGGCATCGCCCGCGCGGAATCAAGGCCCCACCCCAAAAACGTCTTTTCGCGCGTCCGGCGCGCCGCCTGATCCCAGATTTCGATGCGCGATTTAATCGAATCGTTCAAAACGCTTGAATTCCGCCACTCGACGCGCGCATCGATTTCAAGCGCGATCATCGGCATCGTCGCCACAATCAGGCCGGATACCGCAAGCGTCAGTAACGCGCCGGTTCGCGCCGGAAACAACAGCAAAGCCGGGGTTAGTGCGATCACGGCCAAAAGCACAACCTGTGCGGAGGCGCTATGCGTAAAAATCGTGATTCCGATGACGCAGGCGGCGGCCAGTACGAAAATAACGCGTTTGCGCCAGCCCGCGCGCAGAAAAAAGAAAGCGAACGCCAGATAAAGCCACAGCGCGCTTAATACCACGGCTTTGTTCTGCTTGCTGTCTATGGGGTCGTGGTCGCTGCCGCCGCGCAAAAGATCGTAAAATTTGAACCCATCCGCCACTTCGCTCAAATACATCGCAAGGCCAAGTCCAAGACCGATCATCAAAAATACGCCGATGCGTTTAAAATCCGCCGTCCCCATCCGCCCGATGACCGGCACCAATAACGCGCTTGCGCCGAAATTGAGTATAAGCTGGATGGTCTTGGGCAGGACGTGTTCGGGATTGATGCTCCAGACGATGCTGGCGATTCCGAATGCGAGAAACGCGCCGAACAGCGTTGCCAGTCCCCGGTCGATGTCTGGCCGTGCGCGGCGTTGCCAGGAATCGATTGAAACCGCGACCAGCGCGCAACCGATGAACAAAGGCGCCATCACGCCGGGTATGCCGCAGCTCAAAAGCGGCCCCAGCATCAAAAGTGGCGCAAGCGCCCAGACCGCGGCGGCGGACCTGCCGTTGTCCACCGATATGTCGGACAGGCTCATGCGCGGCCGTAGAAGGCGCGGATCGCGGCGATGACATGCCGCACGTCATCGTCGCTCAACGTCATGTTCATCGGCAGCATCATGCAGCGCGCGAAGAAATGATCGACCTTGGGCAATGACGGGGTCTGTGGGTACAGATCCTTGAACTGGTGCACCGGCGTGCCCGCCCATTGAATGATCGTGCCGATGCCTTTGTCTTTAAGAAATTCACGCAAGGCGTCGCGGTTTTCGGCGGCCAGCTCGTAATTCTGGAACACATCGTAATGGTCTGGCTGGCTGTCCGGCCCGGCGGGCAGGCGCAGCTCGGCGACGTCCGAAAGCCCTTGCGTGTACATCGCCGCGATGGCGCGCCGGCGCGCCATGATTTCGGGATAGGATTTGAAATTGTAATGCAGGAACGCGGCCTGAAGATTGTCCAGCCGCGAATTCGTACCCCACAACACCACCTTGCCGGTTTCGTCGCGCCCATGGTCGCGCAATGCGCGCAACGCGGCACCCAGCGTATCGTCGTTGGTGATCACCGCGCCGCCGTCGCCGAAACAGCCCAGAATCTTGGCGGGGTAAAAGCTGAACGTCCCGAAACGGCCGAACGTGCCGGCGGCCCGACCCTTATAGGTCGATCCCAGCGCCTGTGCCGCATCCTCCGCCACCATCAGCCCGTGTTTTTCGGCCAGGGCCATGATCGGGTCCATCGCGCAGGTCCGTCCGTTGACATGGGTCGGCAGGATCACGCGGGTCCGCTCGGTGATCAGGCGCTCGACCGATGCCGGGTCCATCAGGTTGTCCGGCCCGATATCGCACGGCACGGCGCGTGCGCCCAGCATCTGCGCCGCCGACGCGGTCGCGATATAGGTGTGCGAGGATACGATGACCTCGTCCCCCGGCTTCAGGCCGATGGCCATCAGCCCGATCATGATCGCGTTGGTGCCGTCCGCCGTGCCGATGACGTGCTTGACCTTCAGGAACTTGGCGATCGCGGCCTCGAACTCGCTCAGGTCCTTTTGCAGGATATACGCGCCGCGCCCGCACACGTCGCGGAAGATGCGCACGTAATCTTCCTCGTGATCCTTGAACAGGGCGGGATAGTTGAAAAACGGAATCTTGCGGTTATACGCATCAAGGCTTTCGTGAACCTTGGGGGCGGCGGCGTGCGACATGGGAAACCCTTTTAGGAGTTCGGTTGAACCTTATGTTTATGCATTCAAAAGCGTTTTCGCCTTGCGCGCAAGGCTTTCGGCGTTCAACCCATACAGGTCCTTCAGGTACCCTTGGTCGCCGACCACGGCGGTGTAGGTATCCGAAATCCCGGCTCGCGCGAAACGGGGCAGGGCCATGCCGAATTCCAGCACGGTTTCGGCGACCGCGCCGCCCAGCCCGCCCAGGATCGTATTTTCTTCGACCGTGATGACGGCGCGGCTTGTCCCCATGATGGAGCGCAACCCCTCGGCGTCCAGCGGCTTGATCGTATGCGCGCTGACCACCCCGGCCTTGATGCCGTCGCCTGCCAGCGCCTGTGCCGCGCCGATGGCCGCGCCAAGGACTCCGCCGCAGGCGATGAAGGTCACGTCCGTTCCTCCCGGCAGAATGGTGCGCAGCCTGCCGATTTCGACCGCCGCGTCGTCATGCCCTTCCGGAATCGGGGCGGATGCCCGCTCCAGCCGCAGATAGAACACCCCCGGCGTGCGCAGCATGTGCTGCGTGCACGCCACGACCTCGGCGTCCGTCGCGGGCGCCAGCACGGTGATGTTGGGCAGGGCGCGCAGGATCGAAAGATCCTCGGTCGCGTGGTGCGACATGCCCAGCGCGCCGTATGAAAACCCGCCGCCCACGCACACCACCTTGACGTTGGCGTTGTGATAGGCGGCATCGTTGCGGATCTGCTCCAGCGGGCGCAGCGTCGGAAAATTCCCGATCGAATAGCAAACGGTCTTGAACCCTTCCTGCGCAAGGCCGGTGGCGACGCCGATCAGGTTTTGTTCGGCCACGCCGACATTCAGGAAGCGGTCCGGAAATTCCGCGACAAACGGCTCGATGACGCTGAAGCCCAGATCGCCGGTCAGGAACATCACCGCCTCGTCCTGTGCGGCTTCGTCTTTCAATGTCTTCAGGAACAGATCGCGCATCTTACGCTCCCGCCATGATCTCGGCGCGCGCGCGCTCGAATTCCTCACCCCGCGCGGTCCGGTAATGCCACAAAACCGCGTGCTCCATGAACGATACGCCCTTGCCCTTGATGGTGTGCGCGATCACCGCGCGCGGGGCTGTGGCTCGCGCCGGATCGACGTCCAGCGCCGCCGCCAGCGCATCGTGGTCGTGTCCGTCGACCTCGACGACATCCCAGCGAAAGGCGCGCAATTTGTCCGCGAACGGCTCCAGCCCCAAAGTTTCCTCGGTCGATTGCAGGCTCTGGATCTTGTTGTGGTCGATGACCGCGACCAGATTGCGCAGCTTGTGGTGGCCGGCGAACAAAAACGCCTCCCAGTTCGAGCCCTCGTCGCATTCCCCGTCGCTCAAAACGCAGTACATGCGCGCGTTCGACTTGCGCTGGCGCAGGGCATAGGCCCGCCCCGCGCTGACCGGCAACCCGTGGCCCAGCGATCCCGTCGAAAGTTCGACCCCCGGCACGTTCTTGTGCGACACGTGCCCCGACATGATCGACCCGTTGGTGTAATAGGCGTCCAGTGTATCCTTGGGGAAAAAGCCGCGCTCCGAAAGCGCGACATAGATCGCCGCGCCCGCATGGCCCTTGGACAGGATGAAACGGTCGCGCCCCATCCATTGCGGATTGGCGGGATCGAGTCGCATCACCTTGCCGTATAAAACCGCGATGATGTCGGCCATCGAGAAGATCGAGCCGATATGCGATCCGCCCCCGCGGCTGGTCATTTCCAGCGTTTTAAGGCGTATGGTCTTGGCCAGCGCGCGCGAATCCATCAATTCGTTCCGTCCTTTTTACGCATGGCGCAGAACAGCACCTTGTATTCGCGGTTCGGCCCTTCGCCGGAAATCGGCTGCGGCTTTTCGTAAGGGCAGGTCGAGGCGCCGATTTCGTCCGGCAGACGGACCATCTGCCCGAATACCAGCCGCTTCATCCATTTCTTGCCCGCCGTGGTCTTGGGCATCAGCCCAAGATGGACGACGATGCGCTTGACCGGACGCAGCACGCGCTGGCGCAGCGACACGCGTTTAAGCGGCGTGCCCCCCGCAAGCTCGGCCACCGTGAACCCCGCGCTTTCAGCCAGTGCCGCGAAATCGGCGGCACCGTAATACGCATGGCTGAACGGGCTGGGGTTAAAATCGTACAGATCCTTGTTGGCAGAGGCGATCAGCACCATGCCCTCCGGGCGCAGGACGCGTCGCGCCTCGCGCAAAAACGCGGCGGCGTCGGGCAGGTAATAGATGGCCTCGAACATCAGGACGACATCCGCCGAATGGTCGCCGTAGGGCAGTTTCACGGCGTCCGCGGTGTCGATGCGGATGCGGCTGCCGTAATGCGCGCGCGGCGCGCCCAGCACTTCCTCGGCCACGTCGCAAGCCTGCACGCTGCGTGCGACCGCCTGTAAATACCCAAGTCCCGCGCCGGTGCCGCACGCGACCTCGACGACATCCTTTTCGCGCGCATATTCGCCCGCCCAGTAATAACGGTTGCACAGGCGTTGCAACTGCTCGGCCGAAATTTCATCGCCGCTCATTTCGGTGACGTCCTTATAGGTCATGTCCTTGCTGTCGGCTGTTGCGGTGGCGGTTGCGGTCATGCGGCTACCTTGTCTCTGGTGGTGACGATTTCGCTGGCGCCGGGCGGCGGCGCGGGTTGCAATGGCTCGTGCCGCGCGGCGATACGACGCAGGTCTTCGGGCGCGCCCAGCGCGGCCAGAATTTGCTGCACGCCCTGCAGCGCCTTTGGCTTGTCCAGAATCGCGACGACGGTCAAAAGAATCAAGCGGATGTCGAGCCACAAGGAAGCATTTTCGACGTACAGGATTCCAAGGCGACTTTTGCCGGGGCGGATCAACTGGTTGTAGGCGATATCCGGGTCGGGCTGGTCCTTGAGGATGTCGCCCTCGTCCGAAAACACGATCGATGCGATGTCGGTGATGCCGGGCCGCACGCTCAGAAGCTTGCGTTCCTCGGTCGTATACAGATCGGTTTCGCGTTTGACGTTGGGACGTGGGCCGACCAGCGACATGTCGCCCCGAAGTACGTTCCAAAGCTGCGTGATTTCGTCCAGCTTGTAACGCCGGATCATGTGGCCCACGCGCGTGATGCGCATGTCGTTGGCGCCGGTCGAATCGACACCGGATTTATCGGCGTTCTTGACCATGGAACGCAGCTTGGCCATGCGAAACGGCGTGCCGTTCAATCCTACGCGCGGCCCCATGTAAAACGGCGAATGTCCATCCTGCCGCCAGACCAGAAACATGAACACGGCGATGACGGGGCTGAAGATCAGCAGGCCGCAGGCAGCCGCGATGATATCGAAAGTGCGTTTGATCATGCAGCGGACATTAAACCGCTTTTTCGGGATTGCCAATAAAACCCGCCGAACGTCCCACATGCCGCACGGCATAGAGCAGACCGGCCAGGCACGCCGCGCCCGTGACGCCGATATCGACCATGAACAGCGCCAGCGTATTGTGGATAAATCGCCCGGCCAGCCAGTCGATGCTGTAAGGCGTAAGCCCGGCGGCCAGCACGCACAGCAACAAAAACGCATAGCGCCGCGCGCGCAAGTGCAGCGCCCAGAATACAAAGCCGATATAGGACAGGTGGTACAGGCATTGGATGACGACGAACACCGCCACCGCCTCCAGCGCCGCCATGCCCGTGCGCAGGCCCAGAACGACCGCGACCACCGCCGCGCCGTCGAAAGCGATTTGCAGCATCAGGGGAATATCCTGCCGCCCGCGTACCTCGAACACGCGTTCCGGCCACGACGTCATCATGAACAGCACTGCGACCGGTGCGAACAGGCTGGCATACACGCCCGCCTCGGCCCAGCGCGCGCCGAACACGAACCCGAATGTTTCCGTGTCCCAAAGCGTAAAGGCACCCAGCACCGGCGCGGTCAGGCACGCGGTTGCCAGCATCAGCGCATAGGCGAAATCGGCAAATCGCGGATCGTCGATCGAGCGCGCCGCCTCGCGGTAGAACACCTGCCCAAGCGATGACGAAACAAGGCTGACCGGCGCCAGCATGGCGGTCCGCGCCATGCCGTAAAGACCGGCGGCGGCGGGCTGGTGGAACGCGGTCAGGGCCAGAATCAGGAATTCGCGCGTGAACGTGCCGATCAGGCTGTAAGGCATATTGAACAGCGGGAATTTGCGGTATTTTGTGACGATCGCCCGAACGTCGACCGGTGCCAGCAGACCGCGGAAATGCGCGCGCAGACGCATAACGCCCAGAATCTGGCCTGCCACCCGCGCGGCGACAAGCCCCACCGCGCCCAGACCCGTTGCACCCAGACCGATCGCCGCCGCCCCGTTGATCAGCTGGATATGGACATTCGACGCCGCGATAGCGCCGTAATCGCGGTGCCGTGTCGCGGAATACCCGCCGATCTGGGCGCAGGTCATCAGGAATGCCAGCACCGGCGCGGCGCAGATCCAGTACCCGATATCCGGAAACCCGAATCGCGCCACCAGTACGGGCTGGAAAACGCCGAAGATCAAAAGCATCGCCACCATGACCCAGAACGCAAGCCGCAAAGCCGCGCGTGCGATCGAAAGCCCTTCGGTCTCGTCGGCCGGCAGGACGATGGCGACCTCAAGCCGCAAGGCGCCCATCGCGGCCAGCACGCTGGCAAGCGCCAGAATTCCTGAAAAAACGCCATAAGCCCCCGGCCCGTAAAGCCGCGATATCACGGGCAGCATCACGATCGGGATCAACTGCCCCAGGGCCGCGCCCCGAAACATGGTGAAGGAATGTTTGATGAACTGTGACATTGCTTGCCGTTGACTTTTTCGCTTTAACCTCCGAGAACATGTCCAAAACCTGCGGGATTTGCAATCATCCTCATGTCCTACGTGGCTGTCATTGATTATGGTGCGGGCAATATCGGCTCGGTGCTTAATATGTTCAAAAAGATCGGCGTTGCCGCGAAGGCCGCCGCGACGCCCGAATCCGTCGCCGATGCCGCGCGCATTCTTCTGCCGGGCGTGGGTGCCTTCGACCATTGTATGCAGGCGCTCAACGCCTCCGGCCTGCGCGACGCGCTTGAACGCGCGGCCCTGTCCGACAAAAAACCGTTTCTCGGCATCTGCGTGGGGCAACAGATGATGCTCGAAGGCTCGGACGAGGGGAAATTGCCCGGTCTTGGCTGGATCCCGGGGCGCAATGTACGCTTTGCCGACATCCCCGGCCGTCGTGTCCCGCATATGGGCTGGACCGAAGTCGCACCCACCTGCGCGCACCCGTTATTCGACGGTTATGCCGAACCGCCGTGTTTTTATTTCGTGCATTCATACCATCCTGCCTGCGCGCACGCCGAAAACGTGCTGGCCACCGCCGATTATGGCGGTGCGTTCTGCTGCGCCGTGCATGCGGATAACGTCGTCGGCGTCCAGTTCCACCCGGAAAAGAGCCATAAATACGGTATGAAATTCCTGATCAACTTTGCCGGCTGGCGGGCCAAGTCATGATCCGCCCGCGCGTCATACCCACGCTGCTGCTTAAAGGGCGCGGCCTTTATAAAACGGTCAAATTCGCCGATCCCAAATATGTCGGCGATCCGATCAACACCATGCGCATTTTCAACGACAAGGAAGTCGATGAAATCGCGGTGCTGGACATTACCGCCAGCCGCGAGGCGCGCGGCCCTGACATGGACCAGATTATGGAGATAGTCTCCGAATGCTTCATGCCGCTGGCCTATGGCGGCGGCATCACGACGCGCGATCAGGCGATGCGCCTGTTTCAGTGCGGGGTTGAAAAGGTGATCCTGAATACGGCCGCGGTGGAACGCCCGGAACTGATCACCGAAATCGCCGAGGCTGCCGGGGCGCAGGCCGTGGTCGTGGCGATCGACGTGAAAAAGCCTCTGATCGGCGGGCCGAAAGTCTATACCCACGGCGGTACGCGCAAGACCGCGCTAGACCCGGTTGCATGGGCGAAGGAGGCGCAGGCGCGCGGCGCGGGCGAGATTCTGCTCACCGCCATCGATCGAGAAGGCACGATGGCGGGATACGACGTGGCCCTGACTCGCGCGGTGGCCGATGCGGTAAACGTGCCTGTCATCGCTTGCGGCGGCGCGGGCGGGCTGTTAGATTTCCGCGCGGTCCTTGACCAAGGCCATGCATCCGCCGTCGCGGCGGGCAGCCTGTTCGTCTTTCAGGGGCCGCACCGCGCGGTCCTGATCTCCTATCCGACAAGGGCCGAATTGTTATCGCTGACCCTGGAAAGTTGAATATGACGGCATATCAGGTCTGTACACGCTGCGTGATGGATACCAGCGACCCGGAAATCACGTTCGACGATGCGGGCGTCTGTTCCCACTGTCACGCATTCGACCGCACCATGCGTGCGGAGCTTGAATCCGCGCAGGCGGGCCGCCTTGAACCCGCGCTCGATGCGCTGATCGAGACGATGAAGGCCGAAGGCCGCGGCAAGCCGTATGACGCGATCATGGGTCTTTCGGGCGGCGTGGATTCCAGCTACATCGCCTGGCTGGTCGGGCAAAAGGGTTTGCGTGTTCTGGCGGTCCACTGCGATTCCGGCTGGAACTCGGAACTGGCGGTCGCCAACATTGAAAACATCGTCAAGAAAATCGGCTTCGACCTATACACGGAAGTAATCGATTGGGAGGAAATGCGCGATCTCCAGCTGGCGTTTTTCAGGGCTGGTCTTGCCAATTGCGACATCCCGCAGGACCACGCCTTCATGGCGGTGCTCTACAAGGTCGCCAAAAAACACGGCATCCGGCATATCCTCTCCGGCTCCAATCTTTCCACGGAATCGATCTTACCCTTGTCATGGGGGTATAACGCGCTTGATCTGCGTCATTTACGCGCCGTGCATAAACGCTTCGGGCGGGTGAAACTGAAAACTTTCCCCGTCCTGCCGATGTGGAAACGCTATATCCTGTATCCGTTCTTCCACGGGATGCGCTTCGTGCGGGTGCTCAATTACGTGCCGTATTACAAGGACCGCGCGAAAAAACTGATCGCGGACGAACTGGGCTGGCGCGATTACGGCGGCAAGCATTACGAATCGATCTTCACCAAATTCTTCCAGTCCTATTACCTGCCGGTGAAATTCGGCTTTGACAAACGCCGCGCGCATTACGCGTCCCTGATCGTCTCGAACCAGATGACGCGGGATCAGGCGCTGGCCCAGTTACAGCAGCTTTCTTACGACCCCGCGACGATCGAGGGCGACAAGGAATTCGTGGCCAAGAAAATGGGCGTATCCGCCGCGGAGTTCGACGCGATCATGGAATCGCCGCCGCATTCATATCGCGATTATCCGTCGAATGAAGGGCTGTTTGAGTTCAAGGATTGGGTCATGAAATCCCTTGTACGAAAACGCGTGCGGAGAGGCGTATGATCAAAAATGCCGCCATTTTCGCGGGTGTTTTGTCTGCCTATGGCTTGATGAACCTGCTTGCGGCGGTCATGACCAGCGTGGCGCTTTTGCATATTTATATTTATAACCGCCATTGGTTTATGCGTCCCAGCCTGATGGTCGCGGGCTTGATGAATTTATTTTTTCAATGGCCGCTCGCGGTTTATGCGGGCTATTACGCCGAATGGTTACCCCATCCTTTCGATCTTGCGCTCGTGGTCCATTTGCCGGTGCTGGCCGCGCTGCTGGCGGCGGCGCTTTTTCCGGACCGCGCCTTGCGCGATACGTGGGCGCGCCTGAACCCGGGTACGGGTGATGGTGGCCTACCCGTACGCGTGTGGGCCGTTATCCTTGGCGGTCTTGGTGTTCTGGTCGTGTTGTTCGCGGGCGTGTATTTCGCTTATGTGCCGTGGCGTTGCACAGGCCTGCACGCGATGCTTTACGAATTCACGAATGTCGCCATCTATCGCGAAATTTCATTGAAAATGCTTAGTCACGCTTTGCCGCGATATGCCTACAGCCTGCTCTCCAGTGCATTGCTGCCGGTATTCTATATGTTTTCTGCATTGCTGGTTGCGGGGGCGATCAAAAACGGTCAAAAATCCATCGCCGCTCTGGCAGTTTTTTTGTGCATGCTGTGCCTGCCTTTGTTGATGCTCGTCGGTGCGAAGGGCATCGCCGTGATGGTGTTATTGCAGACATCTTTGCTTTTTTTCTGGCGTGCGCAGCTGCATGCGACACCCGCGCGTCTGGCGGCAATTATCGTTCTTCCCATGCTGCCCGCATTCCTTTTTATGGCTTCGCTGGCGCTGGTATCGCAAAAACAGGGTGTCCCGCTCACGCTGGATCAGGCATACCGGGCCTGTAACGTCGCGCTGGATTCTCAAATCATCAAGACGCCGCAATTGATTGAAAACGAAAGGATCGCGAAAGAGGTTTCTTTGCCGAAAAAACCGGCGACGGCAAAAATCGACGACGATTCTTCTGATATTTCTTCGGTGTCTTCAAAACCTTATGAAGACGCAAACGCCAGACATCCGATCAAACCGCAGGCCGTACAGGATGTTGATACGGGACACCTTTCGGACGCAAAGGTAATCTACCTCAATGTAATGGCGGTGATGTTTCGCGTATTCGCCACACCGCTTATGGCAGGAAGCTGGCACATACATTACACACAGTTTCAGGGGGTTACCGGTCTACTTGGATTGAACGCTTACGCGCATCTGGTCGCCGTTCCTTATATCGATATCCCCAATCGCGTGGGATTGATATACGGGCCGGTTTATTACGGACACGAAGTCATCAATACGATCAGCGTAAGCACCGGTTTTGTTTTTACGAATTACGATTATCTGGGGATTTCAAGCGTTATCCTTAGCGTCATCATGCTGCTGCTGCAGGATCTTGTAATTCTTGTGTACCGCTTCGTTTCCCGTGACATACTGGCGGCCTTTCTGGCTGTCGTCAGCATGGCCAGCCTGCGCATGCTGCAGACGGATGTTACGGTGGTTTGGGTATCCCACGGATATCTGATCTCGATGCTGTTGATCGGCGCGGCCCAGACGATTATTTGTTTTCTGAACCGGAGAGGCGGATGAACAGGCGTGTCGTGCATCTTTCAAGCGCCCATCCGGCCGAGGATACGCGCATTTTCGTCAAGGAATGCCGCACGCTTGCGGCTGCGGGATACGACACGCATATCGTCATCTCGACGGCTCACGGCTACGAGAAGGATGGCGTCAAATTTCACGCGCTGGCGCAACGTCCGGGGCGCTTTTACCGCATGTGCGTAAAGCCGCTGCACGCGTATCGGGCTGTGCGTGCGCTTGCGCCGGATGTTTTGCATGTGCATGAGCCTGATCTGTTGCCGTTGGCATGGTTGTTCGCCCGTCGTGGCGTGCATGTAATCTACGACTCGCATGAAGACCTGCCTCGTCAGATACCTTACAAGGACTGGATACCGGCCCCCCTGCGCGGGCCGATAGCGCGTATCGTTGAGTGGTTCGAGGACGGAATCTGCCGCAGCCTCGCGGGCGTGGTCGCGGCTACACCGCATATCGCCGATCGGTTTTACAAGGCGGGCGTGAACGCCGTGTGCGTTGCCAATTTCCCGAACCTTTCTGAGCTTGCCATGCCTGCGGGGGAAAGCTGGGATGCACGCGAAAAATCCGTTGCCTATATTGGTACGATCTCCGTGGAACGGGGTGTGAACGAGTTGCTGCAAGCGGCGAAAATAGCGGATGTGAAAATCCATATCGCGGGCTTTCCGCATCCAGCCGCGCTTGGCGAAACCTTGAAATCCGCGCACGAACGCGGCGAGATCGTCTATCACGGCGCGATCAGCCGCGATGCGGTACTAGACTTGATGCGCACGCTGCGCGGCGGCATCGTATGCTTCCATCCGCTGCCCAATCACGTCGACGCCCAGCCGAACAAACTGTTCGAGTATATGAGCGCGGGCCTGCCGGTCATCGCGTCCCATTTTCCGCTATGGCGCGAGATTATCGAAAAATCTGGCTGTGGCATATGCGTCGACCCGAATAAGCCGCGCGCGATCGCCGAAGCCATCCGCTATATCCTCGATCATGACTGGGATGCCAAGGCCATGGGCGAACGCGGCCAGAATGCGGTGCGCGAACGGTACAATTGGGAAGTGCAGGCCGATATCCTGCTCGCCTTCTATCGCGATATCCTAAAAGAAGCCGTGTGATTCCAGCGCGTCGACGATCTTGCGCGCGGCTTGGCCGTCGCCGAAATACGGTTTGAACGGCACCTGCGGCTCGTGCGCCTGCATCGTGTTCCAAAGATCGGGGCGCAAGGGCTTGTCGAACGCGCCGATGCAGGTCACCCATCCGTCGGCAGTCAGTTGCGGCCAAGGACTAATGTCCTGCGCAAGGAAACTTTTACGCCCGGCCCAGTAGGATTCTTTTTGCAGCCCGCCGGAATCGGTCACCGTGAACGTGCATTGCAACAACGCGGCCATCGTGTCGAAATAGGCCAGCGGCGGTGTCATCGCCAGATGCGGCAGCTTTTCAAACTGTTCCTTCAGGCCGAATTTTTCCATCGCCGCGGCCGTGCGCGGATGCACCGCGAACAGAATCGGCAGCGGGCTTTGCGCGATCAGATCGTATAAACGGCCCATCGCATCCGCTGTGTCCGTGTTGGCCGGGCGGTGGATGGTCATGAAGACAAAAGGCTTGCCCGCGAATTTCTTTGTGTGCAGCGCAAGCGTATCCGAAACGGCCGCCGTCGGACGAAATTTGACGAAGGCGTCGTACATCAGATCGCCGGTCAAAAAGACGCCCGCCTCGATCCCCTCGCGCTTCAGGTTTTCGACTGATACCGCATCGGTGCAAAACCGCAGCCGTGAAAGATGGTCGGCGGGAATGCGGTTGACTTCCTCCGGCATGGTCATGTCGCCGGTGCGCGGTCCCGCCTCGACATGCGCCAGCGGAATGTTCAGCTTTGCCGCCGCCAGCACGGCAGCCAGCGTGCTGTTGGTGTCGCCATACACCAGCACGCCGCGCGGCGATTGTTCCAGCATCAAGTCCTCAAGCTGGACCATCATTTCCGCCGTCATGCGGGCATGGCTGCGCCCGTCGATGGTCAAAAACCGGGACGGAGCGGGAATGCCCAACTGCTCGAAAAACACGCCCGACATGGCATGATCGTAATGCTGGTTGGTGTGGACAATGTATTCGGTCAGCCCGCGCGCGGCGATTTCCGTGGAAACCGGCGCCATTTTGATCATTTGCGGCCTGTTGCCGATGACGGTGAGTAAACTCACGAGGCTTTCGGCTTGGTCAGTTCAAACGTGAATATCCACGCCATCATCTGCATCAGCGGCGTTTTTTCCAGCAACTTGTCCAAACTGTGCGCCAGCGCCGCCAAAGGACGCGGCAGATGGGGCGTGGCAATGCCCAGGATATGCCAGTATTTGACCTGGCCGACTTCAAAAAAGCGGCGGGCGAAGCGCAGGTCTTTATGGCTCAGGATATGCGCCTTTTCCCATTCTGTGCGCATCTGTGGCGTCATCATGCGGTAAAGCTTGATCATGGGATTGTAGTCAAGCGCTTCAACGGCCAATAGCTTCGCGCCCGGTTTCATGATTCGACGCAACTCCGGAAAGGCATAGGAAAGATCCAGATGATGCAGCATGCCGGAGCAAATCACCACGTCCACGGAATTGTCCGGTAAAAGCGTGTTTTCGCAATCTGCCTGAACGAAGCGGGTTGTGGCGCTGACCCCGCTGGCCTGTGCGTCCTTGCGGGCGTTCTCGACGGAGATGGGGGATATGTCGATACCCACGGCCATCTTGGCGCCGGCCTTTGCCGCAGAAATGGCGTTCATCCCATCGCCACAGGCGTAATCAAGGAATACGGCGCCCGGCGCGTTCTGCTTGATCCAGTTTTCAACGTACTGACGCGAGCGATCGGTGGCCGTGTAATATTTCTTGTTGCCGTAGAATTTTTCGTACGTGTCGCCTTCTGCGGCGGCAGGCGCGTTGGCGGCGCGGTCGCGGTGCGAATCGTGGAACTCCAGCTCTTTTTTCTTACGCTCGGAAAGCGTGGCCTGCCATTGCTGGTCGGTGACCTGCGCGATCTTTTCAATCGCGGCTTCAAGGCGGCTTAAATCAGAGTTAACGGAAACGGAGGCCATGGGCCTGATTGCTGCGGTTTGTGACAAATCTTGCTCCTGTTTATCAGGCATCGGGATACCGACGCGAATGGTGGGCACTGCAGGGATTGAACCTGCGACCCCCACCATGTCAAGGTGATGCTCTCCCGCTGAGCTAAGTGCCCGTACCCGTCCGCAAGTGGCGTATTAGATAGCGGCTAAACCGGCCCGATGCAAGCCTAATTAAGCGGCCAAAAGCTGGTTTACCTGATCCACCAGATCGCGCAGGTGAAAAGGCTTGGAAAGTACCCGCGCCTGCGTGCGCTGGGGATTGCGGGCACCCATCGCGACGGCGGCGAAGCCGGTGATGAACATGACCTTGATCGACGGATGCAATTCCGCCGCCTTTTGCGCCAGCTCGATCCCGTCCATGCCGGGCATCACGATATCGGCCAGAAGCAGGTTGAAATCGCCATCGGTATGCGATTCCAGCGCGCGTAGCGCGTCCAGTCCGTCGATCGTCGCGGTGACTTCGTGCCCGGCCTTTTCCAGGGCCGCGGCAAGGAATCCGCGCATCGAACCGTCATCTTCGGCAAGCAGTATTTTAGCCATGGGCCGATCATATAGGGCAAAACCGCGGCATGTGTGAAGGGCGGAATGAAAAAACCGCTTTGTCCACAATCCGCCGGATGGTTAGGGTGGGGGCATGACCACCGTTCTTATCGCCGATATTGGCGGCACGAATGCGCGTTTCGCGCTGGCCGACGACACAGGAATCCATGATCCGCGCACCCTTAAGGTCGCCGATTTTCCCGGCCCTGCCGAGGCCGCGCGCGCCTATCTGGACGCTTGCGGCGCGAAACCGGCGCGCGGCGTGTTCGCGGTGGCGGCGCCGGTGACGGGCGATGACGTCTTTACCCTGACCAATTTTCCGTGGACCTTTTCCCTGCGTGCCTGCGCCGCTGCGCTGGGTCTGGAATCCCTGCACCTGATCAATGATTTTCACGCGCAGGCGCTGGGCGCGGCGGATGTCGGTGCGTCCTGCCTGTACAAGTTTGACGATGCTATGCCCCGTTCCGGCGGCAATATCGGCATTATCGGCCCTGGCACCGGCCTTGGCGTCGCGGCGTTGGTCCATGATTCAAAAAGCAACCGTATGATCGCCGTGCCGGGCGAGGGCGGGCATGTCACCGCTCCGCTGGTCACGCCGCGCGAATTCGCGCTTGCGCGCTGGCTGCTCGAACACCGCTATTCCCACATCTCCGCCGAGCGTGTCTGCTCCGGAAAGGGGTTGGTCAATCTGTACGACGCGGTGCGCGGCGTCGATGCCCTCGACCTGCCCGACCGCACGCCGGAGGAGATCAGCGATGCCGCGCTTGCGGGCGCCTGTCCCGCCTGTGCCGAGGTACTGACATTGATGCTGGCTTTTCTGGGCCGCGTCGCGGGCAATCTGGCGCTGACCGTGACGGCGGATGCCGGAGTCTATCTGACTGGCGGCATCCTGCCGCGCCTGCCGCGCGAATACCTTTTGGCCTCTCCCTTGCGCGCGAACTTCGTCGCCAAAGGGCGTCAGACCGATTACATCAGCCGCATGCCGCTGTTTCTGGTCGACGATCCGGTTCTTGCCCTGCGCGGGCTGCGCCACGCCGCGCTTAAAGCATGAACGAATTTGTCCTGCCGCAGGAACTTGATGGCGCGCGGCTGGACCGCGCGCTGGCGACCTTGGTCCCCGATCTTTCGCGCTCGCGGCTCAAGGCGTTGATAGTGGCGGGGGAAGTGCGCGTCGACGGCAAAATCGTGGACAGCGCGTCGCATAAGCTGCGCGCGGGCTCGTTCCTCGCACTGAGCATCCCGCCGCCCGTCCCGGCCGAACCGGAGGCGCAGGACATCCCGCTGAACATCGTTTTCGAGGATTCATCGCTGTTGGTGCTCGACAAGCCCGCGGGTCTGGTGGTTCACCCCGCCGCCGGCCATGCCGCGGGCACGCTGGTCAACGCGCTTTTGCATCATTGCGCGGGCACGCTTTCCGGCATCGGCGGGGTGGCGCGGCCCGGCATCGTGCACCGTCTGGACAAGGATACGTCCGGCCTGATGCTGGTGGCCAAGACCGACCGCGCCCATGCGGCGCTGGCCAGACAGCTTGCCGAGCGCGCCATGTCGCGCACCTACCGGGCCTGTATCTGGGGCGTGCCGGTGCCGTCAAAGGGCCGGATCGACGCCGCGATCGCCCGTCACCCGCGCGACCGCCTGCGCATGGCGGTGCATCCGGGCGGGCGCGCCGCCGCCACCAATTACGCGGTATGCGAACGCTTTGGCGCGCTGGCCGCGCTGGTCGAATGCAGGCTTGAATCCGGGCGCACGCACCAGATCCGGGTGCATATGCGGCATCTGGGATACCCGCTGGTCGGCGACCCGCTTTACGGCCTTCAGCCGACCGCCGCCAAAAGCCGCCTGAAAAAATCGGGTCTGGAAGGCGATTGCGCCATGGCGATTCTTGAATTTCCGCGTCAGGCGCTGCACGCCGTGGCGCTGGAATTCGTCCATCCGGAAACAGGGCGCGACATGCGCTTTGAAAGCGCCTTGCCCGCCGACCTTGAAACCCTGTGCGCTTCCCTGCGCCAGGCAAAGTCTTGAGGTAAGAAGAAAATCAAAAATAAAGCTTGCATCCCGCTAAAATTTTATGTAAATTAAAAGAATAGGGGCTGCGCTTGCCGATCAGTAACGGACCGCCCCTTGCAGATTTACTTTTATGACTTCGTGTGACCCACTTTTCAAACTTTCGGCCGCCTTCGGGCGGCCGCTTTTTTATTGCCGTTAATCAAGCATCTGCGGCCAGTGCCGTGCCACCTCGCGCGCCGAAAATCCCTCGGTCATCCGGTCGAGTGGCAGCGGCCGGTCGAGCGTCTGTCCGCCATCGCGCCCGACCTGCCGGAACGTGGCCTCCACCGCGCGATGTCTGGAACCGCCCAAAGGCCACACGAAACGCACCGAAGGGTCCAGCCGCGTGTCGCGGAAGAATCCCTGATTTTCCTGATACCCGCTCCATGCGATCCGTGCCTCCAGCCGCGCGCCGTTGTCAAAGCCCTGCGACATGGTCAAGGCCGCCCCGTAATCTCCGGCCAGAAACCGGCCGGCGGCCAGCGTGGCGCCGAACCGCGATTCCGGCATGTCGTACCCGATCCGCGCCTGCCCGGTGAAACGTGCCGAGCCCGTAAAGGGCAGGTTGCCGATGCGCGCCGGGTCGCGCCGCCACACCGCCCACCCATCCGCGCCCGCCCAGAAGGACGACCCGAAAGGGCGCCAGACGACTTCCGCGCCCGTCCCGCCGTACATTTCCTCAAGCCAGCCAGCGCTGACCGCCAGATGCAGGTCGGTGACCGGTGTCCGCCGCCATGACGCGAACAGGCGCTCGACTTCCGGATGCGCAGAATAGAGTGCGATGTCGCGCCGCACGGGCGGGCGCGTGTCACCGGATAAAAGCAGCGCCGAGGTATTGTCGTTCAGTGTGCCCGCGACCGCGCCGCCGAAAATGAACCCATATGGACGCGTGAACAACGCCTCCGCCACCGTGCGCGTACGCTCAAGAATTTTCGGCTCAAATCGGCTGAATCCCGTCAACATGTCGGCATAAACCCGCCAGTAAAATGCCCGCCCCAGCGATTTGAGCGAGGTCACCGGCGGCGGTGCGCATCCACCCACGCGCTCCATGTTCCACCGCGCCTTTTGCCACAATTCCTGCGGCGATGTCTGGTGCAAGCCGACCGCCAACCGCACGTCGCGCGAAAGCAATGTCACGCTCGGTCCCATCAGTCCGGCCATGCGCGGCTGTATGGTGACCATGCCGGAATCCTCGAATTCCGCACCTTGCCACCGCGCCTTTTTCAATCCATACCCCACCCCGTGCGCCAGATCCTCGTCCAGCCGCAGCGCCACACACCGCCGCGAATCGGCGGACCACGCCGGCGTCACGCAGACCATGGACAACAGCCCCAAAAGCGGCACAATCATCAGGCAAAACCGCCTGCGCGCGGGGATGTCCATGTAAAACATACGGGTCCACTGTGAATTCGCATACAACCGCCGTCAAAGGGGCGCCACCCTTTGTCCACGAAAATCGCTTCGACCTTGCCATCATCGGTGGCGGGGTGAACGGCACCGCCATCGCGCGCGACGCGGCCGGGCGCGGCTATCGCGTGGCGTTGTTTGAAAGCGGCGATCTGGCCTGCGCGACCTCCTGCGCATCGACCAAACTGATCCATGGCGGGCTGCGCTATCTCGAATACGGCGAACTGCGTCTGGTCAAAAAGGCGCTGGCGGAACGCGAGGTGTTTTTGAAAACCGCCCCGCATATCGTAAGCCCGATGCGTTTTGTCCTGCCGCTGACCGACGGCGCGCGCCCGGCCTGGATGATCCGCCTTGGCCTTGCCCTGTACGATCATCTTGCGCGGCGCGACGTGCTGCCGGATTCGCGTCGGCTTGACCTGCGCGCCGACGCGGCGGGTGCGCCGCTGTTTGCCAATATGCGCACGGGCTTTGTCTATGCCGACGCCCGCGTCGACGACGCGCGGCTGGTCGTGCTTCAGGCGGTGGACGCCGCGCGCAATGGCGCGCAGATTTTCACGCGCACCCCTGTGCGCGACCTGACGCCGGACGGGGCGGGGGGCTGGGACGTCGAAACCGAAACCGACCGCCGCTTTCATGCGCGCATGGTGGTCAACGCGGCCGGGCCCTGGGTACGTCGCGTGCTGGAACGCAACGGACTGGTGGAGGGGGACACCCCGAAAATCCGTCTTGTGCGCGGATCGCACATCGTTGTCCCGGCGATTTACGATGGCGATCAGGCCTATCTGCTGCAACAACCCGACGGCCGCGTCGTGTTTGCAATCCCGTACGAAGGCCGCTTCACCCTGATCGGCACCACCGATGTCGAACACACCGAAGGACCGGACGTGCCCCCTGCCTGCACCCGCGACGAGGCCGAGTATCTGTGCGATGCCGTCAACCGTTTCTTTACCCGCCAGACCCTGCCGCAGATGATCGTCTGGTCCTATTCCGGCGTTCGCCCCTTGTTTGACGACGGCAGCGGACGTGCGGCCGCAGTCACGCGCGACTATCACCTTTATCGCCAGTCGGTAAAAAACGCGCCGCTGCTTTCGGTTTATGGCGGAAAGATCACCACCGCGCGGATGCTGGCCGAAACCGTGACCGACGACGTCGCGCGCACGCTGGACGCCGCGATCGGCCCGCGTCCGCCGGCATGGACCGCAGGCGTGCCACTGCCCGGCGGCGAATTGCCCGAAGGCAGCCTGTATGAATTCACGGGCGATCTTTGCGCCATGTATCCGTGGCTTGAGGCCGCGACCATCGAACGTCTGGCGCGCGCCTACGGCACGCGCGCGCTGCGTATTCTGGGCGGCGCGCATCATCCGTCCGATCTTGGTCGCGATTTCGGCGCGGGTCTGTACGAGGCCGAAATCGCATATCTGTGCGAGGCCGAATGGGCGCGCACGGCCGAGGATATTCTCTGGCGCCGCACCAAGCTGGGCCTGCACGCCGGGCACGATACGCGCACGTTGCTCGAACGCCATTTGGGGGAAGCATGAATATCCTTGCGATCGATCAAGGCACGACCAGCACCCGCGCGCTGGTTTTCGACGCGCGCGGCAAAGTCCTTGCCACCGCGCAGCGCGAACTGGCCATCGCGACTCCGCATGACGGATGGGTCGAACAGGATGCGGCCGCGATTGCCGCCGATACGCTTGCCCTTTGCCGCGAGGTGATCGAAAAAACCGGAATCGACACCATTGCCGCGATCGGCATCACCAACCAGCGCGAAACCACGATTGTATGGGACCGCGCGACCGGACGCCCGATCGCGCCCGCCATCGTGTGGCAGGACCGGCGCACCGCCGATGCCTGCGTGCGTCTAGACGCCGAAACGGTGGCGTGCAAGACAGGGCTTTTATGCGATGCCTATTTTTCCGGGACCAAGATCGCATGGATTCTGGACAACGTCCCGGGCGCGCGCCAACGTGCCGAGCGCGGCGAGTTGGCGTTCGGTACGGTCGATTCCTTCCTGCTCTGGCATCTGACCGAGGGTCGCGTGCACGCGACCGACGCGACCAATGCCTCGCGCACGATGCTGTACGACATTCACGCGCACGCATGGGACGATGGGCTGTGCGTGATGCTGGATGTGCCGCGCGCGATGCTGCCCGAGCTGCGCGAAAGCGGCGGCGATTTCGGGGTGACGAACCTGTTCGGCAAACCGCTGCCGATCCGTGCGATCCTCGGCGATCAGCAGGCTGCATTGTTCGGTCAGGCCTGTTTTGAAACAGGTATGTGCAAATCCACCTACGGCACCGGCTGCTTCATGCTGATGAATATCGGCGACACGCCGCGCCGGTCGCAAAACCGGCTTTTGACCACTGTTGCGTGGCGTCTGGATGGAAAGACCACCTATGCGATCGAGGGCGCGATTTTCGTGGCGGGCGCGGCGGTGCAGTTTTTGCGCGATTCCCTGCACCTGATTACGTCCGCGCGGGAAACCGAGGCGATGGCGCGCTCCGTGCCCGATTGTGCGGGCGTGATTTTCGTGCCCGCGCTCACCGGCCTTGGTGCGCCGTATTGGGACCCGCACGCCCGTGGCGCGTTGTTCGGTCTGACACGCGGCACCACGCCCGCGCACATCGTGCGCGCGGCGCTGGAGGCGCAGGCTTTCCAGACCCGCGACCTGATCGGCGCGATGCAGGCCGACACCGGCCAGGCGCTGTCCTGTCTGCGCGTCGATGGCGGCTTGGCGCGCAACGATTTTGTCTGCCAGACGATCGCGGATCAGCTTGAGTGCGCGGTCGAACGCCCGGCGAATGTCGAAACGACCGCATGGGGCGCGGCGGCGCTGGCGGGCCTGACCTCCGGTGTATTTAAGGATATGGAAACGATCGCCGGGCTATGGCGGCGCGACACCCGGTTTGTCCCGGAAAAAAGCCAGAATCGGGACGATGGCTATGCGCATTGGCAGGCCGCGATTCGTCGCGTTATGACATAATATTTACAAAATTTGCGAATTTCTAAACCCGCGTGTTAGCGTTGTTTTTGACATACGGTTCTTTTCTTTGGGGGAAACAAAGACAATGAAAACCAGCACCGCGCTTTCGCGCCCGATCACTCACGAACGAATGCAGGCCATGGGGGCCCAGCCGCAGGATATTGCGCGCAAAATCGCGCTGGCGTGGATGGACACGCAAAGCGTCGACGCGGCGCTGATGAATGCGGGGCGCGGCATCGCGCTCTGGCATGTCGCGCCTGCGGTACAAAACGCCGCCGCCGCCGCCATCGCCGACCTGATCGACGCGGACACGCGCGTCATCACCGCCGGTATCCAGCCCTGGGGCTGGATGGTCGCCTCAGGACTTTCGATGGCCGATATCGGTTGCGTCTATCTGGGCAAGCAGCTGCCGCGCCGCGTCATGCACGTATCGGCCGAGGATGTGACGCAGCATTTTGAAAAGGATGCAATCACGATCGTCGCCATGCATATCGAATCCTCCAGCGGCTGGAATGACGTGCGTACGATTTCTGCTGCCGCCGTGCGTGCGCAGACACCGATGCTGATGGTGGTGTCGACCGCCGTGCCGGCACCCGAGGGCGTGACCATCGAACTTGCCAGCGACTGGAACGTATTGACCGCCAACTTGCGCGACGGGATGCGCGCGGTGCGCGATATGGGGACGATCCGCGTCGTCGCGATTCAAGACATGCCGCTCGGCGGCATCGAACGCACGATGATGGAATCCGCCGCGATGTCGCCTGAATCATGGGTGGCGGCGATGCAAAAAAACAACGACGGGGCTGAATCAGCGATGAACACCGCCTATCAGGCACCCGTCGAGTCTTTCTAACCTTTCAGCAGTTCTTCAGGCCGCTTTCGGTACGTGTCCGGATCTTGGGGCATCGGTCATCCGATCACGCAGAATAAGGAAGGCCCATAACCACAGGGCACCATTATTCCGGCGGCGTTCGGCGCGGGGTTGCGTGCGGACATCACGCTTCCTCTCTTCTTTCGCCCAAAGCTTGTGTGTCGCAAGGTCTTTGCGTGTCGATTCCTCGCGCTTGCGTTTAAGCATCGCCAGCCTTTCGGCATAGGCGCGCTCCAACGCGCTGATCTGTGTTTCCAAAGCCTCGGCCATCGCGTCGGCGCGGCCGAACAGGGCGATCATGCGCGCAAGGTTTGCGCGCGCGGCCAGAATGCTGCGGTCAAGCATCGTCAAAACCGGATCGGTGCGCATGAACGCATCGCTGACGGTATTGCCGTCTTCGGCCAAAGGCATCCGCTCGACGATCTGGCTTACCAGCGCGAGCGAGTCTTCCAGCGACTGGCGCGCCTGACCTCGTGCCGCCTGTTCATCGGCAGGGCGCGTGGTCTTGCGCGTGGTCTTGTCGGTGGTGCGAATGGCTTTCATATCTGATTGCATGATAAGGCCAAGAAATGAAGGAAGGCTTAATACATCTGCATTGGTCCGAGCCCTAACGTCGGCCTTCTAACGAAGCCCCCCGGCCAGCGTTGCGTTTTTGTACCGCAGATCTTCTAACGCGAAGACCCCCGGCACGGGGGAATGTGCCGGGGGCCAAAGGGGGTTACCCTTATTCCGTTGTAAATGCGCGCCTTATGCGGCGTC
Organism: Rhodospirillales bacterium; assembly: GCA_023898805.1. Classification (NCBI taxonomy): domain Bacteria; kingdom Pseudomonadati; phylum Pseudomonadota; class Alphaproteobacteria; order Rhodospirillales; species Rhodospirillales bacterium. The sequence goes on from CP060260.1 coordinate 1,465,979, forward strand.
GCGACGGCGTCTTGGCGCCGGCTTTTCTCGTGTGGCATTCGGCTGGGGCAGGGGGTGGGTGATCGCGCCCGGTGCGCGCATTTCGGCCAGATAGGCTTCAAGCGCCTCGTGATAATCGTGGTTGACCATCACATACAGGCGCAGCGCATCGCGCAGATGGTCGCGCGCGAATATGGCTTCGTAACCCAAATAAAGCTTTTCCGTCGCATCGCTTTCGGCGGCGATCTTCTCGCTCAGGGTGCGGTAATCGCGGATCGCCGCGCGCAGCTTTTCGCGGTGGCGGGTCAGGATTTCGGCCATTTGCTTGACTTCGACATATTGCCACGCCTTGACGCGCGTTTCGCGCAGGCGCGCGGTCAGTTCCGCAAAGCTGCTGTTCGATGTTTTTTTCATACCCGTAGTCGCCGTTTGTCCGCTAATATCGACTTTATAAAAACAAAAGTTTCTCTTTTTAAATTTCCATATCGTATAACCGCTCGACAGGACGGGAGTCAAGTTCTAAATTGAAGCAAGTTAAAAAAACATTTTTTCTTTCTTGCGTTTTTGCGAATTCATCATTATGTATAATCCCCAACGAAAAACTTTGACCGGGGCAAACTCAGGGGTATAGAACGCTTCAAGATGACCATTTCAACAGCACAAATTCGCGGCGCGCGCGGCCTTCTCGATTGGTCGCAGGCGGAGCTGTCCCGTCGCACCGGCATCTCCACCACCTCGATCGGTAATATCGAAAGCGGGCACACCCAGGCGCGTGAAAGCACGCTGGCTGTCATTCGCGCGGCGTTTGAACGCGGCGGCATCGACTTCATTGGCAAGGAAGGCGTGCGCATGCAGACCGAGTTTCTGCGCACCTATACCGGCACCGAAGGGTTCAAGGACTTCATGAACCACCTGTACGAAACCGCCAAGGCCTATGGCGGGGAAATCGTGCTGTTCAACGCACACCCGGAAGAATGGCAGAAATGGCTGGGTCAGGAATGGTTCGCCATGCACTCCAAACGCATGGCCGATCTGGGTGACAAAATCAGCTTCCGCATCACCGCCAACTCGGGGGAGCAGAATTTCATCTCGCGCGAATTTGCCGAATATCGCTGGTTCCCCGAGGAATTCATGTCGCGCCGGGCAATGTACGCCTATGCCGATTACATCGCCTTCGTCAATTTCGAGGAAAGCAACGTTTCGGTCATCGCGCTCAAACAGACGGATTTTGCCAACGCGTTCCGCGTCCTGTTCAATATCGCGTGGGACAAGGTCGCGTTGAAGCTCGACGAAAACGCGCCTGAAATCACGACGAAAACCAAGGCCAAAGCCGCGTCATGACTATGATGTTTAAACCCGGTCGCGAACGATACGTTCCCCTGTTCGTCGGGGGCGACATCGTCGCGCAGTCGATTTTAAACGAATTCGTGCCGTTCCTGATTGAGAACGGTTTTACACCTGTCATTTATTTGCCGGCGTACAATCCGGTGAAAGGGGCGGTTTCGGCTTCGGTTTCGCCCGCGCGACACACATTCAAAAAGGCCAGTAAGGCCAGCAAGTCGATGGTTCTGCCGGACAATCCGGAGATCGCGCGTTTCCTGAAGCTGGAACGTAAAATCCTCGACGAGGCCGTATTCCCCTTCCTCAAACAAGAATCCTGCCCCGATGCGAAAATGATGACGCCGCATCAGCTGGCGCAAAAATACGGTCTGACGATCAAAGACGTTACTAACGTCAACGCGCCTGAATTCCTTGACGAGATTCGCAGCCTCAAGGCTAAAGGGCTGGCTGGTGCGCTTTCCATCCGTTGTTTCCAGATTTTCAAAAAGCCGATTATCGACTTGATCAAGGCCAGCAACGATCCTGCCCATCTGGATCCGGAAACGCTGGGTCCGGGCGAGCCCTTCTTCATGAACCTGCATCCCGGTCGTTTGCCGCAATATCGCGGCGTGTTTTCAACGCTCCGGGCTATGGCCGACTTTGCGCGCGCGGCGAGCTTGTATTACTTTGGTGCGACGTTGCACGATGTGAACACGGGAATCGATACAGGCCTGACTTATAAAATGAAGGGTCTGCCAATCAAATCGGACGAGTCGCTCTATGCGCATAACCTGCGTCTGGTGCTGGTGGCGACCAAGCTTCTGCACGAATTCGTTTCCGAATGGCAGGGCTTGAGCGCATCCACCAATGAGATGAAGGAAGGCATACCGCTGCACCAGCAGATAAGCCATGCTGGCGACAAGGCGGAATATTTCACCAACCCAACCAACGGCGAAATGGACGAAATGAAAGCCATGGGAATTCGTCTTGCCTCGGTCGATGAAGTAAAAACCGCGCTGATCGAACGGTACAGCGTCCCCGGCAGCGACCACGCAAAGCGTCTGGAAAAAGTCATGGACCGATGGATTGCCGATCAGGGCATCGATCCGGGTCAGGATTATGCCGGCCCGGCGCGCACGGTGGCTGCTTTCGATCGCGGGCCGTCCGTTCGCTCTGCGCGTCGCGTCGTGTGCGGCCGCCCGCCCGTCAACGATCCGGGGAAGCCGCCTACTGGTACTACGGGTGGGCGCATCGCCTTGAGAGTGTGATTTTAAACAAGCGCCCCGGTTTCGGGGCGCTTGTTTTTTGCGGGGTGTCGCTTATTCTTTGTGTATGACGACCGTGATCTCCGCCCCCGATTTTTCCACCTATACGAATTTTGACTGGATTGCCGCGATCCGCGAACGCATTGCGCTGGCGCGCGGTCGCGTTGCAGAAATAAAAGCGTCGGGCAAGACCGATTTTTCACTGATCGCGGGGCTTGAAACCTGTGACGAGGAACTGGGGCAGGTGCTGGAGGTTTTCTACAGCCTGCTGGGCACCGACACGACCGACGCCATGCAGGCGCTGGCACAGGAAATCGGTCCGATATCCGCTGAATTTTCGTCCGAAATCAGTCAGGACGTCGAATTGTTCCGGCTTGTCGACGCGCTCTGGGCAAAGCGCGATGGCATCAAGGATCCCGCGCAATATGCCTGCCTTGAAAAACACTGGAAGGGTTTTGTGCGCAACGGTGCGCTGCTTGATGATGCGGGCAAGGCCCAGTTAAAGGCCATTGACGCCGAAATGTCCAAGCTCGGCCCCAGATTTTCCGACAACATGCGCAAAAGCGCCAAGGCCTATCAACTGGTCATTACCGCGCCTGCCGATCTTGCGGGCTTGCCGGAAAGCGCCGTCGCCGCCGCGCGGGAGGAAGCGGAGGCCAAAGGCCACAAGGATGCCTGGCTGTTCACGCTCGACCATCCGTCCTACGTGCCGTTCATGACCTATGCCGACAACCGCGAATTGCGCGAACAGATGTGGCGCGCCTTTGCCGCGCGCGCCTACGGCGACGATTTCGACAATCGGGCATTGGCCAAGGAGATCGTGGGTCTGCGCCACGCGCGCGCCCGGCTTTTGGGCTATGCCGGTCACGCCGATTTCGTGCTGGAACGACGCATGGCCGAAACGCCGGAACGAGTTTTCGCGTTTCTTGATCGTCTGAAATCCGTGGCGCTGCCCGCCGCGCGGCGGGAGCTTGAGGAATTGCGCGCCTTCGCCGGCACGGACTTGAAACCGTGGGATGTCGGGTATTACAGCGAAAAACTCAAACAGAAAAAATATGCTTTCGATTCCGAAAGGCTGCGCCCGTATTTCCCTGTCGACGCGGTCCTCAAGGGCTGCTTTGCGCATTGCGAAAAACTGTTCGGTTTAAGCTTCCGCGAAAGCGGCGCCTATTCCGTCTATCACCCGGATGTCAAACCCTTCGATGTGGTGGACAGCGCAACCGGCACGCCGCTTGGCCTTTTATATGCCGATTTCTTCCCGCGCGATGGCAAGAATTCCGGCGCGTGGCAAGGCACGTTCCGCGAACGGCGGATCATGCGCGACGGCAATACCGGCCTGCCGCTTTCGGTGATCGTGTGCAATTTCACCAAGCCGACGAAGGACAAGCCATCGCTGCTCTCGTTCGACGAGGTCGAAACGTTGTTCCACGAAATGGGCCACGCCCTGCACACCTTGCTGACGACCATCGACTACCCGTCGATTTCCGGGACGTCCGTATATTGGGACTTCGTCGAACTGCCCAGCCAGATCATGGAAAACTGGCTGACCGAAAAAGAAACGCTGGATATTTTCGCGCGGCATTACGAAACCGGTGAAACGATCCCGCAACAGCTTATCGATGCGCTGAAAAAATCCCAGAATTTCATGGCCGGATGGTTCGTGATGCGGCAACTGCAATTCTGCCTGCTGGACATGACATGGCATACGGCCGACCCGGCGTCGATCGGCGACGTTCTGACGTTTGAACGCGGCGTGCTCGACCCGCTTGCCTTGCTGCCTTACGAGGCGGGATGCGTAAGCACGTCCTTCAGCCACATTTTCGCAGGCGGGTATTCGGCCGGATATTACAGTTATCAATGGGCGGAGGTGCTGGACGCCGACGCGTTTTCGCTGTTCAAGGAAAAGGGCCTGTACGACCCCGCCACGGGCCGCGCCTTCCGCGACCGCGTTCTGGCCTTGGGCGGTTCGCGCCCGCCGCTTGATCTGTTTCGTGACTTCCGTGGGCGCGAACCGGACCCGGATGCGTCCTTGCGCCGACGTGGGCTTTTGGACGCGGCTTAAAACAGCTCCTGCACCATGCAGCGGGCGGAACCACCGCCATAGGTTTCGATGGTCGGAATCTCGCCGGTGACGATGGTGGCGTAATACCGCGACAGGCGTGCGCGCTGGTCGGAATTAAGCGCGCCGTACGCGCGTTCCGACATGATAAGCAGCAACTGGTTTTCAGTGCCTTGCGCCTCAATCGCGTTGCCGCAAAAGGCGCGCAGCTGGCTGTTGTCGAATTCCACCACCTCGCGGTGCGCGCTTAGGGATTTCAACACGCGTTCGCGATCCTTCTCGATGATCGCGCCCGAGCATACGCCAGCCACCTCGCTGCCCACCCACATGACGACGTCAGTGTGATAGACGGGCTTGCCGGTATGATCGACCGTGTCGAAGAACAGCGGTTCATAGCCCATTTTATTGCACCATTCGCGCGCCAATCCTTCATCCGTACGGGCGGACCGGCCGCAATAAGCAACGCGGTGCACGCGGTCAAGCACCAGCGATCCGGTGCTTTCAAGGGCTTTACCCTCCTCCTCGTGGAATGCCATGTCCATCTTGAGGCCGTAATAGCGTTTAAGCAGGTTGATCAATCCCGGCATCCGTTCGGCGCGACGGTTGGGCGTCAGCATGGGATAGATGACCAGCCCCTGTTCCTCGTGGGTCGAAAACCAGTTGGGGAAGGCCACGTCCGGGCATTTCTTTGGTCCTTGCACCGTGGTCACAAACACGCCGGATGCCACCAGCCTGTCGCGGAAATCGCGGAATTCGCGCAAGTAACGCGCGGCCACCTCGGTGGCGTTTTCGCGCACGTCGATCTGGTAATCGTTGGTTGCGGCGGTTTCCGGATTGAATCCGGGCTGCGAGGGCTCGATCATCAGCAGATGGCGCGTGGACTGGCGGGACATGCTGGGAACCTTTCTATTTCTTGCGTTTGCGGGTCTTGACCGATTCAGGATAACCGATTTGCGCGTCTTCCGGCAGCGGAAGATTGTGCCGTGGCAGTATTTCGGCTTGACGCGCGGCCAGCGCGGCCGTGTCGAACCCTTCGATCATTTCGTTGAACAGTTTGTGCCAGTTGATGCGCGCCTGCAAATGTATGAAGACCGACCCCAACCCCAGCGCCGCGCGGTCCATGAACACGAATTCGCGCGGTACGATTACGCCACCCGCCGCGCGCAGGCGGCGATGCACCTCGATCGCGGTTTCGTGCCCGTACATCCCGCCGCCTTCCGACCTTTTGGTCGCCTGACCGATGACGCGCTCCCGGTCCTCCAGCAACGGGCCGTATAAAAACCGCGCCCATGTGTTGAGAATGTCGATCAAATCGTTTGAAAGGTTTTCAAACCCCCAGCTCTCATAGGCATGGACCGCGCGGGCGCGGTCGTTGTCCTGTAATGCGTGGTAAAGGTCGATGACCCCGCCGACGAAGGCGGGACGAAATACCCGTACGCAGCCGAAATCCAGCAGGTTCAGGCCGTGATCCGGACGCACGGAGTAATTGCCCAGATGCGGGTCGCCGTGAATGACACCATAAAAATACAAGGGCACGTACCACGCGCGGAACAGATTCAGCGCGATTTCGTTGCGCACGGCCTCGGGCGCGTCCACGAAATCCAGAATGCGCTGTCCCTCCAGCCACGTCGAGGTCAGCAGCCGCGCGGTGGAAAGTTCCGGCACCACGGCGGGTACCGCGACCCGCGACTCGTCTTTCAGGATGTCGGCATACAGGCCGCAATAGCGCGCTTCGAGGTTGTAATCCAGCTCCTCGCGCAGCCGTGCGGCCAGTTCGGCATGGATATGGCGGGTGTCGATCGCGCTGTCGGCGCGTTCGTAAAGGGAAAACACCAGCTTGAGCTGGTTGAGATCCGCCTCGATCGCGGCACTCATATCGGGGTATTGCAGCTTGCACGCAACCATGCGCCCGTCATGCAGACTCGCCTTGTGTACCTGTCCGAGCGAGGCCGCGGCCGCCGCTGATTGCCCGAAGGACGCGAATTTCTTTTCCCACCCATCACCCAGCTCTGCCTTCATCCGGCGGCGGACGAAGGGCCACCCCATCGGCGGCGCGTTGGATTGCAGTTCTTGAAACGCGCGGGCGTATTCGGGGGGCAGTGCTTCCGGGATCGTGGCGAGGATCTGGCCGATTTTCATGATCGGCCCCTTAAGCGCGCCCAGCGATTCCAGCAACTGGCGGGCATGGACGTCGCGGTCGATGTTCAAGCCTAGGAATTTTTCGCCCGCCAGCCGTGCGGCCAATCCGGCCATAGCCGTGGACACTTTGGTGTAACGGCCGATGCGGCTGGTCAGGCGGTTTTTGTCCATGCCACTTAAATGGCCCGATTTGGCCTTTTTTTCCAGCCCTTTTGTACCTAAAATACAGGCATGACACAGAATGCCGCAGCCCTGAAAGACCGCGTTGTCCTGCGCGCGCTTTCGGACGCGCCGGAAAAGGGCTGGACCCGCGCCGCGCTTGAATCGGCCGCACATGCCTGCGGGGCGCGCCCCGGTGTTTTTTCGGGGCCTGACGCGGCGCTGGCGTATGCCAGCGACCTGTTCGACCGGCAGATGACGGCGCAACTGGCGGTGGTCGATCCCACACATCTGCGTGTGCGCGAACGCGTGGCCAGGGCTGTGATGACGCGGCTTGATCTGATGGCGCCTTACCGCGCGGGGTTGCGCGTCGCGCTTCCGCGCCGCGCTCTGCCGCTGCGCGCTTTGCGCGGTGCCGCGCCGCTCTGGCGCAGCGCCGATAAAATCTGGAACTGGGCGGGGGACACCGCCACTGATTACAACCGTTATACCAAGCGTGCGCTGCTTTCCGGCGTGATGGCGTCGACTGTCCTGTTCTGGCTGTCTGACGATTCACCAGGCATGGCAGCCACGCATGGCTTTCTGGAACGGCGTATTGCGAACGTGCTGTGCATCGGGCAGACCATAGGCAAATTCAAACGGGCGGCATGAGGCCATGAAACGATTTCTGATTTTGGCCATGCTGGCCTCCCTGTTTCCCGCTGTGCTGTCCGCTAGATCCGCACTTGCGATGACGGCGCAGGAACTGGGCGCGCTGTACAGTCCTTATACCGGCGATTCCACCATGGCGCTGGACCAGCCGCATCGCACGGTCACCGAGATCGGGTCGTGGGTATCCGAGATCGTGGGCACGGTATTGAAATTCGCGTCCGGAAACACGGGCCGCCATCTGACCGTTATTCGCCCGTATTTCACCGATCAGGGCTACGCCGGTTTCGCGGGATTTTTGAACGCACAGGGTTTTGGCGATGCGATCGCCAAACAAACTCTGGGTATGGACGCCACGCCGGATGCGGCGCCGACCCTGCTGGGGCAGGGGGCGTCGAACGGCGCCTATGCCTGGGCGTTTGAGGTGCCATTAACTCTGGTCGTTTCAAGCGTACCGGGCAAACCCCCGGTCAACCGCGACGTGACCATCCGCATACAGGTCACCCGTTCGCCCAAAGGGGCGGACCCGCACGGTGTGCTGATCGACAGCTGGGCCGCGTTCGACGGCGTGGATACGTTCAGGAAGACGGGTTCCGGTTTGGGGCAAGCCCCGTTGCAAGCCCCGTTGCAAGCCCCGGCGCAAGCCCCGGCGCAAGATAGTGGACAACCGGCACGAACGCCTTGATTCTCATCCACACCGCCGCTTAGTGTGAGCCGTTCCAGCCCATAGCGTGAGGAGTATCCGAACACATGCCCAAATCCAACGTTACGCCCTTCGACCCGTCGAAACCCGAAACGGCCAATACCGGCGGCGTTGCCGGTGCGCGGTTGAAATCGCTGGTCGAACGCATCGAAAAGCTGGAGGAAGAAAAATCCGCCATCGCCTCCGACGTCAAGGACGTGTATGCCGAGGCCAAGGGCACCGGCTTCGACACAAAAACGATCCGCAAACTGATCCGTCTGCGCAAAATGGATGCGCAAAAGCGCCAGGAAGAAGACGAATTACTCGACCTCTACCGCGCCGCGATCGGCCTTTGATTAAAAGGTAAGGCTCTCAGGCGCGGCGCGCCTGCCAGAACGCGAAGGCCGCCAGCACGGCCGATGTTGGTACGTTGTACCCGGCCATCGAAATACCGAACATTTCCCATGCGATCTTGTCGCACGGCACGCGCGCGCTGTTCAAAATCTGCGCGCGCAAAACATCGATATTGCTGGCGTCCAGCTTGACGCTGCACGTCGGCAAACCCGCCCACCAATGCTGTTCGACCCCGACATGGAAGGCGGCGATGCCCATGCCGGCAAGGAAAAACACGCCCATCGCGGCCAGCGCGCCGCGCGCCCATCCGGGCCGTGCAAAAACCATGACCGCCAGCACGGCGCCCAGTGCGTAGGGCACCCGTTGCATCAGGCACAATTCGCACGGCTCAAGCCCGAACCCGTATTGCGCGATATAGGCCATGGCCAGCGCCCCGGCGGAAACGGCGCCAAGGCCCAGCGCGGAAAAACGCGGCGTCAGGCGTGAGAAAAGATGGAAGCGAGGAAAAATCACGGGACATAACTAGCATGGATACGCTAGGCATGAAAGGGCATGGTAAAAATCGCCTTCATCGACTGCGAGGGAACGGTGCGGCCGACGCCCCTGTTCTATAATCCGTTGACGGCCTTCTACATAGCGGCGGCGCGCCGCCATGAGGGCGAAGTGCATCGCTGCCTTGCGCGTCTGCATCAGGCTGGAGTTGTTTTCGTATGGAACACGCGCGCGCCCGAAATGACACCCGAAACGCCAGCCGGTCGCCTGCATTCTATGAATGGCCGCACCATCCGTGATGCCCGCGCCGAACATCTTGCCATGCTGAAGGAAGTGGGGATCGACGAATCCTGGCTTCTGCCCGGTCGCCCCGAGGTCGTGCATCGAACAAGTATGACAAAAGGCCAGGCGGTCATGGCGTTTCTGGCCGAAGCTGGCATTGACGTTTGTGATACGGTCGCCTTCGACGATAGTCTTGAGGAAATGGAGGGGTATCCGCATGAACGTTTCGTGCTGGTACAGGCAGAGCGCGGAATTACCAGGGCGAATGTTCTTCACGCCGCGCGGATATTGCGACTGCCCGGGTTTGGGGTTAAAGCCAGCGCAGGATCGTGTGCGCCCCGATAGCCACGATCGCGATCAGCCCCGCGACCCACAGCGTCCCGAATATCCCGCCCGCCAAAGCGGCCAGCCGGTCGCGTGAGAGAATCCCCATCGCCATCACGGCCATACATAGGCTGGGCACCAGATTGCTCATCGGAAACGGCACCATGACCGAGGTTGTAAGCCCGATCCCAAGCACGCCGCATACACGGTTGACCGATTTATCGGACAGGCCGGTCAGCCTTGGGTGGAACATTCGTTCGAACCGTTCCAGTAATCCGCGCGCGCGGGTGAATGCGCGCAAAAGGAAATCCGTGCTGATCTCGCGTTTCAGGATTTTGCGCGGCAGGGCCGGGCGCGCGCGGCCCATGACCATCTGTCCACACAGGTAATACAGCGGCACGCCGAATATGAAATCAAGCGGCGGCGGTTTTGGAATCGGAACGCATAAAGGAAGCGAAAACAGCAAAAGCAGAACGCCGAACCCGCTTCCCTCCAGCGAATCGACCAATTTTCCCAGACTGACGCGTTGGCCGCCATGCTGGTGCAAAACCGCATGGAACAGGGCGCTGATCCGTGGGTCATCCTGCAAAACGTGGGGGGCGTCGGCGGTTTTGGGCATGAAGGGCGGTTTTGCCGGGGTTGTGCGCCCCCGTCAAGGCCCGATGCCTGTGCCCCTTTTCACGCAAGCTATTTATGCTATGACATTCGCGGCTTATATTAAGGCATCCAAAGGAATCGGAACATGACCCCTTCAGCCAACACCAGATCCCTGCTTACCGGCGTTAACGCCGAATACATCGCCCATCTTTACGCGCAATATCTTCGCGATCCGGCCTCGGTGCAGGCGGGCTGGGCATCGTTCTTCCGCGATCTTTCGGATGACGAGGTCACGCTGCTGCGCGAACTGCACGGGCCAAGCTGGGCGATGCCCGAAAATCGAAGCGAAAACCGCGGCTTCACATCGACCACGCAGGGCAACGTCACTTATATTCAGTCCGCGCCTGCGCAACAGCCTGCCCGTTTCGACCCCATGCCAGCCGCCGCACCCGTGGTCGGTTTGGACCCGGCTTCAGGGCAAATGATCGCCGCCGCCCGCGACACGTTGCGCGCGATGATGCTGATCCGCGCCTACCGCATTCGTGGCCACTTCAAGGCCGATCTCGACCCGCTGGGCCTGCGCGAGGTGCCCTCGCATCCGGAACTGGAGCCCGCCTACTGGGGGTTTACCCCGGCCGACATGGAGCGCGTGATTTTTGTCGACGGAAATCTAGGGTTCCAGCAGGCGACCTTGCGTGAGATTCTTGCCAGATTGCACGAAATTTACTGCGGCACCGTCGGCGTTGAATACATGTATGTGGCCGATCCAGAGCAGCGTTTCTGGATTCAGGATCGCCTTGAAAAACCGGAAAACAAAATCGAGTTCGACGGCAGCGCGAAAAAGAAAATTCTGGGCGATCTGACCCTGGCCGAAGGGCTTGAAAAATTCCTGCAGACCAAATTCGTCGGCACCAAGCGTTTTGGGCTTGAAGGCGGCGAAAGCATGATCGCGGCGGTCGAAGAAATTCTAGACCGTGGCTCCACGCTTGGGTTGAGCGAGGTTGTGTTCGGCATGGCGCATCGCGGCCGCCTCAATATGCTGACCAACGTCCTGGGCAAGCCATTCGTGGCGCTTCTTTCAGAATTTCAGGGCACTCCGCCCACGCCCGGCGATTTTCAGGGTTCGGGCGACGTAAAATACCATCTGGGTGCGTCCAGCGACCGGCGCTTTTCGGGCGGCACGGTGCACGTGACGCTGACCCCCAATCCCTCGCACCTCGAAGCGGTCAATCCGGTTGTGGCGGGCCGTGTGCGCGCCAAGCAGGAAATGCACAACGACGCCGAACGTCACCGCGTGATGCCCCTGCTCATCCATGGCGATGCCGCTTTTGCCGGGCAAGGCATCGTGGCCGAAACGCTGATGATGTCGGAACTGCACGGATACAAGGTCGGCGGCACGGTGCATGTGGTGATCAATAACCAGATCGGCTTTACCACCATGCCGTCCTATTCACGCTCCGGCCCTTACTGCACTGATGTCGCGAAAATGCTTGCCGCGCCGATTTTTCACGTCAACGGCGACGATCCGGAGGCCGTGGTGCGTATGGCGCGCACGGCCATCGAATTCCGTCAACAGTTCAAGAAGGACGTGGTGCTGGACATTACCTGCTATCGCCGCCACGGCCATAATGAAAGCGACGAACCTGCCTTCACCCAGCCGCATATGTACAAGGTCATCGCCGAGCTTGATACCACGCGCACCAAATACGCGAAAAGACTTGCTGCCGAAAACGCGGTGACCGAGGCGGAATCGCAGGCCATGGTGGACGAATTCCGCGCCCGCCTGGAAAAGGATTTCGAATCCGCGAAAACCTACATGCCGAACCGCGCTGATACGCTTGAGGGCATCTGGACCGGCATCGAGCAGTCGCTGGATACGGCCGGAAGTGCGCGCCGGGCCAAGACCGCGATTTCCGCAGATGTGATGGAAATCCTGAAAAACGGGTTGACCACCGTGCCTTCGGATTTCGACATCCATCCGAAAATCGCCCGCCAGTTGGAAGCCAAGCGCAAAATGTTTGAAACCGGCGAAGGTTTCGACTGGGGTACGGCCGAGGCCTGCGCCTTTGGCTCGCTGCTGATTGAAGGGCACAGGGTCCGCATTTCCGGGCAGGATGTGGGGCGCGGTACGTTTTCGCACCGCCACTGCATTCTTTACGATCAGACGAGCGAGAAGAAATATCACCCGCTGCGCAACCTGTCTGCGGATCAGGGAAATTTCGAGGCGTTCGACAGTCCGCTTTCCGAAAACGCGGTGCTTGGTTTCGATTACGGTTATTCCCTTGCGGCGCCCGGCGCACTGGTGTGCTGGGAAGGGCAGTTTGGCGATTTCGTCAACGGTGCACAGGTAATGATCGACCAGTTCATCTCCTCAGCCGAAACCAAATGGCTGCGCATGTCCGGTCTTGTCATGCTGCTGCCGCACGGCATGGAAGGGCAGGGGCCGGAGCACTCATCAGCCCGCCCGGAACGCTTCCTGCAGCAAAGTGCCGAGGACAACTGGTCTGTGGTCAACATCACGACGCCGGCAAATTATTTTCATGCGCTGCGCCGCCAGTTGAATCGCAATTTCAGGAAGCCGCTGATCGTCATGTCGCCAAAATCGCTGCTGCGCCACAAGCGTGCGGTCAGCCGCATTGGCGATTTCCTTGGTGAAAGCATGTTCCACCGCGTCCTGTGGGACGAGGCCGAGGCGCAGGATCAGATCAACAAACCCCGGGACATTCGCCGCATCGTTCTGTGCAGCGGAAAGCTGTATTACGACCTGTACGAAGCGCGTGAGGCCAAGGGCATCAAGGATGTCGTGATTTTGCGTGTGGAACAACTTTACCCGTGGCCTGCTGATGCGCTGGCCGAGGAATTGAAGCGTTATCCCAACGCGGATGTCGTCTGGTGCCAGGAAGAGCCGGGCAATCAGGGCTACTGGTCCTTCGTCGATCGCCGCATTGAAAACGTGCTTACCACTATCAAGCACAAGGCTGGTCGACCGAAATACGTCGGCAGGCCGGATGCCGCGGCCCCGGCCACCGGTTCGGCCAAGCGCCACGCGAGCGAGCAGGCTGCTTTGATCGATGCGGCGCTCTCCACCGGCGCGTGATAACCATGATGTGATGCACGATCTGCATCGGTAATGAAAAACGGCGATTGGATTTTCCTTTCGCCGTTTTGCTTTAATCGGTCATGGCTTTTTCATGCACCGGCATCATTACGGCTTTGATCACCCCGTTTTGCGATGGAGTCATCGACGATGCGGCTTTACGCCGGTTGATCGAACGCCAGATCGCGGCGGGTGTGCACGGCCTGTGCGTCGGCGGCACGACGGGTGAGGCCGCGGCACTGGACGATACGCAGATGGATCGCATCTATCGTATCGCGCTTGAAACGGCCGCGGGCCGTGTCCCGGTCATTGCCGGCTGCGGGTCGAACGACACCGCGCACGCCGTGCGTCTGGCGCATCTGGCGCAGGTGGCGGGCGCCGATGCCGCGCTGGTGGTGACGCCCTATTACAACCGCCCGACGCAGGAAGGCGTTTTTCGTCATTACGCCGCCATCCACGATTCCTGCGCGCTGCCGTTGATTCTTTATAACGTTCCCGGCCGCACCGCGCTGAACATGGATATGGATACGCAAACACGGCTTGTGGCCCTGCCGCGCGTCGTGGGTATCAAGGACGCGGGCGGCGACATCGCGCGCATTGCGCGCACGCGCCTGTCCTGCGGCCCCTGTTTTCTTCAATACACGGGCGAGGACGCGTTCATGCTCCCTGCGTTGATTCAGGGTGCGCACGGCGTCATATCTGTGGTGTCCAACATTGCGCCGGAATTATGCGTGCGCCTGTTCGATGCCGTGCAAGCGAACGAAAATGCTACGGCGCGCCGCCTGTCCGAAGACCTGTTACCCTTGATCGACGCGCTGTTTTGCGAAACCTCGCCGGGACCGGCGAAATACGCGGGCGCCCGCATCAAAATTTGTCGCAATGAACTGCGCCTGCCGCTGGTGCCGGTTGCGTGGGAATCCGAACGCCGTATCGACGGCGCGCTGGCGGCGCTGGGGCTGGTTGAACCGGCGCGGGCCTGCGCATGAATACGGCAATCCACGTACTGGGGCATCAAGGCCGCATGGGAAGTCTGACCTGCGCCGAAATCGCCGCGCGAACGGATTGCGTGTATTCAGGCGACATGGAATCCGCCGACGTCGTGATTGATTTCACCCGCGCCGACGCGACGCCGGACCTGTTGGCGCGCGCGGTGCGTCTACATAAACCCTATGTCTGCTGCGTCACCGGGCTGGACCCGGCGCCGCTGCGCGCGACATCCGAAATCGTACCGGTGCTGCACGCGGTGAATACCAGCGTTTCGCTTGCCGTCTTCAAACGTGCCGTGGCGGACATCGCAGCCAGCCTGCGCCCCCATGGCTACACGGTCGCGATCCACGACGTGCATCACGCGGCCAAGCGCGACGCGCCATCTGGCACCGCGCTGGCGCTGGGGGCTGCCATTGGCGGGCCGGTGTCCTATACGTCCGAACGCATGGGCAAAGTGGTGGGCGAACATACCGTGACGTTCACGGGCGCGCACGAAACCATCGCCCTGCGCCATGCTGTCACCGACCGCCGCGTTTTCGCGCGTGGCGCGCTGGAAGCCGCAATCTGGCTGGCCAAACAGCCCGCCGGGTTTTACGGCATGGATGATGTTTTGTTCTGATCTTAATCACCCCAGTGCAGGACGTGCAGTTGGTAATCGACCAGGGCGAAACCCGCCTTGGCAAATGCCCGTGTGCTAAGCGCGTTTTTCGCATGGATGTGGCAATAGATTTGCACGCCGCCGTGTTCCGCCGCCCACGCGCGCAGCGCCGCGACGATATGTGACAGATATCCGCGCCCACGATGATCCGGCGTGAAATACAACCCACCCAGATAAAAACGCTTTTCCGCCCGCCAGTAATTAAACACGCTTTGCATGTGGCAGCATCCGAAATGCGTACCGGCCTCGTCCGTGAACAGGAACCAGTGCACGCCTTCGTCGAACGATGCCGTAATCGCCGCCATATTCACGGGCAGGGCGTCGCCCGTCGCGGCCTCGGTTTCCGCCGTCATCGCGCGCAGATAGGATTCAAGAACGGGCAAATCCGCCCGCCCGGCTTCTTGCAAGGCAACCATGCGGCATACTCGCATTAAAAAGCGGCGCATTGAAACGAAATCCGTGTATAGATACGCGTGCCATGAAATTTTTCGACTTTCCCGCCAGCATCGACAAGGACCCGCCGGACGGCATGACGTATCTGCCCGATCGGGTCTGGCCGTTTTTGTGGTTTTTCATGCGCCAGATCCGCGCCCGGTTTTTCACGATGGTGGCGCTGGGCGTCTGCGCGGGGATTCTGGGCAGTCTTGCGCCCTATTTCTTTGGCCGCATCGTCGGCGCCTTCATCGATTCAGACGACCGCGCGGCGATCTGGCGGCATCTGGCCACGCCGCTTGGTCTGTATGTCGGGCTGGTGCTGGTGCTTTCGCCCGCGCTTTACAACACGCAGGGGTGGCTGCAGTCAAAGACGCTGCCGTTTTACGCGGCCATGGTCCGCCGCCAGCTCGGCCTGTACCTGCACCAGCATTCCTACCGCTATTTTCAGGACGATTTCGCGGGCCGTTTGGCGGGCAAGGTGGTGGAAATGCCCTATTCCATGCGCCAGATTGTCAACGACATCACCAGCCCCTTCATCTTCGCTGGCGTGACCTTCCTGACCACGCTTTCACTGTTCGCGTGGATCGGACGCGACTTCGCGATTTATACGGTGCTGTATCTGGCCGCGTATCTGGTCAATCTGCGTTATTTCGTTCCACACATCCGCAAACTTTCCGAAAATTCGTCGCGCAAGCGCAGCGTAATGCGCGGGCGTTTCGTCGACATCATCACCAACATCCTGCTGGTCAAGGTCTTCGCCCGCCGCAATCACGAGGACGCCTATTTCCGCGAGGCGCTGCACGACAACGCCGCCGCCGCCTCGGTGGTCGAGGTCAAGGTCACGCACATGTTCCGCATCCAGCATGTGCTCAATTCCGGGTTCATGCTGGCTCTGTGTCTGGCCACCGTGCGCGGCTGGCAGTCCGGCACCCTTTCGGCGGCCGAAATTACGATGGTCCTGCCCATGGCGTTGAGCATGATTCAGGCCGCCTTCTGGCTGACCGAGGTCTATACCGGCTTTTTTGAACGTCTGGGCGAGATCGAGGAGGGGATGGAGGCGATCGTCCACGCCCACGAGGTCACCGACCGCCCGAACGCGCCCGCGCTGGTGGTGCGCGAACCCGCGATCACCTTTGACGACGTGACCTTTTCTTACCCCGCGCGTCCGATCTTCCGCAATTTCACCCTGCATATCCCGCCGCGTCAGCGCGTCGGCCTGGTCGGCCCTTCGGGGGCGGGAAAATCCAGCCTGATGCAGCTGCTCTTGCGCCTGCACGACGTGCAGTCGGGGCGCATCCTGATCGACGGACAGGACATCGCCCATGTCGCGCAGGACTCGTTGCGCGCGGCTATCGGCTTCATCCCGCAGATGGCCGACATGCTCCACCGTTCGGTGCGCGATAACCTGCGCTACGGCGATCTAGTGGCATCCGATGACGCGGTAATCGCCGCCGCCCGCGCGGCGCAGGCGCATGAATTCATCATGGATTTGCGCGATTCAAAGGGCGGCGCGGATTACAATGCCACGGTGGGCGAACGCGGTGTCAAACTCTCGGGCGGCCAGCGCCAGCGCATCGCCATCGCCCGCGCGATCCTGAAAAACGCCCCAATCCTTGTACTGGACGAGGCGACCTCCAGCCTCGATTCCGAATCCGAACGCCTGATTCAGGATGCCCTGAAGGATTTGATGCAAGGCCGCACCGTGCTGGCCATCGCGCACCGGCTTTCGACCATCGCGCACCTCGACCGGCTGGTGGTGATGCAGGATGGAAAAATCGTCGAGGACGGGGCACACGCGCGGCTACTGGCCGACGGTGGGCTCTATGCCCGTCTTTGGTCCTTGCAATCCGGGGGCTTTTTGGGCGAAGGCCATTGAAATTGGACTTTTTCGGAAAACCCGCATTATAACGGGCCCGAATAACAAAAAAGGAAAAAATCATGGTGATGCAACGCCCTTGGCCGCAGGCACACAAGGACAGACTGGCCGAACTGGCGGACGGCACGCGCGGGAGCGTGGAAATCGCGGACGTTCTGAATCGCGCGTTCAAAACCGCGTACACGCCGAAAGCGGTTATTGGCCGGGTGCATCGCGAGAATGAAGGGCGAAAAAAGCGGGAAAAGAGCTTCTTAAATTGCCAGCCCGGGGTACCAGAACGTCTTCTGATCGCACACTGGAAAAAGACCGCGCCTCCCTCCCTAAAGGTAGGGGTGGTCGCCACAATCAGCCCGGGGCTTTCGGCTTAAGGCCCGTCAGGCAGGCACCGTACCGCGCGCCGGAAAAGCCAGAACCTGCGCCCGAGCCGGCACTTTCGGAATATGATGCGCTTGAAAAACTCGACGCCATGTTCAACTTCAACCTTTCTGCCAACGCTGTGGAAGAAGAGGATCTTTCTCACGCCGTGGCCAGCATGGGGCCGAAGCCGCCGCGTTGTCAGGAAATTCTGGGTCGCAATAATAAATGTGATATTGCAACCAAACCGGGCGTGACGCGCTGTGCCTTTCATGCCGCCGTACATCTGTTTGCGGCGCTTGGATACGGCCATGACGACATCTATGACAGCACCCCGGTCGAGGCCGAAATACGCGCCCGGTTTGCCGCCCTGAAAGCGCCCTGAATCAGGGGAAAATTCCCTGCCGCCGCCACTTGACCGGGCGGGGATGACGTGCCAAATTCCTGCTGTCTAATCCGCAGCTTACAGGCCTTTCCATGACCAGCATCATCGTCCCGTCTTTGGGTGAATCCGTTTCCGAAGCCACGATCGCCAAATGGCTGAAGAAGGAAGGTGATCCCGTCAAGCAGGACGAGCCGCTGGTCGAACTTGAAACCGACAAGGTGACGGTGGAGGTCAACAGTCCCGCTTCCGGCACGCTGGCCGTGATCGGTGCCAAGGCGGGCGAAAGCGTGAAACCGGGCGCAGTGATCGGCGATGTTGCCGCCGGTGCCGCTGCGCCAAAGGCGCAAGAAAGCAAACCTGCGCCTGAATCCCCGCAACAATCAACCGAACGCCCCGAAGCGACACCCAAGGAACCGACACCTGGTCCTGCCGCGCGTAAAATGATGGCCGATAACAACGTGGCCGCGTCTGAAGTCGCGGGCACGGGCAGGGACGGACGTGTCACCAAGGGCGACGTGATCGCGCATCTTGAACAACCGGCTGCAAAACCGACACCGTCTGCACCGCCCGCTACGACAGCAGCAAAGTCAAATCCGCCCCGCGACCTTGGCGCGCGCGAGGAACGCGTGAAAATGACAAGGCTAAGGCAGACCATCGCCCGCCGCCTGAAGGAAGCGCAGAACACCGCCGCGATGCTCACCACCTTCAACGAAATCGACATGACCGCGATTTTGGCGATGCGCGAGGCGTACAAGGACAAATTTGAAAAACGCTACGGCGTGAAACTCGGCTTCATGGGGCTGTTCGTGCGCGCGGCTATCGCGGGCCTGCGCGAATTTCCGGCGGTGAATGCCGAAATCGACGGCGACGACATTATTTATAAAAACCACTATGACATCGGCGTCGCGGTTTCGACGCCGCAGGGTCTGGTCGTGCCGGTGGTGCGTGATGCCGACGCCAAGTCGCTGGCCGATATTGAAAAGGATATCGGCGCCTATGCCAAAAAGGCGCGCGACGGGCAACTCGCTCCCGCCGACATGATGGGCGGCACCTTTACCATCACCAATGGCGGCGTGTTCGGAAGCTTGATGTCCACGCCTATCCTCAACGCGCCGCAGGTCGGTATCCTGGGGATGCACAAAACCATGCAGCGCCCGGTGGTAATGCCCGACGGATCGATCGAGGCGCGCCCGATGATGTATGTCGCGCTGTCTTACGACCACCGCATCATCGACGGGCGCGAGGCGGTCAGTTTCCTCGTCCGCGTCAAGGAATGCCTCGAGGACCCGCAGCGTCTGGTGCTTGAAATCTGATACCGGACTCTAAACAAAACGATATGTCGATCGCTGCGTTAGTTCTGCATTCAGACCGGGTAACTGCGCGCGTTTGACGCGCTTCATGCGCGAATCGAAAGCGCCGTATGTATAATTGCGCAGCAGAAATGAATGGCGCAGCTCCAGATACGTGTTGATGCTCCTGCGCTGGTATGCCGATACCGGGCATGCGGTATCGACGATGTCCAGCACCCGGTCCACGATGTCGTCCGGCATGGCATCCAGCCGCCGCAACCCGTCCTCGAAAGCGCTGCGTAAAACGGGAATGCCCTCGCCAATTTCTACCGTCATCGAAGCATCTGCAACCTTTGCGTTGTAACGCATCCGGGCCATGTGCAGCATGCTTTCGGATATTCCCTCGGGCGGATGGTTGGGGTCGATGCTGGCGGCCCTGAACGCGTCGGCAAGGCTTGTACTATCAAAATCGAATTCACAAAAACGGGTTTTTGCCGCCGCATTGAGGCATAAATTGCGCGGATCGCGGTCGGTATCCTGTCCCAACCATAACAAAAAGGGCAAGGCGGATGATGTGTGGCGCAGATAGGCGTAAGAATCCGCATAATCAAGATTGCTGGAATAGACGATGCGCTCGAACGGGACGATGCTGACCATATGAGGCAATTCCCCGGCTTCAGGCACCCGGGCCACAAATGTTGGTGCGACAGGAACTCCGGCATATAGCGCGAGGCGCGAAACAAATAACTCCGCCTGCGCAGATGCGGGGCTTCGTAAATTTTCAATGCCCCACGCACCCGTTGTGGATTTGTGTAGGTCGAGATCGTGCGTGACCCCATAAACATGCTGCGCGCGATGCCATTCCCCCGGCAGGAATGCGGTTTTCAACGAGTCCATTGCCAGCGCATGCGCGGCGCGTGAAAAACTTGTCGAAATCGGGACGCTCATATCCATGCCATGGTGTTAGCATAGAGCGTAAATGTTTGTCATATTTCAATTTCAGGCGCGATCCGTGCGGTCACGAAAACTTCCCCGTCGTCCAGCTCGAAGACGAGATGAAGAAATCCTACCTCGATTACGCGATGAGCGTGATCGTATCCCGCGCGCTGCCCGATGCGCGGCGACGGGTTGAAGCCGGTCCATCGCCGCATCCTGTACGTGATCAATACAAGATATATGACACCCGTTGATGGTCGCCCTAAGGTAAGACTCTAAACAAAACGATATGTCGATCGCTGCCTTGGTTTTGCGTCCCGACTGGTTGACCGCGCGCTTCCGATCATCTGCGGATTGGAACCACCCAATTTATAATGGATCGCCAATTCTGCGTTCAGACCGGGTGACCGTGCGCTTTCGATCATCTGCGGCTCGAAAACTCCAAGTTCATAATGGAGCGCCAGAAGTGAGCGGCGCTCCTCCAGATACGTGTTGATGCTCCTGCGCTGGTATGCCGATACCGGGCACGCGGTATCGACGATGTCCAGCACCCGGTCGACGATATCGTCCGGCATGGCATCCAGCCGCCGCAACCCGTCCTCGAAAGCGCTGCGTAAAACGGGAATGCCATTTAAAATGGTCACATACACCGCAGCCCTTTTGACGTTTCTAAAGTAATGATTCTGGACTGCATCCAGCGTGCTTTGGGATATCCCCTCGGGTGGGTGGCTAGGGTCTATGCTGGAGGCCAAGAATGCGTCGGCAAGGCTTGTCTCGCCGAAATTGAATTCACAAAAACGGGTTTTTGCCGCCGCATTGAGGTATAAATTGTGCGGATCGCGTTTATTATACTGTCCCAACCATAACAAAAAGGGCAAAGCAAATGATTCGTGGCGCAGATAGGCGCGATTATAGTCATAATCAAGATCACCGGAATAGACGATGCGCTCGAACGGGACGATGCTGACCATATGAGGCAATTCCCCGGCTTCAGGCACCCGGGCCACAAATGTTGGTGCGACAGGAACCCCGGCATATAGAGCGAGGCGTGAAACAAATAACTCCGCCTGCGCAGATGCGGGGCTTCGTAAATTTTCAATGCCCCACGCACCCGTTGTGGATTTGTGTAGGTCGAGATCGTGCGTGACCCCATAAACATGCTGCGTGCGATGCCATTCCCCCGGCAGGAATGCGGTTTTCAACGAGTCCATTGCCAGCGCATGCGCGGCGTGTGAAAAGCTTGTCGAAAGCGGGGTATCCATATCCATGCCACGGTATTAGCACAAGATATAGGCATTTGCCATATTTAAATTGCGCATGCTGTCCGGCCGGTCGTGAAAACAGGCCCGCACGCTACACGAAGCAGAAAAACAGAAAACACATTAAAATCAGCATGTTAAAAACGAAAATTCAGTATAAAAATTCTTGGTTTTCCGCAGCGTTTGGGCTAGGTTTGACGCGATGATTTCAGCCATAAAACGGACCCTGCCATGAGCGCAAAAAACACCCCGGCGCAAACCCCGCCTTCGGGCGAAAACTTCCCCGTCGTCCAGCTCGAAGACGAGATGAAGAAATCCTATCTCGATTACGCGATGAGCGTGATTGTATCCCGCGCGCTGCCCGATGCGCGGGACGGGTTGAAGCCGGTCCATCGCCGCATCCTGTACGCGATGAAGGACGGTGGTTACGATTCCACCAAATCCTACAAAAAATCCGCTCGCATCGTCGGGGACGTGATGGGGAAATACCACCCGCACGGCGATTCCGCGATTTACGACGCCATGGTGCGCATGGCGCAGGATTTTTCGATGCGCCTGCCGGTCATCGACGGTCAGGGCAACTTCGGCTCGATGGACGGCGACCCCGCCGCCGCCATGCGTTACACCGAGGCGCGACTGGCCAAGGCTGGCGAGGCGATCCTCGAAGACTACGACAAGGACACGGTCGATTTCCGTCCCAACTATGACGAATCGATTCAGGAACCCTCGGTCCTGCCTTCGCGCATCCCCAATTTGCTGGTCAACGGCGCGGGCGGCATCGCGGTCGGCATGGCCACCAACATTCCGCCGCACAATTTGGTCGAGGTCGTGGACGGCTGCATCGCCTATGTCGATAACAACGACATCACGATCGAGGAATTGATGGCCGTTATTCCGGGGCCGGATTTCCCGACCGGCGGCCAGATTCTGGGCCGCGCCGGTATCCGTTCTGCCTATACCACCGGCAACGGCAGTGTGCTGATGCGCGCCAAAACGACGATCGAGGAAATCCGCAAGGATCGCGAGGCGATCATCGTCCACGAAGTCCCGTATCAGGTGAACAAATCCAAACTGCTTGAACGCATCGGCGAACTGGTGCGCGACAAGCAGGTGGAAGGGATCGCCGATCTGCGCGATGAATCCGACCGCGACGGCGTGCGTGTGGTGATCGAACTCAAACGCGACGCGCAGGGCGACGTGGTTTTGAACCAGCTGTTCAAATTCACGCCGCTGCAAACCAGCTTTCCGTGCAACATGCTGGCGCTCAACCACGGGCGGCCCCAGACCTTCAACCTCAAACAGTTTATCGAGGCCTTCGTCAAATTCCGCGAGGAAGTGATCACCCGCCGCACCATCTTTGAACTGGGCAAGGCGCGCGAACGCGCGCACATCTTGGCGGGTCTTGCGGTTGCTGTCGCCAATATCGACGACGTGATCGCGTTGATCCGCAACGCGCCCGACCCGCAACAGGCGCGCGAACAGTTGATGGCCCGCGATTGGCCCGCGCGCGACGTCGCGCCGCTGATCGCGTTGATCGACGATCCCGAATATCCGGTCAGCGAAAACGGCACCTACAAAATGTCGGAAACACAGGCCCGCGCCATTCTCGACCTGCGCCTGCACCGCCTGACGGGGCTTGAGCGCGACAAGATCGGCGACGAACTCAAGGACGTCACCGATGCGATCCGCGAATATCTGGAAATCCTCGCCAGCCGTGAAAAACTGCTCACCCTGCTTAAGAACGAGCTGGTCGCGGTCAAAACCCAGTTCGGCACTCCGCGCCGGACCGAGCTTGTCGAAAACTACGACGAGGCCGATATCGAGGACCTGATCGCGCGCGAGGACATGGTGGTGACCGTTTCCAACGCGGGTTACGCCAAACGCGTGCCGCTCAACACCTACCGCGCGCAAAAACGCGGCGGCAAGGGGCGTATCGGCGCGACCACGAAAGAGGACGATTTCGTCACCGACCTGTTCGTCGCATCGACCCACACGCCGATTCTGTTCTTCACCTCGCGTGGGATCGTCCACAAGATGAAGGTCTGGCAGTTGCCGCTGGGCAACGCGCAATCGCGCGGCAAGGCGCTGGTCAACATGATGCCGCTTGAGGCCGGGGAAAACGTCTCGGTCTACCTGCGTCTGCCGGAAAACGTGGAATTGTGGGAACAGCTCGACCTGCTGTTCGCCACCTCGCACGGCACCGTACGCCGGAACAAGCTTTCGGATTTCGGCAATATCCGCGCCAACGGCCTGATCGCGATGAAGCTGGAGGAAGGCGAGAAACTGGTTTCGGTCAAGATCTGCCGCGCCGACGAAGACGTGCTTCTGGCCACGCGCGACGGCAAGGCGATCCGCTTCCCCGTCGATGACATCCGCGTTTTCGCGGGCCGCACCTCGACCGGCGTGCGCGGCATCAAACTTGCCGCGAAGGACGAGGTCATGTCGATGTCCATCCTCAAACACGTCGACGCCAGCCCGGACGAACGCACGGCCTATATCAAGGCCGCCAACGCCCAAAGGGGGGCCGAGGACGGCGACACCGACGAGGAGGCGACGTCGAACGCCGCGATTTCCGAAGACAAATTCAGGGAAATGCAGGCGGCCGAGCAGTTCCTTCTGTGCGTGACCGACAAAGGCTACGGCAAGCGTACCTCGGCCTATGATTACCGCGTGACGGGCCGCGGGGGCTCCGGCATCACCAACATGAACCTGACCGCCAAGAACGGTAAAATGGTCGCGACCTTCCCGGTCACCGACGATCACCAGATCATGCTAGTGACGGACGAAGGCCAGATGATAAGGACGCCGGTCACCGACATCCGCTTTACCGGCCGCGCGACACAGGGCGTGCGCGTCTTCAACGTCGAAGGCAAGTCCAAGGTCGTTTCGGTGGCCTGGCTGATGCAGGACGAGGATGAGGGCGACGAAGCCGCGCCGGAAGGCACGGACGCGGAAGCCGAAAACATCGAATCCCAGAACGACGAATAAAAAACAAACCCCGCTTCGGCGGGGTTTGTTATCATCTGTTCACGCTAACGTCATTCCGGCGAAGGCCGGAATCCACCGTGAAGAAAGCGGGAGAGGCGCTATATCGCGTTCGGCTTTGCCTGTAGTGGGGGTGCCTCATATCTCGCCGCGATTAATAGACATAATACAGAGAAGCGTTTATAATCCCAGGGTATGGGAAAGCAGCAAACACCGCTTTGGCGCGTATTCATACGAATGTCCAAAGGCGACCCAAGGCTTCTGTGCGACTTGAAAAAAATAGCCGCCACCGCCCAATCCATTGACCCAGACTGCCCCTTGGGTCCCAACGGCGTGCTGGAAAGTATTGATGGCTACAATCTTCCGATATCGGACCTAAAAAGAATGTTCAGACTTTGTGGGCACGATCCGCTGCTTATCAACGCGATTGATTACGCTATCTACTCAAAGAAGCTGAATGTCACTGATCTAAAAAAGGCTGTCAAAAACGGCTTCAGAAATTTTAATACGCGCAAAGTACTGGCAGATGTAAAAGCGGCACACCGTAGGTTCGGAAAATACTACACGCCGCGCACGACAAAAATTTAATCCAGAACGAGGTTTTACCACTAAGCACACTAAGAAATCGGTGTCTTGGCGCTCTTGGTGGTTAAATCCTTAACCCTCAAGTATCTTGTACAGCATCACACCTGTAGCAATAGCTAAATTCAGGCTATCCGCGCGGCCTTTCATCGGCAGTTTGGCAAGAACGGGCAGTGCTGCGGAAAGTTCGGGTGAAAGACCCGCCTGTTCGTTGCCCATCACCAGCAACACGGGCGGCTTGTAATCAGCTTTGCGGTAATCGACGGTGCGATCCGATAAATGCGTGCCGACGACCGTACCTTTCCACCCGCGCGCGAACGCCATGAATTCGTCGCGCGTGGCAATTGCGACGGGCACGGCGAACAGGCTGCCCATGGAGGCGCGCACGGCCTCGACCGAAAACGGATCGCAGCACTGGTCGATCAAAATCACGCCGTCTGCGCCTACGCCGTCCACGGTACGCAGAATGGTGCCGAGATTGCCGGGGTCGCGCACCTGTTCCAGTGCGACAACGCATGTTTTTGCGGGCATGCCCGCAAGCGCGCTCAGCCTCTGTTTAAAAACCCCGATGACCTGCTGCGGGTTGTCCTTGTGCGAAAGTTTTTCGAGGACGGCGTCGTTGACCTCAAGGCAAAGCCCGCCATTCCCAGCGCACACGCGGGTCGCGCGCACGACTTCGTTCTTGCTCGCGACCTTGGTGTGAAAGACGAGCCGTTGCAAATCCCATCCGTTCTCGATGCCTTCCAGAACGTGGCGCAGCCCCTCGGCCACGAACAGGCCCGTCTCTTTGCGGTCCTTGCGCCGCTCCAGCGCGCGGATTGCCTTGATTTCCTCGTTTGCCGGGCTTGTAATGGCGCGGGTGTTTACAAAATTCATTTTTTTACCACTAAGCGCGTTAAGAACACTAAGAAAACAAAAGCACATCCTCTTTGTGTGCTTAGTGTTCTTGGTGGTTCAATTTTTTTCATGCCGCCCACCGCGCGAACAGGGACGTGGGCAAGGGCCGCGCGCCGCCTTCGTCGCCCAGCCACAACTCGCCGTGGTCTATGCCGCCGCGCTTTGGCGCCACGTCGCGCAGCATGTGGCCAAGCGCGACGGATGACAGGCGCAGCGCATAGGCGGTCAAAATCATGAACGACGCGTCGGGCGATAACAACGCCGCGCAATCGCGCAACAGCGGCGCAATGTCGCTTTCAAACCGCCATACCTCGCCATCCGCCCCGCGTCCGTATTTTGGGGGGTCGAGAAGAATGCCGTCATATGTGTTGCCGCGCCGGATTTCGCGCGCGACGAATTTGCGTGCATCCTCGCAGATCCAGCGGATCGGCGCATCGCCCAGCTTCGATGCGTCCTGGTTGTCCTTGGCCCACTGGATCGCCTTTTTGCTGGCGTCGACATGCGTGACCTGCGCACCTGACGCGGCGGCGATCAGCGATGCCGCGCCGGTATAGGCAAACAGGTTGAGGATTTTTAAAGGCCGCCCGGCGATGACGTTTTTCATCCACGCCCAGTGCGGACGCTGTTCGGGGAACAATCCCATATGCCGGAACGCCATGAACCGTGCGCGGCAGGTCGCGCCCTCGACCGGCACGTCCCAGATTTCAGGTGGATTTTTGACCTGAAAATCCCAATTGCCGCCTTCGTCGTCCTCGCGCTCCGACGCGTTTTTGAATACGGCCTGCGCCTGCCCCCAGCGCGCTGCGGGCAAAGTGGGCGACCACAGCGCCTGCGGTTCCGGCCGATCCACGATAACCGTGCCATAACGCTCAAGCTTGCGTCCGTGCCCGCTATCCAGCAGGGCATAGCTCGCCCATCCGTCCTCGCGCAAAATCGTGGGGTTTTGGCCTGTCATCCCGCCCTTTTATCAAATCCGGCCAAAACTTGAAGCGATTTTGTAAATTATGGTAAGCCGTGACATGACCAAAAACGCCAAAGACAAATCCACCCCCTCGCTTAAACGCATATTTTCGTCTGAAACAGGTAAAGACGTCACGGCTTTTATACTCGGCGCCACCATCATTGCGTTGGGGTATAACGTGTTTAAAGTCGTACTCAGATCGTCCGGCGGGGCAAAGATCTCCGCACCTGTCGAAGACGTAGAGTCGGCATCCATCAATATCAGCCCGGATGTTCTTGCGCGCTATGCCGGCATGCCGGTGGTGTTGTTCCGCGCGGGCGAGCTGGGCTATGGCGGGCCGCTGAAGCCGCAATTCAATATTCTTTCCGGTCCTGGTGCGTTGGAGTACACCGATATCGAAGAACCGTTACGCCGTCTGGACCAGTTGGCGCGGAAATATCCCGGCTATTCATGGGTCGTGCAAAACGGCGCGGGCGAAAAAATCTGCCTGATCGATGCGATATGGGTCGAAAGCGACGCGGCAAAAGTTCTCGAGCGCGTGACGGCGGCCAGTATCTGCGCCGACGTTTCCGGGCGCATGATGTCCTCAGCCGGCTATCCGATCTGGCCGCGCGCGTTTTTCAAGGCGCTGGATGCCGCGCGCAACGATTTCAGGCAGGATGACGCGGCGATCGAGGCGTATATGTTCAACCCCGGACAGCCATATCTTGAAACCTATTATCTCGATATCGCGGGCCGCCCCCGCGATGCGTATTGCCCCGCCGTCTATAAGGAGCTTAGCCGCCGCTCCGACGTGGTCATCCAAAAGGGGCTGGATTTCATCGCAAACAGGGACAAGGCCGGGCTTCAGGCCTATATCACGGCGCGGATGGATGAACGCGGCTATGAGGCGCTTTATCTTTACGCGGGTAAAAAGGCATTCCCCGGCGCATTGAATTATGACGTAGGCGGCTCGGACAGGATCTGGCGCGATTTTATCCGTCCTGCCGAAAATCTGCCGCCCTGCCCACAGATGCGGCCGGGACGCTGACGGTTGATCGCGCGGCCGGGAAGTGCTTAAAAGGATCCCCATGGCCGACCCGATGCGCATAGGAATTTATCCCGGTACCTTCGACCCCATCACCAAGGGGCACCTGCATATTATCAAGCGTTGCGCCCGGCTGGTCGATCATCTGATCGTGGCGGTGGCGACCAACCCCAATAAAAAGCCGATGTTTTCGCTGGCCGACCGGCTGGCGATGGTGGCCGGGGATATTGCCGAACTGCCTGAAAAGCGGGGTGAAATCACGGTCGAAACCTTCGACAGCCTGCTGGTCGAATTCGCCAAAAACCGGGGCGCTGGGGTGATTTTCCGGGGTTTGCGGGCGGTGTCGGATTTTGAATACGAATTCCAGATGACGGGCATGAACGCGCGCCTCGCGCCGGAGATCGAGACGGTCTTCCTGATGGCTTCCGACAAGTGGCAGTTCGTTTCCTCATCCTTCCTCAAGGAAATCGCCCGGCTGGGCGGGGACGTATCCCCCTTCGTCACGGCGGGGGTACAGGAAAAAATCCTTGAAGCCGTCCGCTAAAGCGGTTAAACAAAAGCACTTTTTGCAAGTGACGACCGCTTAGCTCAGTCGGTAGAGCAACTGACTTTTAATCAGTAGGTCCCGGGTTCAAGTCCCGGAGCGGTCACCAGTTTTTGCACACCCTGTTTTTTTCAAGGTGACGGCGGGCATGGAAACACCGATTCAGCAATCGCACCGGCCCTCCATCCTGACGCGGCTGCGCGCATGGTTGATCGCGGGCCTGCTGGTCACCGTTCCTCTTTACCTGACTTTCGTCATCACCGTCAGTTTTGTCACCTTCGTCGACAGGAAGGTCGCGGGGCTGATTCCACCGCCATACAATCCCAATACCTATCTGCCGTTCTGGATTCCCGGCTCTGGCCTGATCATCGTTCTGGTTTTCCTGATCGTCGTCGGCATGGTGGCGCGCAATTATCTGGGCGGGAAACTCGTCCATCTCTGGGAACGCATCCTCGACCGGATGCCCATCGTGCGTTCGATCTACGGTGCCAGCAAACAGATCATGGAAACCGTGTTCGCCGACAAGTCGCGCGCCTTTCGCGACGTCGTGATGTTTGAATATCCGCGCAAGGGCATGTGGGTCATGGGTTTCGTGACCGGCGAAACGCAGGGCGAGGTGCAGGGCAAAACGGCCACGACCGTGGTCAACGTCTTCCTGCCGACCACGCCCAACCCGACATCGGGATTTTTGCTGTTCATCCCCAAGGAAGACCTGATCTATCTGGACATGGCGGTCGAGGACGGCATCAAGATGATCGTCTCCGGCGGCATCGTAGCGCCGGGCCAGAAAAAACGCCCGGAAAACAAAAAAAATTAGCCCGAACGCAGGGTCTGGATCGCGGCATCCTGTGCGAACAGGTATAAAAGCACCTTCAGCGCCTCGCCCCGCCGCGTGGTCAGAGCCGGGTCCTTTTCGGCCAGCAATTTGGCCTCGGTATACGCGATCTCCATCAAATCGCCGTGCGCTTCCGGGTCCGCCAGATGAAAGGCGGGCAGGCCCGATTGACGGGTGCCCAGAACCTCACCCGCCCCGCGCAGGGCCAGATCCTTTTCCGCGATTACGAACCCGTCCTCGGTTTCGCGTATCACGCGCAGGCGTTCCTTGGCCATTTCCGAAAGCGGCGCGCCGAACATCAAGATGCACGCGGCCTCGTCCTGCCCGCGCCCGACGCGGCCGCGCAGCTGATGCAATTGCGCAAGGCCGAAACGCTCGGCATGTTCGATCACCATGACACTGGCTTCGGGCACGTCGACCCCGACCTCGATCACCGTGGTCGCGACCAGAATATCGATATCGCCTTGCGCGAATTGCTGCATCACGCGGTCTTTGTCGGCGGGCTTCATCTGCCCGTGCAACAACCCCGCCCGCGCGCCGAAATGCGCTTGCAAATCGGTATGTCGTTCGGTTGCGGCGGCAAGGTCCAGATCCTCGTTTTCGGCGACCAGCGGGCACACCCAGTAAGCGCGCGCGCCGTTTGCGATCTTGCGCTTCAGCCCCGCCACCACCTCATCGATGCGTTCGCCTGAAATCAAACGGGTTTCGACCGGCTTGCGCCCCGGCGGTTTTTCATTCAACCGGCTGATGTCCATATCGCCGTAAAGGCTTAAGGTCAAAGTGCGCGGAATCGGCGTCGCGGTCATCACCAGAATATCGGGCACAAACCCCTTGGACGATAATTCAAGCCGCTGATGCACGCCAAACCGATGCTGTTCGTCGATCACGGCAAGACCAAGATCGTGGAATTCCACCGCCTCCTGAAACAGTGCATGGGTGCCGATGACGATCTGTGCTGCGCCGGACTTGATCTTTTCAAGCAATACTTGCCGCGTCTTTGCCTTGTCGCGTCCGGTCAAAACGGCGATGGAAATGCCCAGCGCGTCGGCCAGCGGAGCCAGCGTGCGGGCATGCTGACGCGCCAGAAGCTCGGTCGGCGCCATCATTGCCGCCTGCGCGCCCGTGGCCACGGCGTTGAGCATCGCCGCGAAGGCCACGACCGTCTTGCCGGACCCGACATCGCCCTGCACCAGCCGCAGCATCCGCAAGGGCGCCTGCATGTCGGCATCGATTTCCGCGATTGCGAAACGCTGCGCGCCCGTAAGCTGGAAGGGCAGGGATTTGAAGAACCGGGTGCGCAGCGCGGAATCATGCGCGAAGATACGGCCCTTTTGCCTGCGGTTTCGCGCCCGCACCAATTGCATCGCCAGCGCCCGTGCCAGCAATTCGTCATAGGCCAGCCGCGCGCGCACGGGTGTTTCAGGGTCCAGATCGGCGGCGGATTCGGGGTGATGTAGCGCGTGCATGGCATGCGTCCAGGCCGGCCAGCCGCGTTGCGCCATCAAGGGTGCGTCGTTCCATTCCGGCAGGTCGGGCAAGGTCTTGAGCGCGGCCTCGATCGCGCGGGCGATCTGTTTCGGCCCCAGCCCCTGCGTCATCGGATAAACCGGTTCGACCCGTGCGATGCTCTCCAATTCCTCTGGCTTGCCCGCATGGTCCGGATGCGCCATCTGCAAGCGGTTGTTATACGGCTCGACCCGGCCCGATATGACGACATGCGCGCCCACGGGATAGGTTTTTTCAAGCCAGTCGCCATGCGCGTTGAAATAGACAAGGTCCAGGGTCGCGCTTCCGTCCGTAACCACGACCCGCGCGGGCGTGCCGCGCCGCCGTGCTGGTTGGTGCGCCTGCACCGTGACGATGGCGGTGACGACTTGTCCTGCCTTTGCGTCTTTCAGCTTGGGCGAATGCCGACGGTCGATCAGCTCTATGGGGGCGTGCCATAAAAGGTCGATAATGCGTTCGCCGCCCAAAAGCTTCTCAAAAGCCTTGGCATGCTTCGGCCCCACGCCCGCAAGCGCGCGGACGGACCGGAACACAGGGTCTAGGACAAGCGGTCGCATGTTGATTTGACTATAAAGCCGGTTTATCAAGAGCGCCATGGACTTGGCCGACCGCCGCAAAAAACTGATCTTTCGCGCATGGCACCGGGGCACGCGGGAAATGGACCTGCTGCTTGGCGCCTTCGCCGACCGCTATGTGCCGGAATTCGACGAGGTTGCGCTTGACGAATTTGAGCGCCTGATGACCTGTCAGGACCCCGACCTTTACGATTGGAAATGCGGGCGCGGAAAACCGTCCCCGGCGGATGACAGCGATGTGCTGCGCCTGTTTATCGCGCATACGCCAAATTTCACATGAAAACGCTGTACGGCACGCCGGAAGGTCAGGACGCGTTCGCCCTGCGCGAACGCGCGATCGAGGCGCAGCGCAAGGGCGCGCTGGCCGTACACGTCGCGCTGGACGACTCGCGTATCGCCGCGCTTACGGATTTATTGGCCTATTTCGCGCCGGATATCGACGTGCTGGCCTTTCCCGCATGGGATTGCCTGCCTTATGACCGTGTTTCGCCGGGTGCCGACATTGTTGGCCGCCGGGTGCGCACGCTCGCCAAACTGTCCGCGCGCAAAAATTCCGATATCCGTCGCGCCTGCGTGGTGCTGACGTCCGTCAACGCGGTCGTTCAGCGCGTAATCCCCGAAGCCGCGCTTGCCGCGCAGGCGATAACGGTGCGTGCGGGCGAAAAACTTTCGCAAGACGGTCTGATCGCCATGCTGGCGGCGCAGGGGTTCGTGCGCACCGACGTGGTGCGCGAGGGCGGTGAATTCGCGGTACGCGGCGGCATCGTCGATGTTTTTGCGCCGGGTGCGGAAAACCCGATGCGCATCGACTTTTTCGGCGACGAGGTCGAAAGCCTGAAATTTTTTGACGCCGCGACCCAGCGTTCGCTGGCCGTTGCGGACGCGCTCGAACTCGGCACGGTGGCGGAGGTATTGCTGACGCCCGAATCCATCGACAGGTTTCGTGGCGCCTATCGCGCGGCTTTCGGCGTCGGCGCCGCCGATCCGCTATACGAGGCGGTCGGCGAAGGTCGCCGCTATGCCGGCATGGAACACTGGTTGCCGCTGTTCTACGACCGGCTTGAAACCCTGTTCGACTACACGCCCGGCGCATGGCTGAGTTTCGACCATCAGGTGCCCGAGGCGCGCGCCGAACGTATGGCGCAGGTGGCCGATTTGTATCAAGCGCGCCAAAGCCTGCTGCGCACGGTCAAGGATTCTGGCACGCATTATCATCCGGTGCCGGTCGAAACCCTGTTTTTAAGTGATGCGGAATGGGCCGCGCGCATACCCGAAAACGCGGTCGCCTTTTCGCCGTTTCCGGCGCCGGACGGCGAATCCGGCGCGCGGCGCGGGCGCGATTTCGTCGATATCCGCAGCCAGCCGGGCGCGAATCTGTTCGCCGCCGTGGCCGATCATATCGCGCAGCTTCAGCGCGAACGCAAAAAAGTACTGATCGCCTGTTATTCCGAAGGGTCGAAGGAACGCATCGCCACGCTGCTCGCACAGGCCGGGGCCAGGGCGGAACTGATCGTCCTGCCGCTTGAACACGGCTTTGCCAACGACCGGCTGGCATTGATAAGCGAACAGGATATTTTGGGTGACCGTCTGGCCCGCGCGGGCCGTGGCCGGCGCAAGGCCGACGCGTTTTTGCGCGAGGTATCGTCCCTTTCCCCCGGCGATCTGGTGGTCCATGTCGATCACGGCATCGGCCGGTTCGAAGGGCTGGAGACGGTCCGGGCGCTGGGTACGCTGCATGATTGCCTGAAACTGGTCTATGACGGTGGCGACCGCCTGTTCCTGCCCGTCGAGAACATCGAAATGCTTTCGCGTTTCGGCGCGGACGAAGGCGTGGTTCAGCTCGATCGTCTGGGCGGTGCGGGGTGGCAGGCGCGCAAGGCGCGGGTCAAGCGCGATCTGCTGGCGATGGCGGGCAAGCTTCTTGAAATCGCCGCCGCCCGCGCGACACGCAAGGCCGCGCCATTCAACGCCGCCGAAACGCCGTACGAGGAATTCGCCGCGCGTTTCCCCTATCACGAAACCGAGGATCAGGAACGCGCCATCGCCGAAACGCTGAAGGACCTGACGCTCGGCCGCCCGATGGACCGGCTGGTTTGCGGCGATGTCGGCTTCGGTAAGACCGAAATCGCCCTGCGCGCGGCTTTCGTGGCCGCTCTGGGCGGGGCGCAGGTTGCGGTGGTGGTGCCAACGACCCTGCTGGCCCGCCAGCACACGGAAAACTTCACCCGCCGTTTCGCCGGTTTTCCGGTGCGTATCGCGCAGCTTTCCCGCTTCGTTTCCGCTGCCGAGGCAAAACGGACCAAGGACGGTCTGGCCGACGGTACGATCGGCATCGTGATCGGCACACATGCGCTGCTCGCTTCGTCCGTGCGGTTTCACAACCTCGGCCTCGTCATCGTCGACGAAGAACAGCATTTCGGCGTCAAGCAAAAGGAAAAGCTCAAGGATTTGCGCCGCGACGTGCATGTCCTGACGCTCAGCGCCACGCCCATCCCGCGCACGCTGCAAATGGCGTTGTCCGGCGTACGCGATCTTTCATTGATCGCCACGCCGCCGGTCGACCGGCTGGCGGTGCGCACGTCGGTCATGCCCTATGATCCGCTGATCGTGCGCGAGGCGATTTTGCGCGAACATTATCGCGGCGGCCAAACCTTCTTCGTCGTTCCGCGCATCAAGGACATCGAGGAGATGGAGGAACAACTCCGCGCCCTGGTGCCGGAGGTCAAGATCGTCACCGCCCACGGCCAGATGCCGCCGGGCGAGCTTGAGGCGCGCATGACCGCGTTTTATGAACGCGAGTACGAGGTGTTGATGGCGACCAACATCATCGAATCCGGTCTGGACGTTCCCACCGCGAATACGCTGATCGTGCACCATGCCGATTTGTTCGGCCTGGCGCAGCTTCACCAGATCCGCGGGCGGGTTGGACGCTCGAAACTGCGCGCCTTCGCCTATCTGACATGGGATGCGAAGAAACCTCTGCCGCCCACGGCGATCAAGCGGCTGGAAGTCATCGGCATGCTGGATTCCCTCGGCTCCGGATTCCAGCTCGCCAGCCATGATCTTGACATTCGCGGGTCGGGCAATCTTCTGGGCGAACAGCAATCCGGCCATATCCGCGAGGTCGGGGTCGAGCTGTACCAGCAGATGCTGGAGGAGGCGGTGGCCGCCGCGCGCGCGGGCGTCAGTCTCGACGACGGCCCGCCCATCGACCTTGGCTGGTCGCCGGCGATCAATCTGGGCATTTCCGTGCTGATTCCGGAATCTTATGTTCACGATCTCAACGTGCGCATGAGCCTGTATCGTCGCCTTGCGACATTGGCGGAAACGGACGAGGTCGAGGCCTTTGCCGCCGAATTGATCGACCGTTTCGGCCCTCTGCCGCCTGAAGCCGAAAACCTGCTGCAACTGACGACGATCAAGGCGCTGTGCCGCAAGGCCGGCATTGAATCGCTGGAAGCAGGGCCGAAGGGCGTGGTTGTCGGTTTCCGCAAATCCGTGCCGCCCAATCCCGATGGCGTGATCGCGCTGATCGCGCAAAAGGCGGGCACGATGCGCCTGCAACCAGACCAGCGCCTGTTCTATACCCGCGCCTATAATGCACCGGCCCAGCGTTTGACCGGCGCCCGCGCGATTGCCGAGGAATTGGCCGCGCTTGCGGCCTAAACTATAGAAAAACGCAACCAGGAAATCATATTGCGCCAGTCGGTGCATTCCTGTAGCCTTTTCAATAACGAAACAAAGTCTTGATCCCATCCTTCATGCAAAATCCTTTTCGCCACAGTTTCCATCAGGCCGTTGGCTGTATTGCTGTGTTCGCCGTCGCTTCTTTGGTTCTGCCCAATTTGAAGGCGGCGCGCGCGGGTACGCCGCCGCAGGCACCGAAGGCCGTTTGTAATGACGCCTCCCTTTCGGAAAAGCCGTTTCTCGTCACCTGCATGGATCGCATGGTCGATGTGTTGCGGACCAATCCGCTGGTCGCGGGCGCGTTTTCCAGTCACATCGACGCGATTAAGAATGAAACCGATGCCCTTGCGCGTGGCGCTCTGACGCCGTTGGCCTATCGTACGCGGGTGATGCCGCAACTTGCCGTGATTGCGCGCGGGCTTGATGCTTCCCCGCTGCCGGATGACGGCATAATCCGGGAAAGCCTTACGTTTGTGGGCGCGGCCTTGTTGATGAACGCATCGATGAACGCGGGTCCGTATGCCGCCCCACGTCTGCTTGCGAAGTGAAAGCATAGCTGCTTGTGGATTATCCTGCTTTTTAGGTATTTTTAACCGGCTTCAAAACCTTCATCTGTATCGTGGGCGTAGGACAAAAAGGTGCGCCCGCGACAATGACAGCGTTTCAAACAATCATCGGTGAATATTACGGCCTCGATTGGGCAACGCTGGTTCTGGGCGTAAGCGCCAATTATCTTTTGACGGGCGGTCGGTTGCGCATTGGGTTCGCTTTGAACATCCTTGCCTGCCTGTGTGCCTTCAGCGTTGCCGCGATGTCGCATCAGAACGGATTTCTGGTTTTCAATGGTCTGTTGATCGCGATCAATATGCGCGGCGTCATGCGCGGCGACCGGCGTGCGCAGGTCGAAGAATCGGCGATGGCCCAACCGGTTCGCGTCAACAGCCGCTGACGTTCCGTTATTATCAGGCCGCCTTCAGGCGTTCGAGCGCGCGCGCCCGGCCGATCAGCGGCAACAGGACATCCAGCTCCGGGCCGTGGTCCATGCCGGTCAGCGCCAGACGCAGCGGCATGAACAACGCCTTGCCCTTGCGCTCCGTCCCGCCCTTGATCGCGCCCAGCCATTGGCCCCATGTTTCGCCGCTAAACTCGCCCGCAGGCAAAAGCGTCGCCGCCTGATGCACGAAATCGCGGTCGTCTGGTGCAATGCTGCCGGTGACCGGCCCTTTGGCGACCGCCCACCAGTCCTTGAACTCGTTCACGGTCTCCAGATTCGGGCGTACCGCCTCCCAGAACGCCTCGTCGACCGGCGCGCCCGTCATTGCTTCCAGCCGCGCTTGCACGGCATCGAAGGAAAGCTGGTGCACGATCTTGGCGTTCAGGCGGATCAGTTCCTCCGGGTCGAATTTCGGGGTCCCGCGCGAGAAATTGGCAAAATCGAAGGTCGCCGCCATCGTCATCGGGTCGGCGAACGGCTCGATCGGCTCCGACGTGCCAAGCCGCCCCATCAGGCTGATGATCGCCTGCGGCTCCAGCCCCGTGTTGTCGCGCAAATCGCCGATGCTCAGGGAGCCAAGCCGTTTCGACAGCTTCCCGCCTTCGGCGTCCGAAATCAGCGGCAAATGCGCGAAAAGCGGCATGTGCCCGCCGATTGCCTCGAACATCTGGACATGCGCGGCGGTGTTGGAAACATGGTCCTCCCCGCGTACGACATGGGTGATCTTGTAGTCGATATCGTCGATGACCGAACACAGATGATACAGCGGGCTGCCGTCCTCGCGGATCAGTACGGGGTCGGACATCAGCGCGCCGTCGAACTTCACCTCGCCGCGGATCAGATCGTGCCAGACGATGGGTTTGTGCTCCAGCTTGAAACGCCAGTGCGGCTTGCGCCCCTGTGCTTCCAGCTTTGCCCTGTCGTCGTCGGTAAGCGCCAGTGCCGCGCGGTCATAAACCGGCGGCAGCTTGCGACCCAGCAGGACCTTGCGTTTAAGTTCCAGCTCCTCCGGCGTTTCGTAGCACGCGTATAAGCGCCCATCGGTCTTAAGCTGTTCGATCACCGCGTGATAACGGTCCATCCGGTCGCGCTGGTGCACGTAATCGTCCCAGCGTATGCCCAGCCACGACAGGTCGGTCTTGATCAGCTCCGTAAGCTCGTCTTTCGATCGCTCCAGATCTGTGTCGTCGATGCGCAAAAGAAACCAGCCTTTATGGCGCTGCGCGAACAGCCAGCAGATGACGGCGGTGCGTGCGTTGCCGACATGCATGCGGCCGGTGGGGGAAGGGGCGAAACGGACACGGACGGACATGGGATTCCCGAAAAAAGTTTTGGCCCCTGTATTTAGCCGGTTTCCCCCGGTTTCTCAAGCCGTGCCTCGCCCGCCGCCAGCGGCGCGGGGACAAAACCGTTGGTAATGGGGTAACGCCGGTCGCGCCCGAAGGCCCGCGCCGTGATCTTGACCCCCGGGGGCGCCTGTCGCCGCTTGTATTCCGCACGCTCCAGCATCCGCCACACGCGCTCCACCACCGCCGCGTCGTACCCGCGTGCGACCAGTTCGTGTCGGCCAAGGTCGTATTCGATCAACCCTTCCAGTATGGCGTCCAGAATTTCGTAAGGCGGCAGGGAATCCTGATCCGTCTGTCCGGGCCGCAATTCCGCCGACGGTGCGCGGGTGATGATGCGTTCGGGGATGACGGGTTCTTTGTCGCGCGCGTTGATCCACCGCGCCAGCGCGTAAACCTGGGTCTTGTAAAGATCCTTAAGCAGCGCGAACCCGCCGCACATATCGCCGTACAGCGTCGCGTATCCGACCGCCATTTCCGATTTGTTGCCCGTGGACACCACCATCGCGCCGCTGGCGTTGGACAGCGCCATGACAATCATGCCGCGCAGGCGCGATTGGATGTTTTCATGTGTGACGCCGGTTCGCGCGACATCGTCCAGCATCGCATCGAACGCATCCATCCCTGGCGCGATCGGAATGACGTCGTAAGGACAGCCCAGATTGCGCGCGAGCGCCTGCGCATCGTCCAGCGAGATTTGCGCGGTATAGGGCGATGGCATCATCACGCAGCGCACATTGGCGGGGCCAAGCGCCTCGGCCGCTATTGCGGCGACCAGCGCGGAATCGATCCCGCCCGACAGGCCCAGCACCACGCCCGGAAAACCGTTTTTCACGACATAGTCATGCAAGCCCAACTTCAGCGCCACGAAAATCGCGGCTTCTCCCGCACGCCAATCGGCCCGCGCATCCGCGACCCATCGCCCGTCTTGCAACGCGGCAATGGCCTCGTCGGATACAAAGTCTTTCATTCGGAAGGATACCGACCCGTCCGCGTCCATGCCGAACGACGCGCCGTCGAATACCAACTCGTCCTGCCCGCCCACCTGATTGACGTACAAAAGCGGCAGGCCGGTTTCGGCGACGCGCAGCCGGGCGAATTCAAGGCGCATGCCGGTCTTGTCGTCCTCGAACGGGCTCCCGTTCGGCACGATCAGCGCCTGCGCACCGCCTGCCTTAAGCGCGCCCGCGACATCCATGTGCCACATATCCTCGCAGGTCATGAAACCCAAACGCACGCCGCGAAAATCGAATGGCCCGGGCATCGCGCCACGGCGGAATACGCGCAACTCGTCGAACACGCTGTAATTCGGCAAATGGTGTTTCGGAATGACCGCCGCGATCTCGCCGCCCTCGATCAACAGTAGTGCGTTATACAATGCGTCGCCGATGCGCCATGGCGTACTGACCAGCATCGCCGCACCGCCATCCACGTTAAGCGCGCGAAGGCCGTCGATCGCCTGCGCGATCGCTTCCATGAAGGCGGGTTTGAGGACAAGGTCTTCGGGCGGATAGCCCGACAGGCATAGTTCTGGATAAACGATCAGGTCGCACGCATCGCGATGCCGCATCCACGCCGCGCGGATCAATTCAGCGTTGCCTGCGACCGCGCCCACGGTGGGGTTGATCTGTGCGCATAAAAACTTCATGCGCTGATCCTAACCTCTATTTCAATCCCTGCCCATATCTGGCGGAAAGGATTGTTAATTGCAATCCATCGCGTGTCTTTGTGCGCGGGTCAGTTTTGTGTATGACGCGGCTTTTTGGCCATCGGATTCGATCTGCGCCATCACGCTTTTCGTATCGGGGAAGCGTGCGCTGACTTCGTTCAGCGCCTTCTGATAGGCCGCGCTGTAAACCGGGGACGTGCGCCACAGGCAAGCCTGATTGCCGGCGGTATAGGCGGCATAGGCATCGCGCGGATTTTTCAGCGTGGGATGCATCCAGCGCGTGCCTGATGCAACATCGCCGTCATGGATGCGCTGGCCCGTATAATTGCCGATAGATCCGGTGACTTTGCTGACGCGGCTGCGATGTTCATGATCCGGCATTAACCGCGAAAGCGCCTGACCCACGAACAAAAACACATCGCGTTCATGCGTATTGAAAATCGCGCCCTTATACTGTGCTTGCGTCGGCTGTATGCCACCTGCTGCCTGTGTCGGTGTGGGTGTCGACGGCTTTTTAAAATGCGGCTGCGCCGCTGACTTCGTGGCGGGCGCGGCATGGACGACGGGCGCGGCGGCTGGGTTTACCGCAGGTTTTCCACTAGCACCGATGACAAGCGGCAGATTACCAAGATTGCTAAACGGCTGTAAGCCGGGTCCGGGTTGTGCCGCCGGAGCCACACCATTGCGGTACTGGTCCAGACCGCGGGTCAGGTTGCGCACGCTTTCCATGCCGGGCTGCTGGATGGCACGCGAAAATCCTTTGTTTTCTTTCAAATCTGCGATGCCGAAATCAAAGGCCTCGAAAACCTTGCGGTTCCATTGCGCCTGCGCCTGACCGCTCAGCGATGTCAACTTGCCGTCCCAGTTTTGGCCCAGTTCGTTGTTGGAAATGGTCCAAAGGGTTGAAAGCTTGGCGCGCATGTTCAATACGTCGCTGTCCATGCCAAGCTGTGTGCCAAGCGTGTTGAGGCTGCGGAACAGTGTGTCGTTGATCGCCCCGGTCTTCAGGTTGATCTGGCCGTCCAGAAATTTGGCGAGCGCTTGTTGCGAAGAAGCCTGCGTGTTCGCCTGCGCCGTGGCCCGCAAACCGGTTTGCGCGGCGGCGGGTGTCGCGGCGGCGAACAGGCCGCCGGCAACGGTGAAAATACCAGCAGCAGCGGTGAAAGCTTTTTTAAGACTCATAATCTACACATCCTCCGGGCGCATTTTTCATTTTGTCGAACACGCGCGCCCCATTTTTTAACGCGACTTTCGCGCCTCGGTCCACGCCCCCAGTCTAGGCGAAAATAGTAAAAAAATCAATTATTATGAAAATAATTTACGGGACGGATAAGCTACTGTTTTCCCTTGATTTTTTCGGCCAACAGAAACGCCATTTCCAAGGCTTGGTTGGCATTGAGGCGCGGATCGCAATGCGTGTTGTAACACGCGGCCAGATCGGCGTCGGTCAGACGGTGTTGCCCACCAGTGCATTCAGTCACCTGCTGGCCGGTCATTTCGACATGGATGCCGCCGGGGTGGACGCCCTCGGCACGGCAGGAATCGAAAAAGCTGCCGACCTCGGACAGGATGTCGTCGAACCGACGGGTTTTAAGCCCCGTCGCCTCCGCCGTCACCGTGTTGCCGTGCATCGGATCGCACGACCAGATGACCTTGGGCCCCGCCGCCTTCACGGCACGCAGGATGGGCGGCAGTTTCTTGGACGCATCCGCCGCGCCCATGCGCGCGATCAGTGTCAACCGGCCGGGCTGGTCGTCGGGGTTCAGGCGTTCGCAGATTTGCAAAAGCGTATCGGAGTCGAGGTCGGGGCCTACCTTGACCCCCAGCGGGTTTTTGATGCCGCGCGCGAATTCGATCTGCGCGCCGTCAAGCTGCCCCGTGCGCGCGCCGATCCACAGGAAATGCGCGGAAGTGTCGTACCAGTCCCCGGTCGTGGAATCGACGCGGGTCAGGGCCTGTTCGTATGGCAGCAACAAAGCCTCGTGGCTGGTATAGAAATCGGTTTCGCGCAGCGGTGCGACCTTGTCCGACGTGATGCCGCACGCCCGCATGAAGGCCAGCGCCTCGGTGATCCGTTGTGCGATGTCGGCATAACGCGCGCCCAGCGGGGAATCCGTGACGAAATCAAGGTTCCAGCGGTTGACCTGATGCAGATCGGCATACCCGCCGGTGACGAAGGCGCGCACGAGGTTGAGCGTCGCCGCCGCCTGATGATACGCCGCGACCATGCGTTCGGGGTCGTGCGCGCGCGCTTCCGGCGTGAACTCGATGCCGTTGATGATGTCGCCGCGATAGGCGGGCAGGGTGACGCCGTCGCGCGTTTCGTCGGCCTTGCTGCGCGGCTTGGCGAACTGGCCCGCGATACGCCCGATCTTGACCACCGGCATCGACCCGGCAAAAGTCAGCACCACCGCCATTTGCAAAATGACGCGCAACGTGTCGCGGATGTTGTTCGCGGAAAATTCGGCAAAGGATTCGGCGCAATCGCCGCCCTGAAGCAAAAACGCCTCGCCCACCGCCACGCGCGCGAGCTGCGATTGGAGTTTGCGCGCCTCGCCCGCGAAGACCAGCGGGGGCAGGGCGGCCAGCCGCGTTTCGGCGGCCTGTAGTTTCGCGGCGTCGGAATAGGTTGGCATTTGCCGCGCCTCGCGCCCGCGCCAGCTTTCGGGCGTCCATGCGCTTTGCGGCTGCGCGCTTTTCGGTTGCGGGGCGGAAACGGGCTGTAATGTGCTGTGCATGACGGGGTTTTAGCACATTCCCGCGTCCCTGCGCCACAGGCTTGCGTGCCGGGGCAATCGGTGCAAACCCCTTGCGGTTTGCGGCAAAAGACTTACTTTGACTGGCGCAAAACAAACCAAGGAGCGCCGCCATGACCGATTTCACCCTGCCAGAACTGCCCTATGCCTATGACGCGCTCGCGCCTTATATGTCGAAAGAAACGCTGGAATACCACCACGACAAACACCACAAGGCCTATGTCGACAAGGGCAACGAGCTTCTGGCGGGCACCGGCCTTGAAGGCAAAAGCCTTGAAGACGTCGTCAAGGCGTCTTTCGCGGACAAGGGAAAACAGGCGCTGTTCAACAACGCGGGCCAGCACTGGAACCACATGCATTTCTGGAACTGGATGAAGCCCGATGGCGGCGGCAAGAAAATGCCCGGCGTGCTGGAGCGCGCGATCGCCGAGTCCTTCGGCGGCTTCGATAAATTCCGTGCCGATTTCATCGCGGGCGGCGTGGGCCAGTTCGGCTCGGGCTGGGTCTGGCTGGTGCGCGAAGCCGACGGCAAACTTGCGGTGATGAAGACCCCCAACGGCGAAAACCCGCTGGCCCATGGCAAACAGGCGATTTTGGGTTGCGACGTGTGGGAACATTCTTATTACATCGACTACCGCAACGCCCGCCCCAAATATCTCGAAGCCTTCGTCGACTCCCTGATCAACTGGGAATACGTGGCCCGGATGTACGAAGGCGCGGCCGACGCGAAGGCGGCCTGACGGGCATTCTCGATGCTGGCGATCGACTGGTTCACCGATCTGCATCTGCCGTCGCTGGATCACCGCGCAAGCGATATGAGCGCGGCGGAACAGACCGATATGCGCGAAACCATATTAAAGGGTGCCAGCGCCTATGCCGCGCGTCTTGCGCATGAACGCGGCGATCTGGTCGTCAATACGGGCGATAATATCGACACCACGCCGGATCGGGTGGTCGACGCCTGGCTTCAGGCCACGGTGCGCGATATCTTCAATCCCGTGGCCGATGCTCTGCATATGTTGCCCGGCAATCACGACATTCGTCATGGGATCGATCCCGATTTCATCCAGACTACGAAGGTCATAGACGCGGACGAGGCGACCTTGATCTTCTGGGCGGCGAATGTTCAGCCAGGAAAATCCGGCACGAATATCCGCCTGAGTAGCGTGCCGCAGCTGCGTCACAAATTCTACAAGGCCACGCAGGACGATCTGGTGGATCTTGCCCGCGCGTTTGATCAGTGCCGTCCTTCGCGCCCGGTGCTGTTGTTCACGCATGTACCGCCCAACGACGACGCGACCCATAACCCGGTCGATAATGACGAACGCTTTAATCCGCTGCGTTCGCA
The DNA here is from genome assembly GCA_023898805.1 of Rhodospirillales bacterium. Lineage (NCBI taxonomy): Bacteria > Pseudomonadati > Pseudomonadota > Alphaproteobacteria > Rhodospirillales > Rhodospirillales bacterium. The sequence continues at coordinate 1,509,267 of CP060260.1, forward strand.
TTACAAAAATGGCGCGCTTGCGTTGAACATACTCAAGCAATCAGGTTGTTCCGTTTTCGTCTTTTCCGGCCACCGGCATCTGAACCGTGAAACCGCGCATGGCGATCGCATCCGCCTGTTCACCATGGACCGCATGACGCGCTGGGAAGACATGGGCGAACATCGCCCGGCGGGTATCAACCATGCACGCATCGAAATCGGCAAAACCAGCCTGACCCTGCGCCGCAGCGGGGTGATGCCTTTGGTCCGGACTTACGCGTTTTAGTTTACGGCTTCAGATCGAACCCGCGATAGAAGCAGCTTTCCTCGCCGGTGTGACAGGCTTTGGCATCGCCCTGCGGTTCCACCAGCAGCAACACGGTATCCGCATCGCAATCGACTTCGATCCGTACGACATTCATAAAGTTTCCGGACTCCTCGCCCTTGGTCCAAAGCCGCTTGCGCGACCGGGTCCAGAACGTGGCCCTGCCGGAGCGGATCGTTTTTTCCAACGCCGCTGCGTTCATGAATGCCAGCATCAAAACGCGCCCTGATGTGTTGTCCTGTACGATGGCGGGAACAAGGCCGATGGTTTGTCCCTCATGCACATCCGCAACTTTTGAAAAGTCGAGCGATGCGACAATCGTATCTCTTGTGATGGGCAGTTTCTCTTTTTCGCTTTTTGCCATATATGTCCTCCGATTGAATGAATTAATGTACTAACACAAAAATACAAAAGCAAGTTTTTAAATCGACTTCAGTGCCGCTGCCACGCGCCGTCCGTCGGCCAAAAGCGCGTTATAGGCGCGCGCGGCGGCGCCGGTATCCATGAAATCCAGCCGCATCCCCGCCGGGCGTTGCGCGGGCGGCAATATCCGCACCCGCGCACCCGTGCCCATCAGGACAAGATCGACCTCGTCCTTGATCGCGGCCAACGCGTCCATCGAAACGCCGTCCCACGCAAGAACGCGATCGGGCAGGACGATGACGGGATGGCCGTAAACCGTGCCGCTGATTTTGAATCCGTGCGTGCCATAGGATTGAATGACCATCTGGTTGGCGCGGATCAGGGGGGTGATGTCGCTGCTCATGCCGCCGCCTGCAAGCCCTGTGTTTTGAGCCACGCGTCCAGATCGGCAAGCGCGCGGGCGGACAGCGCCTGTTTACGCTCCGGCCCCTTGATCGGCTTGCCCTTTTCGTTGCGCAGGTCGATATCGGGAAACAGACCGAAATTGATGTTCATCGGCTGGAATGTTTCGGCATCCGCGCCGCCGGTGATATGCGCCAGCATCGCGCCCATCGCTGTTGTCGCAGGCGGCGGCGCGATTGTACGTCCCGCCTGTTCCGCGGCGGCGAACCGCCCGGCCATCAGCCCAACCGCCGCGCTTTCGACATAGCCTTCGCATCCCGTGATCTGTCCGGCGAAACGCAGATCCGGCCGCGCCTTCATTCGCAACTGGGCGTCAAGCAGGCGCGGCGAATTGATGAAGGTGTTGCGGTGCAACCCGCCAAGCCGTGCGAACTGTGCGTTCTCAAGCCCCGGTATCATGCGGAATACGCGCGTCTGTTCGGCGTATTTCATCTTGGTCTGGAATCCGACCATGTTGTAAAGCGTGCCCAGCGCGTTGTCCTGCCGCAGCTGCACCACGGCCCACGGGCGGCGCGTGGCGTTGGGGTTGGTCAGGCCGACCGGCTTCATCGGCCCGAAGCGCAGCGTGTCCAGCCCGCGCGCGGCCATCACCTCGACCGGCATACAGCCCTCGAAATAGGGGGTGTTTTTCTCCCATTCCTTGAACTCTGTTTTTTCCGCCGCCAGCAACGCCTCGACGAATGCGATATAATCCGCCTTGTCGTCGAACGCGCAGTTAATATAGTCCTTGCCGGTGCCGGCCGGGCCGCCCTTGTCGTAGCGCGACTGGAACCATGCCTTCGACATGTCGATGGATTCCGTGTGTATGATCGGCGCGATCGCGTCGAAAAACGCCAGTTGCGCCTCGCCGCCCAGTTTTTGCACGGCTTGCGCCAGCGCGGGGGAGGTCAGGGGCCCGGTCGCGATGATCGTGCGCCCCCATGATTCAGGCGGCAGACCCGCGACCTCGCCGCGTTCGACGGTAATCAAAGGATGTTCATGCAGCGCGCTTGTGACGGCTTGCGAAAACGCGTCCCGGTCCACGGCCAGCGCCCCGCCGGCCGGCACCGCCGCCGCCGCGCCGCACCGCATGATCAGCGAACCGCACCGGCGCATTTCCTCGTGCAAAAGTCCGACGGCGTTGTTTTGCGCGTCGTCGGAGCGGAAGGAATTGGAGCACACAAGCTCGGCGCAGTTTTCGGTCTTGTGCGCATCGGTCATGCGCACGGGGCGCATTTCGTGCAGCACGACGGATACGCCCGCTTGCGCGATCTGCCACGCCGCTTCCGACCCGGCCAGTCCCGCGCCGACGATATGGATGGGTTTGTTCATGCGCCGTTTATAAGCCGTTTGAGGACAAAATCAAAAAATTCGCGCTGCGCGGCGTCATGGATACGCAGGATTTCGCCCACATGCCGTTCATGCGCGGCGGATGGATTTTTGTGGGAATAGCGTGTGGCCAGAAACCGCGTGCCGGTATATTCGATATGCGGACTCGACAGTATAACCCGCCCGCGCGCGATGACCGCGGGGCCTTCCGCGTAATGCGCCAGAACATCTGCTTCGCCGCGTATGTCCTGGAACACCGGGCCCGCGATATAGCCGGACCGGAAGGTTTCGCCATAGGCGGTGGTGATCGGCGCGGCGCCGCACCACGACCGGTCGATGCCTTCCATGTATTGTGTCAATGGCCCGTATGCATGCGCGTCGATCAGCGCCAGTTCGCGAGGCCCCGTGATTTCGCCACTATTCCATTCCAGCGACCGGCATGCGTAATACGCTCCGGCGCAAATACCAAGATAGCCGCCGCCTGCCTCGACAAAAGCACGGATCGTGGCGTTGCCCGCGCCGTTCAGTTTCTCGCAATAATACAGGTCGGCCCCACCCGGCATTGCCAGCGCGTCGGCGTCGATGCCGTTCGTGATGATCTGCGCCGCGTCGATGGGTACGACGTTGCATCCATGCGCGGCCAGCGCATCATGCATGCCCGCCGTGCTGTGCACGTAATCCTGATACAGGGCGATGCGTGGTCTGCGGGTCATATCGGGATGCGGTTGTAAAAGTCCCGCGCCGCAATTGCAAATCCGGGCGGCGGCGGCCGCGAATCGTCTAGCCTGCCGTATGGGGATTCGCGCGGGTATGAAAAACGGCCCGTCCCTCTATAAAACCCGCGAACGGAGCATGGAATAAAAATCAAAGGAAAACAGCCGTTTTTAAATTAGGACTAAAAGAGTCTTGATTTTGGGTTTGACCCTGTGCAATTTGCGCACGATAATCATTCTCAACTCAGGTCCTAGACAGGAAAAAGGGGTACATAATGTTGCAAATCATGACGATCGCGTTTCGTGAAGGCATGGAAGCCTTCCTGATTGTGGCCATCTCGCTGGCCTATCTTCAGCGCACGGGGCGTCCACATCTGGCGCGCCCGGTCTATGCCGGTATTGCCGCCGCGCTGGTGCTCAGCGCCGTGATGGGCGTGGTCCTGTCCGATCTTTCGCAAAACCCGATGACCGAAAGCGTGCTGGCGCTAGGTGCGGGGGTAATGGTGGGGACCTTCACCCTGCACATGTTACGTGCCGCCAAACATATGGGCCAGTCGATCCGCGACCGTCTGGAATCGCACGCCCTGCGCGACGGGTTCTGGGCGTCCTTCGGCATTTTCGCCTTTGTTGCGCTGATGATTACGCGCGAGGGCATGGAAACCGTACTGATGATGTCCGCCGCCAGCTATGACATGAGCGCCGCGCACGTAGCGCTGGCCGTTCTTCCGGGCCTTGGGCTGGCCGCGCTGATGGCGTATTTCTGGGTGCGCAAAAGCCATCTGATTCAGATCGGGCGCTTTTTGAAGGTGACGGCGATCTTCCTGATCATGTTCGCGGCGCAGATGATTTTGAAGGGTCTGCATGAACTTTCGGAAACCGGCGCTGTGCCCCTGCTTTCGCAAGGGGCTTTCCACCAGATGACCGAAACGCTGGCCGAGGATGATGGGATTGGGTCCCAGATCATCACCTACGCGCTGGTCGCGGTGCCGCTGGGCTGGCTGGCATGGGCCGCGCTGCGCGACCGCATGCAGCACGCGCATTCCGGCCCTGCGGCCTGAAAAATCCGGCAAAATCCGGCAAGATCGGGGATTCCCGTCCCCCTGCCTTTTGACGTACAATAAAGTCGGGCCGATTCGTGCGGCCCGGCTTTTCTTTTCCAGCGTTGCTTTTTCCGGGCGGGTTGCTGATGCGTCTTGTTGCTTTATCGCTTTTCACGTTTCTGGCCTTCCTGCCCGCGGCATCGGCGCAGGATGCCCGCATTGCTGATGACGGCGGCTACAGCCGCCTGAAGCCGCTTGATGCGGCCGCGATGGATGACGACACGCCCATCCGCATGACGCCGGACGGCCCTGCGGTGATCCAGCTCGACCGCGATGCGGGCAGCGTGATCATCGGCAACCCGGCGCAGGCGTCGGCGGTGCTGGAAAATCCGCGTACGATCATGCTGGTGCCGCAGCAGCCGGGCGCGACCAAGATCATCGTCCTCGACCGCGATGGCAAGACGCTGCTCAACCGCCATGTGCTGGTGGGGGGTGGGCGCTCCGGCTTCATCCGTATCAACAAGCCTTGCGGCGCTACGACCCAGAACGAAACCTGCCACCCGGTCGCGATGTATTACTGCCCCGACCGTTGCTATGAAACCAGCGTGCCCCAGCCCGGCAGCGATGTCGCCGCGCCCGCCACCGCGCCTGCGCCGCCGCCAAGCTCTGCCGCTTCTGGCGGGTCGGATGGCGGCGATGCGCCCGCCGTGCCTGAAAGCGTCGGCGAAAATCCGATTGAAATAAACGGGGGTGCGCAATAATGCGCCGCGTCCTGATCTGCGCCGCGCTTCTGGCCCTTGCGGGGTGCAGCCATATCCATCCCAAGGGCGCGCCGGATTCCAAATCGTCCGCATCCGACAAGATCTCAAGCGCCATCGCCAGTGCCGCGCGCGACGCCGCCGCGGGCGGCATGACACAAGAATCCCTGATGTTTCAGGAAAAACTCTACAAACAAGACCCGCGCGATGCCGCGAACATCGTCAATTACGCGCATGGCCTGCGCCGCGCGGGGCGCATCGACGATGCCGAATTGGTGATCCGCACCCCCGCCACGGACAAGCGCGCGGGCGCGCCCATGCTGACCGAGGCGGCGATGGTGATGATCTCGGCCGGAAATTACGACGAAGGTCTGGATTTCGCGCAAAAGGCGCTGGATAAGGACGGCAAGTCGCCCGACGCACATCACGCGCTGGCGCTGGCGCTTTCGGGCCTTGGCAAGAACGCCGACGCCCAGCTTCAGTTTCAAAAGGCGCTCGATCTCTGGCCCGATGACCGCGACACCACCCCGGTGATCAACAATCTGGCGATGTCGCTGGCCGCGCAGGGCAAGATCAAGGAGGCGCGCGGGGTGATGCGCCTTGCCACCGGACAGGCGCTCGATTCCTCCGTCTACCAGAACAACCGCGCGATGCTCGACTCGCTCAAGGACACTGATGTGGTCGTGATGGAAAAAATCGCCGCCCCCACGGAATCGGGCAGCGAGGTGATCTCGCTTTCGCCCGCCCGTATCGTCGAGGGGAAAAAGGACGCGCCAGAAAAACCGACTATCCAAAAACCCGCCACCCAAAAACCCAAAGCGCAGAAAACCGCATCCAAGAAATCGTTCCGGATGCAGCCTATCGTCGAATAGGTTTACCCGCCATGCGCGGCGGTGACGGCCTGAATGCCGGCGGGGCCAAGAATCACGACGAAAAGCGCAGGCAGGAAGAACACGATCATCGGCACTGTCAGTTTCGGGGGCAGGGACGCGGCCTTGCGCTCGGCTTCCGCCATGCGGATGTCGCGCGATTCATCCGCCATGACGCGCAGCGCGCTTGAAATGCTGGTGCCGTATTGCTCGGCCTGGATCATCGACGTGGCAAAGGATCGCGCCGCGCCCGAACCCACGCGCCGCGCGAAATCCTGAAACGCGCCGCGCCGGTCGTTGAGAAGTCCGAGTTCGGCGCCAAGAAAGCCCATTTCCTCGGCCAGCATCGGCGAATGTTCCGCGATTTCCAGCGCGATACGGTTGATCGCCTGCTCGATTGAAATGCCGCCCTGCACGCACACCAGCATCATATCGAGCGCGTCCGGGAAGGTCAGGTTGATTTCCTGTTGGCGTTTGATGGCCTGGTTCTTGAGCATCACGCTCGGCAGCACGAACCCAAGCAAAAGCGCCGCAAGCGGAATCAGAAGCTTGAGGGAATCTGCGATTTCCTTTTTTGAAAGCGATATCAGCAGCATCGACACCGCGGCCAGCACAAGGGGTACGGCAAAACGGATAAAGATGAACACCAAAGGCGCGTTGGGTTGGCGATAACCGGCCTGTTGCAGCTTTTTGCGCAAATCGTCGGCCATGCCGCCGACCATTTTGCGCAGCTTGAACATCATGGCGATGGATTCTTTGGCGTCCGGCGTTTTGGCCGATGGCTTTTCGCGCAGCTTTTCCTGTTCGGCCTTCGCGGCGTGGAACAGGTCCCGGCGCCTGCGTGCGATCATGTCTTGATATTTGTCACGCTTTTCGCGGCGCGCGACTATGGGCAGGGCGATGGCGATGACGGTGATGCCCGCCGCCAGCGCGCTTAGAAAGGTCAGTATGCTCAGCATGTCGAATTCAGGCATGATTTAGACCTTGAAGTTGATCATCTGGCGCATGGTGATGATGCCCAGCGACATCCACACGCATATGCCGCTAAACAGCATTTTCCCGGTGCCGGTCGAAAACAAAAGCCCGATATAGTCCGGGTTGACCGCCCACAGGGCGAGAGAAACGAGCACCGGCAGCGCGCCGATGATCATCGCGGAAATCTTGGCTTCTGCCGAAAGCGCCTGCACCTTGCGCTTGAGCCGGTAACGCGCGCGGATGACCCCGGCCAGATTTCCCAGCACCTCGGAAAGCGACGATCCGGTCTGGATCTGAATGGCGATCGACGTCGCGAACATCTGCACCTCGGCCAGCGGCATGCGCGGCACCATGCGGCGCACCGCGTCCTGCAACGGCACACCGACCCGTTGTTCGTCGTAAACCCGCGCCATTTCGTCGCCCACGGGGCCGCGGAATTCGCGCCCCACCATGGCAATGGCCTCGCCCACCGGCATCCCGGCCTTGAGCAGACGGATCATGGATTCCAGCGCATCGGCGAAATCATCCAGAAAGGCGCGTTGGCGGCGATTTGCCTTGATCTTCAAAAACAGGCGCGGCACACCGAAAAACGCGGTGAACCCCATCAGCAGGACAATGATGCGCGGCAGGCTGGTGGACCACAGCATCCATGTCGCGCCGCTGCCGAAGACGACCGAGATAACCCAGAATTTGGTCAGGTTTAATTTCAGCCCGGTCTGCAAAATCAGCGAAGACAGGGACTTGGTGTCGGAAAGGGCCTTTTGCTCGCGCGCGGCCTTTTTCAGTTTGGCGGCGATTTCTGCGGGGTTTGTCGGCGCGCCTGCCTGTGCCTGCGGGCTCGTCGCTGACTGGTTGGGGGAAGTGCGGGTACCCTGCTGCGTCTGCCCGGCGATAACGGCCAGACGGCGGGCTTTCTTCGCGGCCTCCGCCCGGTGGTTGATCAGTGCGGCGACGCCGCCCCCGGCCAGGCCCAGAAAAGCAAAGACGATCAGGATCAGTACGTTCATGCCTATGCCCCCAGGGATTCGCCAAGGGCTTCATCCGCCAGTTTTTGCATGTTGAACTGGCGGAACCGGTCGTAGAACCGGGGGCGCAGGCCGGATGATTTCTGGCTTGCGATCAGGCGGCCGTATTCGTCCTCGCCTTCGATCTCCAGCGTGAACAGATCCTGCATGGTCACGACCTCGCCTTCCATGCCGGTAATTTCGGATACGTGCGTGACCTTGCGCGACCCGTCGCGCAGACGTTGGACCTGAATAATGACGTTGACGGCCGATGCGATTTGTTCGCGCACCGCCTTGGGGCCGATGTTCAACCCGGCCATGGCGATCATGTTTTCCATGCGCGAAATGGCTTCGCGCGGGTTGTTGGCGTGCACCGTGCCCATCGACCCGTCGTGGCCGGTGTTCATGGCCTGCAACAGGTCGAAGGCTTCAGGCCCGCGCACCTCGCCCACGATGATGCGTTCGGGGCGCATCCGCAGGCAGTTTCTGACCAGATCGCGCATCGTGACCTCGCCCACGCCTTCAAGGTTGGGCGGGCGGGTTTCAAGGCGCACGACGTGCGGCTGTTGCAATTGCAGTTCGCAGGCGTCCTCGCAGGTGATGACGCGCTCGCCCTTGTCGATGTATCGCGTCAGACAGTTGAGCATCGTGGTCTTGCCCGAGCCGGTGCCGCCGGAAACAAGGACGTTGAGGCGCGAGCGCCCGATGGCCATGATCAGCTTGGCGCAGGCCGGGGTCATGGCGCCGAATTCCACCAGCTTGTCGAGTGTCAGCTTGTCCTTTTTGAATTTCCGGATGGTCATCGACGCGCCGTCGACCGACAAGGGCGGGATGATGACGTTGACGCGGCTGCCGTCCAAAAGGCGGGCGTCGCAGATGGGCGAGGATTCGTCGACCCTGCGGCCGATCGCGCCGACGATGCGCTGGCAGATGGTCAAAAGATGGTGCGCGTCGCGAAAGCGTATTTCGGCCTTTTCGATCTTGCCCTTGACCTCGATATAGGTCGTATCCGGCCCGTTGATCATGATGTCGGCGATGTCGTCGCGCGCCAGAAGGGGTTCCAGTGGGCCGAAGCCCAGCATGTCGTCGGCGCATTCCTGCGATACCTGGATGATTTCCGCCTTGGTCAGGTCCATCGCGCGGTAACGCACGATTTCGGCGACGGCTGCCTGCACCTCCTCGCGCGCCTTGGAAACCTCCATCGAGGCGAGGTTCTTCAAATCCAGACTCTCGCGCACGTCGCGCCAGATGCGTTCGCGCACCGCCTCGATACGTTGATTGATTTTCGCGCCGCCTTCGCCGTCGGCCGCCGCGGCGGGTTCGTTGATGTCGATTTTGGGGACGGCCTGTCTGGTTGACGCCTCACTTGGCGCGGCTGCGGGCGTGCTGGCTTCCGGCGCGATGGACGGCATCGAAACCTCCGGCTTTTTTGCCGGTTCGCTTGACGGTGGCGTTGTGCGCTTGCCGAACATTTAAAGCCGTTCCTACGATGAAAATTTCTTCAAAAGACCCGGCAGAAATCCGCCGCCGCCGTTTTCCGATTCCGCGTGGTCTTCCGACGAAACGCCCAGATATTCGGCCACGATGGGCTCCAGCACGGCTTGCAGTTTCGCGCCCTCCGGCAGATCGCCCGGACGTTTTCCGTCGCTTTCCGCCTTTAGGAACAATTTGGGTGTGTAAGGCATATTCACGGCGACGTCGAACCCGACCGCGCTGCTGATTTCCTTGTCCGAAACCTCGTAAGAAGGCATCTCGCCGCGCCGGTTGACGATCATGTGCAGGCTGCCTGTTTCCTGCCCGCGCATCGTCAGGATTTCGCGGATCAGGGTGCGGCTGACCGAAAGCGCGTTGACCGTGGGTGTGGTGACGACGAAAACCCCGTTGGCGCGCGAAATGACATGGGACTGGATCGCGGGCGAGGTCGATGAAAGATCGGCGATCACCACCGGATACTGCGCCAGCATGCGTTCAAGCAGCATCTCGAACAGTTTTTGTTGCGAACCGTTGACCAAAAGCGGTTCCGCGCCGGTATTCATGAAGGTCAGGTTTTCCGATACCGCCATCAAAATACGCGAAAGCGTATCATGGTCGCGATCGATTGCGGCCTTCGCGGCTTCGACCAGTGTACCGTTGGGTGAAAACCCGAATTGCGCCCACAGCGTCGAATGACCCGCTGCGGCGTCAAGCAGGATGGTTTTTTGCCCCAGCGTTTCGGCGGCGATCTGCGCCGCCATGTGTGCGACATTGGTCGTGCCCACGCCGCCCTTGGCGCCGATCACGGCGATCAGGCGGCTGTCGGACGCGCCCAGCATTTCAAGCAGCGTGCCTGAAATCGCCTCCGCCATGTCGAACAGGCTGACCGGGTGGACAAGGTAATCGGATATGCCAAGCGCGGTCAGCTGGCGGTAAAGCTGCACGTCGTTGACCGGACCGATGACCAGCGCGCGCGTGCCTTCGGCGCATTGGCCCGCCAGTTTTTCCAGTCGGCCCCGAAACGAGTCGCCGGTATCGTCGGTCTGAAGGATGATGACGCTGGGCGATGGCGATTCGGCGTACAGCGCGATGGCCTCGTCGATGCCACCGCCTTTGACTTCCAGCGTCACGCGCCCGAAACGCCAGTCGCCCTCAAGCGAGGCGATGATGTCTTGTGTGTGCTCTTCTGCGCTGAAGACATGCACGCTGGCGGTGGGCAGCATGGTGTTCAGGGCGGAGCGGCGAGGTGTGTCTTTTTGGGTGGTCATGGTCTTTAAAGAATCAACGAAAATAAGGGACGGTTCTACCCCTTAATGTATCCGGACACCCTTAACGCGGGATTAAGGTGAAACAGCTTTTAGGTCGCTTTAAACCGCTGTATGGAAACGGCTATTTGCCTGCGGCAAGCTCGGAAAGGACATAACTTGGCAGGAAATCGCGCGGGGTGCCGGGGCGCAGCTGTGTATTGACCACCGCGGCCAGATGCCCGCCATCGTTCCGTCCGCCCAATCCCGCGTGCCCTTCCAGATCGGCCGGGTTTTCAATCTGCCGCGCCATCATGCCCTTGACCCCGCATCCGGTCTGGTATGTCAGCATATTATCGGCTTCTGCGGGGGCGTCATAACCCGGGATCGGCATGTCCGCGCACGCGGCGGGTCCTTGGGCTTCCAGCGTGTCAAAGGCGATCAGCGCGACCGGCACCGGTGCGTCCAAAGGCACGCTAGACGCGGTGATGTCGCCATCAGGCACGCCCGATTGCAAAAGTTCCTTGATGATTTCGGCCTTGCGCGCGCTGATTGTGCTGTCGCCGGTTTTGCCGCCGTCCTTATAGGCGACGACCAGATACAAGGGACCCGCGCCTTTTTTACGATAGGTTTGTGCCGCCTCGGCAATTTTCACGGCATCCATCGCCCCAAGGGGCTGTTTTTCAATGTATCGGCTTTCGACCAGTCGCAGTTTATCGGCGTTCAGTGTCGATTTTTCCATCAGCCACGGCTTGTCGGGAGAACACGCGCTCAGGCCCGAAGCCAGCCCCGAAACGACACCCAGAATCATCAATGTGTGTTGCCAGCGTTTCATCTTGCGCGCCTCACTCCATGATATATCCGAAAGGCCGGTCCTGCGCGTAGGTCTTGATCGACTGCCCATAAGCCAGCGCAAGGGATTCCGCCAGTGCCCGGTTAAGCGGCTCGGTCCGCTTGGTTTCGTCGGTGGTGCGCACGGCGGCTTTTTCGGCGAAAGGCTCGACCATATAGGCGCTGATGATGACCAGCAGTTCCGATTCATTGCGCGCAAAACTTTCCGAACGCGCCAGCGCGCCCAGCACCGGCACCTGATTGATGCCAGGCAGGCCGTTCATCCGCTCGATGGCCTTGGATTCGATCAGCCCCGCGATCATCAAACTGCCGCCCGACGCCATTTCCACTGTGGTTTCGGCGCGGCGCACCGTGAAGCTGGGCACGGTGACGCCTGGCAGTTGCAGGGTCAGTTCGTTGGATACTTCCGAAACCTCGGTTGAAATCTGTAAATTGATCCGGTCGCGGTTCAGCACCACCGGCTTGAAGGAAAGCGAGATGCCGAAGGGGCGGTATTCGTATGTGATGTTGCCGTTATTGTCGCGCTGGGACGGGATCGGAAATTCTCCGCCAGCAAGGAACCGGGCGTTTTCACCGGAAATCGCGGTCAAATTCGGCTGCGCCAGCGTGTTGACCAGTCCGTCGCGCTCCAGTGCGTGGATGACCAGCGAGATCGGGCCCGTCGAACCTGTGTCGTAAATCAGGGCGCCGTTGCCGAAGGATGGATCGACCGTAAGCCCGAATGCGGGGTTGCCGGCCAGTGGGCCGCCGTTGAAAGCGGCGTTGGCCGAGGCATAGGTGCCGATGCTGGATGTTGAATGCTGGCCCGCGAAATTGCCGGACTTAAGCCCTGCGATGTCGGTTTCCAACCCCAGTTCGTTAAGAACGTTGCGCGCGACCTCTACGATCTTGACGTGGATCATCACCTGTTGGTTGTCGCGCACGCTGATATTGTTGACCACGGTCTGGGTGCCTGTGACGAACCGTCCGGCCAGATCGGCGGCGCGCGCCGCGACATCGGCGTTTGATACCGTGCCGCTCAGGGTGATTTTGTCGCCGATCGAGGAGGCGACTATGTTCTCGTTCGGGAAAAGGGTTTTAAGGCTTTCTTCAAGCTTGCTGGTATCCGCCTTGACGTGGACCGAAATCTGCTTGATCAGGTCGCCGCTTTTCCCGAACACCAGTACATTGGTGTCCCCCACCGCCGAACCGATCAGGTACAGCTGGTCGTTCTTGACCGGTCCGACTTCCACGATGTCGGGATCCGACACCAGCACATCGGTGACGCCCGGACCCACCCGCACCACGTCGGCCTTGCCCATCGAAAGGGTCAAAAGCTCTTTCGGCTTGGATTTTGCGACGCTGTTGGCATCGGCCGCATACACGGACTCCGTAAGCGCCAGCGCGCCCACGGACAAAACCGCAAAAGCGATGTAATTCAATAGCTTGCGAACCATACTTGAATGCCGGAACCGGCGGGATTGAAGGCGTTTCTACTGCCCCAAGGGGCGCAACTCCACGTTTTCGACGCGGTTGCCTGTATAGAGTCGCACAACTTGAGTCGTCGAACCAGTCTTATTTTGCCCGTGCATGATCTCGCGCATCACGCCGCTGACCCTGATATCCGTGGTGGTTGGCGGCTGATGTTCAAGTCCTGCGCGAACCGGCTGATCGTCCCCGATCGGGCGCAGCACCAGTGAAAGCGTCCCCATCTTGGCGGCCAGAATCAGTTGTTCGGCCTGGGTCGGGCTGACCTCGACGGTGACGGTCTTGGGTGCCTTGATTTCTGATTTGGCGCTCGAACTCTGGTCGGTGGCCAGAACGCGCAGATCCTCGATCACGGTTTCGGTCGCCAGTTTTGAAACGACGGGTGTTGCCGCCTCGCGTATTTTCTGGTCGGCGGGCAGATGGACCTCGTAAGTCAGGATGACATCGACATGGTCGCCCGGCGTCACGAAGCCCGCGACCGACGATTGCGCGTTGACGCTGATCGCAACCGCCCGATAACCGGGCTTCAGCGACGCGGCCACGAAATTGCTTTTGCCAGCATCGACCATCGCGGATTTGATCATCGGTTCGCCCTTGGCGAAATTGCGCGCGACGCGGCCTTTAAGAGCCTCGTCCGCCGTGGTCTTGCCCTCGCGCACGATCGCGCCGTTAAAGATCGAGGTTTTGGGCCATGGCGCCCAGATCGTGGCGTTTTTATCCAGTTCTTCCCCGGTTTTCAGGTCGCGCGCGGCGACCAGTACGTATTCGGTCTGGGTTTCGGCTGTAGTGTCTGCTTTACGGCTTTTGCCGCCGATCATCTGCACCGCCAGCGCGGCCAGCAGCGCAAAAAAGAAGCCCGAAGCGACAATGATGACAGTAGATCGATTCATGTTCCCAACTTTACGCCCGCGCGCTTAAACAAGGGGTTAAAAAAATACGGCGGTTTATCTATCGAAACAGCGTGGCCGCGCACGCGACAGCGATCGCAACGCCATAGGGTACCACGGTTTCCCCGCGCGCGAGCGCCGGGATCCAGCCATCCACCGGCATTTTTTCGGCAATATTTTTCGTAAAGGTTGCGCGCTTGAGGCCGATGCCCGCCAGCGCCAGAATCCCGCCGCAAACCGTCATGATCAAAAGAAAGCTGCCGATCTGCGTCAGTTGCGGCCAAAGCCCCAGCGCCGCGATCAGCTTGGCATCGCCGCCGCCGATCAGTCGCGCGAAGAACATCGCCGCGCCTGCCGCCAGAAACACGACCGCCACGATCACATGTGCGCCAGCGAGTTTGAAGGGCAGAAGAAAAATCATCGGTACGAATAAAAGCACGACCGCCAGCGAAATGTCGTTGCGGATGCGCATATGGCGCACATCTTCCCAGGCCGCGATCAGCACCAAAGCCATGACGGCACAGCGCAGCGTAAGTGAAACCACGGGTAATATGTCGGCCATTAGGGGGTCCGTCAGAATAATAGCGGCTCATGAAAAAGGCCCACGCCCGAAGGCGTGGGCCCTGATTTCTGGGCGATCCGGCCTTAGGACGGACGCTCTTGCACTTTGGTCGACATGTCGGTGAACAGGCTCGCGAGGTCGTCACCGAAGGCGAACACGACGACCGAGATGCCCACGGCGATCCCGGCGGCGATCAGGCCGTATTCGATCGCGGTCGCGCCGCGCTCGTCATAACGGAAAGCTTGAATTTTTGCCAAAAGTTTCAGCATGAAAGACTCCTTTTGCCCACTTGTTGTGTTTGTAACCTGCACTCACGTGAATTCAGGCGTTATGGTTAATGCTATCGAAAGCGAATTAAAGGTAAGTTAAGAATGCAGCGAATACTGCTCGGCACGAATCATATCAAGAAAATCGGGCGGATAAAACGCCTTTCTTAAACTTCTCTTAAAGCGGTGCGCCATACAATTAATAAAGAACGGGAGCATTAAAGACTTCCGCGAATCTATTGTGGGCACGATGAAAAACGTTTTTCGCACCGATGAATCCGGGGTCACGGCGATTGAATTCGCGCTGCTGCTGCCGGTGCTTGTGACGATCATCATGGGATCGATCGAACTGAGCATGTATCTTTTCGTGCAATCCGCGCTCGAAGGGGCGACATTTTCCGTTTCGCGTCTGGGCAAGACCGGCTATGTCGAATCCGGCATGACGCGCGAGGAAACGATCCGCGCTGCGATGGCCGACCGATTAGGCATATTTTTTGACCCGGACAGGCTTTCGATCATAAGCGAATCCTACGACGACTTCTCCTCGGTCGGCGAACCCGAACCCTTTATCGACGCCAACGGCAACGGCGTGCGCGACAACGGCGAAAATTATACCGACATCAATGGCAACGGCCAGTACGACATGGACCGCGGGGTGACCGGCCCCGGCACCGCGGGGCAGGTCACGGTCTATACCATTTCCTATCCCTGGAATTTGATGACGCCCTATTTGACCGACTCGCTCGGTCAGGATGGGGTGGCCGAGATTTCATCCCGTTTTGTCGTAAAGAACGAGCCTTTCGGTGGTTAGAAACGCGCACCATATCCTATCCGACGAACGCGGCGTGGCCGCGACCGAATTCGCGTTCCTGCTGCCCATTCTGCTGCTTTTGGTGATGGGTATTTACGAATCGACGCGCTTCGTCCTGTTCAGCCAGAAGCTAGACCGCGTCGCCTATACCGTTGCGGACGTGACGGCACAGCAAACCGCCGTTACCAACGCCGATCTTTCCGATATCGTCACCGCCGCGACCAAAATCATGGAACCGTACGAATTCGGCGAGCTCGGGCGGGTGATCATCTCATCGGTCTATCAGGACCCGGATGACGGCCCCGTTGTGCGCTGGCAATACGCGGGCGGCGGCACCTTGCCGCGCGACAGTTTGATCGGTGATCCGGGCGAACCGGCGACATTGCCGGACGGCTTCACCCTGAACGACGAGGACAATGTCATCGTCGCCGAGGTTTTCTATTACTACACGCCCCCGTTTTCGGAGGATTATTTAAGTACACGTGAAAACTATAAAACCGCGGTCTTCAAGCCGCGCTTCGGCGCGCTGACCACCGCGCCGAATTAAAAAGATAAAAAAGATGGTGTGTGTCATGCGTAGGAACGGAAAAAACAATTTGCTTGGTAAAGCGAGGCAGGGCGGCAGCATGGTCGTCGCCGCGACCTTCGGCATCATCGCGATGCTGGGTACCGCAGGCCTTGCGGTCGATATCGGGCGCGCGCAGCTCGCGCAATCGAAACTATCAAGTGCGCTCGACGCCGCGGGGCTTGCCGCAGGGGCCAGCATCAGTACTCAAGACTTGAATACCGAAGTGAACAAATATCTCAACGTCAACTTCAACAATTATCTTGATGCGACGATCGACGATATTGATCCGCAATACGACCCCGACACCAACGTGATCACCGTCACGGCCACAGGACATATCGAAACCACCTTCATGAAATATTTTGGCATCGATACGGTGCCGATCGATGCATCAACCGAAATCACCCGCGCGACAAGCGGGCTTGAACTGGCGCTGGTGCTCGATAACACCGGGTCGATGGCGGGCACGCGGCTAAGCGCGCTTAAGGATGCGGCCTCGGAAATGGTCGGCACCCTGTTCGGCGACGGCACCAATGACCAACAGCATCTCTGGATCGGCGTCGTCCCCTTCTCGCAGGCGGTGAATATCGGAACACAGCACGAAAGCTGGCTGACCACCGGATCTATCGCCGCCAAAAACTGGGGCCCGGACAGCTGGGCGGGATGCGTCGATGCGCGGCTGAGCAGTCTTGATACCACCGACTCGCCGCCGTCTTCCGGTAGTTTTGAACCGTATTACTGGCCCGACGACGGCAACAACAACTGGATCAAAACGACGACCAAAAAAGGCAAGACCACGACGACTTACACGATCGACGACACCCACGGACCGAATAAATACTGTCCGCAATCCAGCATGGGATTGACCTCGGACGAGAGCGCGGTGCTGACGGCGATCGATAATATGGAGGCGCGCGGCAACACTCACATCGTCACCGGCGCGGTCTGGGGCTGGCGTATGTTAAGCCCGAACTGGCGCGGCCTGTGGGGGGGCGAGATGGATGAAAACGACCTGCCGCTCGATTACAACACGCCGCGCATGAACAAGGCGGTGGTGATCATGACTGACGGCGAAAATACTATCAGCAGCTCCAGTCATGGTGCGTACTGGTACCTGTCCGACGGGCGTCTGGGCACTACCGATCAAAACACCGCGGTCGATGAACTGGATACGCGCCTTTCCAGCGTCTGTACCCAGATGAAGAACAACAACGTCATCGTCTATACGATCGCTTTCGGTAGTCCGGGTACGAGCATCCAGAACCTGCTGCGCAATTGCGCCAGCCAGGCGGATTATTATTTCGACTCGCCCGATAGCGACGAACTGCACAAGGCGTTCCGCCAGATCGGGGATTCTCTCTCCAACCTGCGGGTCAGCAAATAGATAGAATTGTAGGGAAAATTCACCGCATCTTAGGCGCTTTTCCGTAATATATAAAAAAGCGCCTGGCGGGTTTTTCCGGCTTCCGTGATGGGCGCGTAATGAAACCGCCGGATATGTGGTTAGAGTCTCAGCATGAGGAATCCAGAGCCGCGCCAGGCCGCCATTGACCGCAAGGACCGCGAACATAACGTTGTTCTGGTGGCTGATGACAATACCTTTATTCGCTTTCTGGTAAAAAAATGGCTGGGCGCGCAGGCAAAAATCGTTGAAGTGTCGAACGGCGCTGATGTGATGTCTGCCTATCTGCGCAGCAATCCCGACATGGTTTTTCTGGATATCCACCTGCCGGGATGCAGCGGCAAGGACGTGCTGGCCCGCTTGATGCAGGCCGATCCGGAAGCCTATGTGGTGATGCTTTCCGCCGACAGCAACCGCGACAACGTCATGAATACGGTGCGTACGGGGGCCAAGGCCTTTATCACCAAGCCTTTTACCCGCGATACGCTGCACAGATATTTCTTGAAGTGCCCGACGGTCCGCCAACCGGAGTTGGCGCTTGACGAAGCGCCTTCCATGTCTACCGTGCCCTCCGGCCATCAAAACGCCGAAACATTCGAGATCGAGATAAGTTAAGCTCGAACATTGATGCGTTTAGTGCGTAGAAATGGTACACTAAATCCATGAACAAACGCTGGCTTGTGCCGCTGCTTTGCCTTGCGCTTTTGATGGGCGGGTGCGCCCGTTTTCCGGTGCCCGGCGGCACGGAAAGCGTCAACGGCAAGGCGTTCAAGGGCGCGGACGATTTCCGTACCCGCATCGATCAGCTGGTCCCCGGCATGGGGGAATCCCAGGTTTTTGCGATTATCGGGCGCAACCGCGATAGCCTGACCCGCCTTTCGCGTCCGGAAGTGATCAGCGCCCTGTATGGCGGCAGCGCGGTCCAGATGATCTCCGGTCCTGCTGAACGGGCCGAGACCCGCGCCTTTGTCGACTCGCTTTACGGTTATCGTATGAATTTCCGCAACACCAAGAAAGATGTCGGCTTTGCTTCGCCTATCCGGATGCAGACTCACGAAACCGGCTATAACTACAGTGTCGACATGGTCTTCCAGAACGGCGTTTTATTTGAAAATCCAGTCCTCTCCGGCGGGCTGATTGATGGCACATCGTCGCGCACCGTCTTCGATTATCTCAATCCCGGCATGGCCGTCGATCGTATCCCCTGACGGATACATATCTGACGGGGATTCCATCATCTGATGCTTACATGCTATTCTGCACCCCATGCGTCTGAACATCTTTTTGCAAAAGGCCGGTATCGGCAGCCGGCGTGAGGCTGAGCGCCTCGTCGCTGATGGTCGTGTCACCGTCAATGGCGTCCCTGCCACGGTCACCACACCGGTGGAGGAGGGGGACGCAGTCTGTGTCGACGGCAAACCCGTTTCGGCTGAAACAAGGCCGTTGCCGCGCCTGTTCATGGTCTACAAGCCGCTCGACGTGCTGGTGACCACTTTCGACGCACAGGGACGTAAAACCGTCTTCGAACTGCCCAGTCTTAAACAATCCGGCCTGCCACGCCTGATGACCGTGGGCCGCCTCGACGTCAACTCGGAAGGATTGCTGCTGCTGTCGTCCGACGGGCCGCTGGCGCAGGCGATGATGCACCCCGACACCGCGCTTGAACGCGTTTACCGCATCCGCGTCCATGGCCGCCTGAAGGACGACGACATCGCGCGTCTGGCACGCGGCGTCACCGTGGCCGGGGTCAGGTACAAGGGTGCGAAGGTGACCGAGGACCGCGCGCCCACCGGGCGCAACACCTGGTACACCATCACCCTGACCGAAGGGAAAAACCGCGAAATCCGCAAGCTGATGGAGTATTTCGGCTGCGTGGTCAACCGCCTGATCCGCCTTCAATACGGGCCGTTCCGGCTGGGCGACCTGCCGGAAGGCGCGCTGCGCGAAGTCTCGAAAAAACAGGTCGCGGCGCTGATCGACGATTTGAAGAAACGCGGCGCGAAGCTGTGAGCAAGGCCTTCACCAGCGAGGAGACCGAGGTCGAGGACGCCGAACGTCCGGACGAACCGCCGCCGTTGCCTCCCGGCACGAAAAATTACATGACGCCGGAAGGCGCCGCTGCGCTGCGCGAGGAATTGCGTTTTCTGCTGAAGGACGAGCGCCCGCGCATCGTCGAAATCGTGTCCTGGGCGGCGGGAAACGGTGACCGTTCAGAAAACGGCGATTACCTGTACAACAAGAAACGCTTGCGCGAAATCGACCGCCGCGTGCGCTATCTGACCAAGCGTCTGGACAAGGTGGAAATCGTCGATCCGCGCCGCCAGCAGACGCTGGAACAGGTGTTCTTCGGCGCGACGGTGACCTATGCGCGCGCCGACGGCACGAAACAGACGGTGAAACTGGTCGACATCGACGAGGCCGACATGGCCCATGGAAAGATCAACTGGCAGTCGCCCGTCGCCCGCGCGCTGATGAAGAAACGCGAGGGCGACCGGGTTGAGTTGCGCACCGGCGGCGGAATCGAAACGCTGGAAATTCTGGCGATCGACTACGTAACCGGCGATTAGCCCTTCTTGGTCGAAAGACCCAGCGGCAGGTAAGCCGGACAAAAGCGGACCAGCCCGGTGCCAAGCGGAACGATGCCGACGGCGCCCCACCAGCTTTTCATGTAGATGCCAACGCCGATGATGACGACGCCCGCGACGATGCGCAGTGCGCGGTCGATATTTCCAACATTCTGTTTCATGTTTGAACCTTTCAGGGTTGTTGTTAATCAGGCTTGTTGTTTGAACTGGTCGAAGGCGCGCAGGGCGTCCGCGGCGTACATCAGCGACGGGCCGCCACCCATGTATACGCACATGCCAAGCGTTTCGGCGACTTCCTCGCGCGTTGCGCCAAGCCGCACCAGCGCCTTGGCGTGATAGCCGAGGCACCCGTCGCAATGTCCGGCGACACCGAGCGCGAGCGCGATCAATTCCTTGGTTTTTTCATCCAGCGCGTTGGCCTTCAGCGCGGCGTTCGCCATCTGGGTGAAGCCGGTCATCGTGTCGGGGATGATCTGCCGCAGCTCCTTGGAATAGGCGCTGATATCCGCGATGATCGATGGAAATTCCTTGCTCATTTTCGTTTCCTTGCGTTGTTTTGCCCCAGCCTTTTTTGACCGTCAGCCTTTTTTGATCGTCTGGCCGCAGGCCTGACACCCCATCAACCCGCCTTCGATCACATGCACGTCCGTGTATCCGGCCTTGGTCAACTGGCTTGCGACTGCGACCGCGCGCTTGCCTGCCAGACACAGGATATACAGTTTGGCGTCCTTGGCCAGCCCGTGGTCGTGCACCAGGGATTCCGGATGAATTTCGTCCATCGGGATGTGGATATGCGGCAGGTCAAGGCATGCGTCCGCATGTTCCTTATTGGTACGGACATCAAGGATTGTGGCACTCTTGCAGGATTCGGGCGTCAAGTCGCTGGCCCGGATTGTTTTGTGCGCTGCCATAAAAAACATGAAGGTCCTTTTGCCGGATTTACCGGAAGTTAAATTATTATGTTATAAAATAATAATCTAGTCATATAAGTGCGGCGTGCTAAAGTCAACTGCCTCCGGATCACAGATAATTCGGCTTAAGGAATGTAAGACATGGCCAGACGAAGCAAACCCAAACCCCAAAGACACGAAAACCTGATGCAGGCGGTGGGTCTGCTCAAGCTTCTGGCGCATCCGGTGCGTCTGTCGATTTTGTGCAATCTGCTGCATCGCGGCGAACTCAGCGTCGGCGACATCGTCGACGCCGAAGACGGCCGCGCCAGCCAGTCCCAGGTTTCACAGTTTCTCGGCAAGATGCGCAGCGAAGGTCTGGTGACCTCGCGCAAGGTGGCACAGACGGTTTATTATCGTCTGGATTCCGCTCCGGCGCGTGCGGTGATACAGTATTTGTACGATACCTATTGTGGAAACTGCCAATGAAACGTTTCGCCTTATACTTGCTGCTTCTCGCTCTGCTGCCCGCCTCCGCGCTCGCGCAGGTCCTCGCACCGGAATATACGGTCAGGGAATGGTCGATCCACGATCAGAAGGCGGTCTTCGCCACGGTCGAAAGCCGCAACGTCGTCCCCGCCCGCGTGCGCATCAACGGCACCATCGCCACCCTTTCGGTCAGGGAGGGGGACGAGGTGAAACAGGGGCAGGTCCTCGGTGTCGTTGCCGATCGCAAGATCGCGCTTCAGATCGGCGGGCTCGACTCCCGCATCGCCGCCACCGATGCCCAGATCACCCAGTCCCGCACCGAACTTGGTCGCGTCAAGGCGCTGGTGCCTTCGGGCTCGGCCTCGCAATCCTCGCTCGACAAGGCGCAAAGTGCCTATGACGTCGCCTTCAATTCGCGCAAGGCGCTGGTCGCGGAGCGCGAGGTGCTGTCCCGCCAGATCGCTGAAGGCCGGGTGCTCGCGCCGGTGACGGGCCGCGTCCTGAGCGTGCCGGTGACCGCTGGCACGGTGGTGATGCCGGGCGAAGCGCTGGCCACGGTGGCGGAAGGCGATTTTGTGCTGCGTCTGGAAATCCCCGAACGCCATGCGCGCTATGTCCATAAAGGCGACACCGTGACGCTCGACGCGCCTGAGGTCAGCGCCGCCGCCGCGCCCACCGGCACGATCGTCAAGGTCTATCCGGAAATAAACGACGGTCGTGTGCGCGCCGACGCGTCGGTCAAGGGCATCGGCGATTATTTCGTGGGCGAACGCGTCCGCGTCTGGATCGCGGTTGACTCCCGCCGGGCGATTGCCGTTCCTGCGGGCTATGTCGCGCACCGTTTCGGCATGGACTTCGTGCGCGTCAAAACCCCGTCGGGCGAGATGATCGAGGCGCCGGTCCGTCTGGGCCAGACGACGCCGGAGGGACCGGAGATTCTTTCAGGTCTTAAAGCCGGCGACGTGGTGGTGCGTCCATGAGCGAACACAGGGATTCTGGGCTTTCGGGCCGCCTGACGCGCGCGACGATCAATGCGCCGCTCACGCCCCTGATGCTGATCGCGGCGCTGGTCTTCGGAATGATCGCGCTGATCACCATCCCGCGCGAGGAGGAGCCGCAGATCAGCGTCCCGATGGTCGATATCTCCGTGCGCGCGGACGGCCTAAAAGCGCAGGACGCGGTCGAACTGGTGACCAAGCCGTTGGAAGAAATCGTCAAGGGCATCAACGGCGTCGAACACGTCTATAGCCAGACGCAGGACGACCGCGTCATGGTCACCGCGCGCTTTATCGTCGGCACCCGGGCCGAGGACGCGATCTTGCGCGTGCACGAAAAGATGAGCTCCAACGCCGACCGCATTCCGATCGGCATTCCTGAACCGCTGATCGTCGGGCGCGGCATCAACGACGTTGCGATCGTGGTCCTGACGCTTTCGCCCAGCCCCGGCGCCGCCACGCATTGGGACCGCGGCGCGTTGTACGATCTTGCCGAAAGGTTGAAGGCCGAAATGGTAAAGGTCGACAATGTCGGCCTGACCTACGTGTCCGGCGGCGACCCCGCCGAAATCAGGATCGAGCCGAAACCGGACAAAATGGCCGAATACGGCATCACCTTGCCACAACTTGTCGCCAAGCTCAAAGGGGCCAACAGCGCGATCTCCCCCGGCTATGTGCGCGCGGACGGCAAGACCGCGACCGTGCTTGCGGGCCAGACCCTGACCGGTATTCCGGACGCAGGATTGCTGCAACTCACCACCTATGACGGCCGCCCGGTCTACGTGCGCGACGTCGCCGATGTCGTGGTCGGAACCATGCCGTTGGAACAGCGCGTGATGACACGGCACAAGGCGCAGGACGGAAACTGGCAGGAATCCGTTCCTGCCGTCAGTGTCGCGATCGCCAAGCGCGCGGGTGCGAACGCGGTGGTGGTGTCCGACGACATCCTCGAACGCCTCGCCACCCTTAAATCCACGCTTCTGCCGAAGGACGTGGATATCGAGGTCACGCGCAATTACGGCCACACTGCGGATGAAAAGGCGAACGAACTGCTTTTTCACCTTGGTCTTGCCACCCTGTCTATCGTCGTCCTGATCGGGTTTTCCATCGGCTGGCGCGAAGCCGCGGTGACTTTGGTCATTATTCCCGTGACCATTCTGCTGACCCTTTTTGCCGCCAAGATGATGGGATACACCATCAACCGCGTCAGCCTGTTCGCGTTGATCTTTTCGATCGGGATTCTGGTCGACGACGCGATCGTCATCATCGAAAACATCGCCCGCCACTGGGCGATGAAGGACGGGCGTCCGAAAATCGAGGCCGCGATCGACGCGGTGTCCGAAGTCGGCAACCCGACCATTGTCGCGACGCTGACCGTGGTCGCGGCGCTGTTGCCGATGCTGTTCGTATCGGGCCTGATGGGGCCGTATATGGCGCCGATCCCGGTCAATGCCTCGGTCGCGATGTTGTTTTCGTTTTTTGTCGCGGTCACCATCGCGCCGTGGCTGATGATGAAGGTGACCAAACGCTTCCCCGCGGGCGAAAACCACGCCGATCACGGCGAGGGGAAGCTTGGTGCGCTCTACCGCCGTTTCGCCACG
This sequence comes from Rhodospirillales bacterium, assembly GCA_023898805.1. Classification (NCBI taxonomy): domain Bacteria; kingdom Pseudomonadati; phylum Pseudomonadota; class Alphaproteobacteria; order Rhodospirillales; species Rhodospirillales bacterium. Next base: position 1,533,155 of record CP060260.1, read on the forward strand.
CCCATCGTGCGCGACCGGCGCGTCGCCATCCTTTTCCTGATCGGTGTTGGCGCGGCGACGCTTTTATCCATGACGCTGTTCGCGACGCGCGGCGTGACGGTCAAATTGCTGCCCTTCGACAACAAATCAGAACTTGCGGTTATTGCCGATCTTCCTGCGGGCAGCGCGCTTGAGGATACGGAGCGCGCGCTCGACCGGACCGCCGAAGTCGCGAAGGAAATCCCCGAGGTCGTTTCTCTGCAGACCTATGCGGGCACGCCCGCGCCCTTCAACTTCAACGGTTTGGTGCGGCATTACTATCTGCGTCAGTCGCCGGAAAAGGGCGAAATGCAGATCAATCTTCTGCCCAAGGGCGAGCGTTCGCGCAGCAGCCACGAAATCGCGCTCGACCTGCGCGCGCGCATGAAGGCCGACCCGGTGCTTCAGGATATGCCGCTCAAGGTGGTGGAAGTGCCGCCGGGCCCGCCCGTTCTGTCCACCGTGATCGCGGAAATTTACGGGCCAAACGCGGACATGCGCCGCGCGGTGGCCGAACGCACGCAAAAGGCGTTCGGGCAGGTGCCTTATATGGTCGATATCGACAATTCCTTCGGGGTGCAGCCGCCGCGCCTGCATATCGAAATCGACCCCGACCGGCTTGAATTCTATGGGCTGGAGCAAAACACCGTTTACGATACCATCCAGATGCTGTTGGGCGGCGTGCCTGTCGGGTATTCGCAGCGCGGCGGCGGACGCAATCCGGTGCAGATCGATATTCGCCAGCCCGCGCATGATCTTGTCTGGGGTACGAAGCTTGCGACCACGCCGCTGGCCCCGGCCAAGGCCGGTGCCGCTATGGTTGAACTTGGCGATGTCACGCGCGTGCGCGACGAACTGGGCTCGCCCGTCATCTTCCGCCATAACGGGCGTTACGCCGACATGGTGATGGCCGAACTGGCCGGCGCGTTCGAAGCCCCGGTCTATGGAATGCTCGATGCGGAAAAGGTGATAGACAAGGCGGATTGGGGCGATGTGCCGAAGCCGGTAATAAAATACCACGGCGCGCCGACCGATGAATCGAAGCCCACCTTGCTGTGGGACGGCGAATGGGAAATCACCTATGTCACCTTCCGCGACATGGGCATCGCGTTTGGCGTGGCGTTGCTTGGCATCTACGTGCTGGTGGTGGGGCAGTTCAAAAGCTTCAAGATTCCGCTGGTGATTCTCACGCCGGTTCCGTTGACCTTCATCGGCATCATACTGGGGCACCTTCTTTTTCATGCGCCGTTCACCGCGACATCGATGATCGGGTTCATCGCGCTGGCGGGTATCATCGTGCGCAACTCGATCCTTCTGGTCGATTTCATTCGCCACGGCGCGGGTGCGGGCAAAAGCCTGCGCGACGTGCTGCTGGAGGCCGGGGCCGTGCGTTTCCGGCCGATCATGCTGACCGCACTGGCCGCGATGATCGGCGCGATTACAATTCTGACCGATCCGATTTTTCAGGGGTTGGCCATCTCGCTTTTATTCGGTCTGGCCTCCTCGACCATTTTGACGGTCTTGGTAATTCCCGCAATTTACGTCATCCTAAGGGACGACGGACGTCCGTTAACGAATAAGGAGGATCATCATGGCTGAGATTGTCGTTCTGGGTGCCGGTCTTGGGGGCACCATCATGGCGTACGAATTGCGCGCGCATCTGCGCAAGGGTGACCGGGTCAGCGTTATCGGCCAGGGTTACAGCTACCACTTCGTACCGTCCAACCCATGGGTTGCGGTGGGCTGGCGTGAACGCAAGCATGTCGACGTCAATCTCAAGGACGTGATGCGCAAAAAAGGCATCACCTATTATCCGCAAGGCGCCAAGCGCGTAAACCCGGCCGAGAATTCCATCACGCTCGAAGACGGCTCGCTGGTCAAATACGACTATCTGGTGATCGCGACCGGTCCCGATCTCGCCTTTGACGAGATTCAGGGCTTCGGGCCCAATGGCTTCACCCAGTCGATCTGCCATATCGATCACGCGGAAAAGGCATACGATGCCTTTAAAAAATTCGCCGACGATCCGGGCCCCATCGTGGTCGGCGCGGTACAGGGCGCATCATGTTTCGGCCCGGCTTACGAATTCGCCTTCGTGCTCGATACCGAGCTGCGCAAACGCGAAATCCGCGACCGCGTGCCGATGACCTTCATCACCTCCGAACCCTATGTCGGGCATCTTGGCCTCGACGGCGTGGGCGACACCAAGGGCCTGCTGGAAAGCCAGATGCGCAACCGCGACATCAAATGGATCACCAGCGCCCGGATCAAGCATTTCGAGGACGGAAAGATTCTGGCCGAGGAAGTGGGCGATAACGGCGACGTCCTGCGCACGCACGAGGTCGCGACGAAATACACCATGATGCTGCCCGCCTTCCGTGGCGTGCCGGCGGTTGCGGGCATCGAAGGGTTGACCAACCCGCGCGGCTTCGTGCTTGTCGACCGGTATCAGTGCAACCCGACTTACCGCAACGTCTTCGGCATCGGCGTGTGCATCGCGATCGCGCCGCAGGGCAAGACTCCGGTGCCGGTGGGCGTGCCCAAAACCGGCTTCATGATCGAATCCATGGTCACCGCCACCGCGCGCAACATCGACCGCGTGCTGCGCGGCCTGCCGATGAATACGCAGGCGACATGGAACGCGGTCTGCCTGGCCGATTTCGGTGACCGTGGCATAGCCTTCGTCGCCCAGCCGCAATTGCCGCCGCGCAATCTCAACTGGTCGTCGGCGGGAAAATGGGTCCACTGGGCCAAATATCTGTTTGAACGTTTCTTCGTCTATAAGATCCGCCGCGGTACGGCCGAGCCGTTCTATGAACGCTGGGGCCTCCAGCTTCTTGGCCTGCGCAAACTCAAAAAAATCGTCGAACCCCAAAAAGGATGACCGTCATGGGCGCAAACAAAACCAATATCGACAAAGCGGTGCTCCGCTTCGCGGGCGTGATGACGCTGGCATCGGCGCTGCTTGCTTATATGTTCGGTCCCGGCTGGTTGTTGCTTACGGCCTTTGTCGGCCTCAACCTGTTTCAGGCGTCCTTCACGGGGTTTTGCCCGCTGGTCAAAATCCTTAAAAAACTCGGCCTCGCGCCCGGCGCGGCGTTTGAATAAGGCTTCTTTTGACGAATGCCAAGGCCGGCGGAATCCGCCGGCCTTTTTGTATCCGAGTGAAGAAAGTTTGCTGGAAAAAACCGAACCCGTCTTCGCTGCGGTAAGAATTCCAAAAATTAAAGGACGATAGGGATTGATCGATTGTATCAAAAATCCAGCGGATCATGCCCGATAGGGATTAGCGCTATATTTTTGCTGTAGCGCTATGATCGCTAAGGTTTTGTTTTCGTGCAATCCCGTTGGTGTTTAATCAGTAACCCGATTTTGCCTCGGTCAATATCTTCAATGAGTGTGACGATCGGCTCACTGCTCGGAGAGAAAATGGTCATTTTTGTTTTGCTCCCGCAGTTTTTCGCCTCGCCGTGATATGGCTTCTATGGCTGATTTTGTGACATTCTGCTGTGCCATTTAGGACAAAACGGCTCTTTCCGGCAACTGGGAATCGGCGGTGATCTCGGGGTAGTGGCGCATAGAAATCGCCGAACGCGCAGTGCGCATCATGCGATCAAGCTTCTTGGTGCCTCATGCTGATCGAAAAAACGGAGTAGTTCAGCGTGTATCCAACAACAACTGCTTGCATTAATACAGCATAGAAATTTCAATATATTCAATTTCTATTAGCTGGATAAAAGAGGGATTAAATGACTTCAAAAAAATTTGAATTCCCCGCGCGTGGGTTTTATATCGTTGCAGACAAGGTGGCTGAAGCTGATTATTTTCTTGAAGGGCTAAAGCACAAATCTTTTCATGACTATAATGAGTTTGGTTATCAATTTAGTGCTTTCGTATCGGCAGCCCGTAGTATTACCTATGCCTTGCAAGCTGTCATGAAGGAATATCCAAATTTTCAGGACTGATATAGTCAAGACGGGCAATGGCGGGCATTTCGGATATTATTTTGCAACGCTCTTAAAAGCCACCCTTTAATTAGAAACACGCTTACTAAAGGATAAAGCGTTTTCCTTTAATAAGGCTATTTTTTATTCCATACTTTTACCGCTCGAATTTTGGCAAGTTCATCAGGATTTTTAACTTGTGTAACTAAAAAATCCACCCACGCTTGAGAATATGTGTAATCCTTATGGGCTTTATGATAGATACAATATTTCTTATCTGTGTTTTGAGGCTGAGAACTCTTTTGAGTCGGACGTGCTTTGTAAAGCCTTAAAGCTTTCGTATGGTCATTCCTAGAAAAAGTAACTTTACTTTCCCTTGCTACAGTCGCCCAAACTTGAGCTGGCTTAAAAGGATAATCGTCATCAGCAAGAACGCGTTTTTCTAGAATGTTATGGATTTCTTTGCCTTCGGCTGAACCTGGCTTGACAAACTGAATATGGGCACCGCTTTTTGCAGAATTGTCGAGTGTGTATATAACCTTGAATTGGTACTCAATATCAGCTCGTTCTTCATCTGAAAGCCGAGCATCCAGTCGTGCATCCAATGCAGAAATATGATCTGGAACATCGTATTTCTGCAGAGTGGTAATTTGTTCAAAGTCTAATTTTGCAAACTGGAGCGCCAGAGATAGCTCATGCTGCAGTGATAGTCGCGCATCAAAAATTTCACATAGAGCCTTATCAAAATTCAGACAGCAAGCCTGAAACTTAGGGAAGAATTTCTTATCTGCCCTCATCAGGAGCTTATGTTCTACATCGTTTCTAATATCAATTAGGTCTTTTAGATTATTAATCATTCCCTTGCTTAAAGGGCAATCATGTCTTTCGATCATTTGGCTAAGCAATAAAGAACGGCCATCTTTGCCAACAACTGCAACACCCTTGCGATCGTAATACTCATGCAGAAGATACGTCCAAGCAATGTTTGCCAGGACTGAAAAAACTTCTGTTTTGAAATGTAGATTAGGACTGTTAAAGACTTGCACAGCGAGAATCATTGACTCGCGTGCCCTTATTAAGCGTTCATCCTCATAAAGATTGAGTCCTGTACGAGGATCATATGCTTCCCTTTTCTTGCGAAAGAACTCAACTGCTTCATCTGAAGCTGCTTTGATTTTATCGTCTGATTTTACTTCAGTAATACGAGCGCTATTAACCGTTGCTTTCCGTCCAATATTTAGCAACGCTTGGCCGCGCTGGCCGGGGGACGCCCGCTGTCCTCAAGGGAGTTTTTATGAGTATATGAGGCGACGCTGCTATACTTCTTTGAAACTATTCGAGTTAGATATTCGCAAACCTTGGTGTCGCGCGTAGATTCAATGTATTTCTTTTTGTTAGAGAAGAGTTTTCCGTAGCCTTTTTTCTCAAAAGCAGGAACGATTCGAGAAATGCCTATAAATTCAGTTCCGCGCACTGGTCGACGAGGCTCCTTACTGTTTCTAATATAGCGCATCCATCTTTCTTTTCCCTTCACAAGCATATCCGATTTATCGTCTGTATAGTCCCACTCGATGACGATGCCTTCTTCATGTTACCCTGTTTCAATCACTAGCTGATTGAAACACTAAGACAGAACACTATGAAAAAAAAGAGGAAAACGGTTTTTCAAACGCTGGCGGACAGGGTGAGATTCGAACTCACGAAGGGCGCGAACCCTTGCCGCTTTTCGAGAGCGGTGCCTTCAACCACTCGGCCACCTGTCCGCAGAACGCTTTTGAGGCGCTACTTATAATCGGGAAAAAGTCTTATTTCAAGGTGTTTTCACCTTAAGTTTATTCTTGTTTTTCAAGCCTTTTCTTAGGTTTTCGGACGTTAATGGCCGAGGCATCGAGGGTGTTTTTAAGATGGGCGGCATAGAATTTCTCGATCATCTCAACACTGGTACGGCAGTTTTTGGCGATTTGATAGATATCCGCCCCCTCCATGAGGCGCAGGCAGATATAGGTATGGCGAAGGCTGTAAGCCGTACGCACATTTCCGTCACGGTCGTTCTTCAGGTTCAAATCGCTCAGCACTTGGTTCATAAGGACAGGGCGGGTCTTGCCGAAAATCCGCTGGGTCGGTTGTCCGCCGTGGCGTTTCTGCATCCGCTGGAAGGGCAGGATAGCACCTGTCATGCTTTTGCAGTATCCAACGCCGCGTTTGCCGCGCACTTCGATTTCTAAAAGGCGTTCGCCTGAGTCTTGGTCTGTCACGACCGTGACATCCCTGTATTCAAGCCGTGCGGCCTCGTCAGGCCGCAGCCCTGTATTGGCCATGAAGAGAACGTAGTCATGGAAGTCTTCCCATACGCTACGATCTCTTTCACGGGGCGGGTTCTTGGCTCGCTCGCGTGTGGCGTTATAAAGAGCTTTGTATTCTTCAGGTGAAAACCAAGCGCGGTGCTTTACCTTGCCTGAAGTTTTATAAGGCGCGGCTATGTCTGGTACTTGCGGTATCCAGCCATATCGATGCGCCGTTTTAAGAACAAGCCGAAGGGTAACGGTTTCGTGGTGCAAAGTGCTGCGGGATGGCTTGCGGCCCTTATAGCCATCCGTTTGGCGTTTCACGCGGTATTCCTGCACCAGCCCCGCGTTGATGGTTGATACAGGCATATCGCCAAAGAAAGACATCAGGTGTGTTTTGATGCGTCTTTCGTGATCCTTGGCCCACGCTTCGTTGCGTTGGCCTTGGGTGATAACCCGATATTCACCCATGAATTTTTCGGCAGCTTCACGGAACGTGGGGCCAGTTTCTTTTTTGGGTTTGGCTGAAGCCATTGGAGCCGCATGGTCATGCGGCGCATATCTGTTTGATTTACGCATGAGAAGGGCGAGGCGATCATCTATCCGTTGGCTTCGAGCATCCACATACATGCTCATGTACCATTGCGTGGCGACATCCTTTGCCAGCGCAAGACTCTCCTCCCGCGTTGAGACACGGTGATTGCGTCCGTTCATGTATGTGGAGCACTGCCAATAGCGGCTGTTGTCGCGTTTATAGACATGGACACGACCGTCCATGAAAGAATGCGTCTGGATGTTCATCACATACCTCCACAATTTGAAACTGTGTAAGACATGTGTAAGTATAATATGTAAAAGTTAAGATATTTAACTTGTTGGTTTTGTTTGTATTTTTTAGTTAAATATATATGGAAATCAGCTTTCGAGACCGGTGCATTCAACCACTCTGCCACCCCTCCATCTCGGAAGGCATAGGACTACCGGGAAAGCGTTTTAACGTCAATTACGGCATGTCTGTTTCGCACAAAAATAATAGAATCAGCACGATAGATGTGTTTTGATACTGGCGGAGCGCATATATAATCCCCGAATGGCATGCGGGAAAGCCGCGTGCGCACAAAAAGCAACGAATAGAGAATAAGGAAAATACAGTGACCGGCCGTACGAAATGGACCTCAAGATTTTTCATCCTAACGGCTTTGACGGTTGTCTTGGCTGCAACAGCTTTCAGCCAAAGCGCCGACTCTAGGCCGGGAACCATGATCGCGGGAACATCCCAGCATATTTCAATGCTTCTGTCAGATGGTCGGGTACTGGTAACGGGTGGCGATCGTGGCAATGGCGGCGACGATACTGTTCAGGTATACGATCCGAAAACCAACATCTGGTCGCTGGTTGGCCATTTGCCGACACCTGTCTTCGTGCACGCTGCGCAGGAATTGAAGGATGGGCGCATCTATGTCGCCGGCGGCTTTAATCGCGACAAGAAATTTCTAGACGAGGCTTGGATTTTCGATCTGGAGCAGCACCAAGCCGTCGCAGCGCCCCGATTGACCGAGGCGCGCGATAACGAACGTTTTGCCATGCTGCGCGATGGTCGGATTTTTATGCTGGGCGGGGACAGCAACGAAAATGGCTACATCAAAACCAGCGAATATTTTGACCCTGTTGCCATGAAAAATACCCGCGGGCCTGATTTTCCGATCGGGCGCTCCATGGGAACGGCGACGCGCCTGAACGACGGCACTGTTTTGGTTGTGGGCGGGATCGCCACCGAGGATGGAAAACTGCAATATCTCGATGCCGCCTATGTAATGGATCCAGAAACCAATACGCTGCAAGCCGTGGGGCGCCTTGCAACGGCGCGCAAACAGGATACGGCGACGCTTTTGAAGAACGGGAAAGTACTTGTGATCGGCGGTGTTAAGGATGACATGCCGCTGAAAACGATAGAAGTTTACGATCCGGAAACGCGCAAATTTACACCTGGCGGCGAATTGCTGACCGCGCGCTATGGCCATACGGCAACCCTGCTGGATTCCGGTAAGGTGCTGGTGACCGGCGGCATGGGACGGGATGATGCCGGCAACGCGGTGTTCGAGTCTGCCGCCGAACTTTATGACCCCAAGACAGGTAAAACCGAAGCCTTGCCGCCCATGCATTTTCCTCGCGTGCTGCATTCGGCGGTAAAAATGCAAAACGGCAATGTTTTGATGATCGGTGGATACTATCGCGATCCTCAAACGGGGACATATGTCTATCCGGACAAAACCGAAATCTTTTCGGCTGGGGATATGACTTTCCGTTAACCGCTCCGCTTTTTGATCATTCGTCCAAGATCGCGCCACGGCCCTGCGTCCCAAAAGCGTATGGCGGCGGGCGAGGGCGAGGGTAGGACCCATATGCGGGTTTCGCCCAAGGTTTCCGGCTGCACCCCATAGGGTCTTGAACCTTTCAGGAAGGCGGTCCCGCCGGTCTTGCTGGTGAACGCCAGAATGCGCGGGCGGTAACGCGCGATGCGCGCGCGCAAATCGTCGATCGCCGCCGCTCCCAGCGCGCCGCGCGCAAGTTCGTAATCCATGCCGTGGTCGAACTTGGCAATGTCGGTCAGGCCGATGCCGAATGTAATCAGCCGTGCGTAATCGGCGGGCGCAAGCAATTCCGGCGTAAAACCGGCCTCGTACAGGATGCGCCAGAATTTGTTTTGCGGATGCGCGTAATACGCCCGCCGCGCCGCCGAGATATGGCCGGGCGCGGTGCCGCAGAACACGACGTCAAGTCCAGAAGCAAGGAGGTCCGGAAGGACCGGCGCCGGATCAGTGATTGAGGTCGGAATCATCCGGCTCCTCGTCCGCATCGGCATCGCTTTCCCACGGCCAGAACGGTTTGCCATAGGCGAAGCCGTGCATGAGTTCCGGCATCAACGGCACGCCATGCCGCATCTTATCGCGGATTTCCGCGTCCGTGCGCGTCATGACCACGAAACGTTTTGGCGTATCGGGATGGGTGCGCAATTCACCCACGGGCAGCGATACGGAATCAAGCCCGTTTTCCGCCGCCATGCGTCGCCAGAACGGGGCGATCGCACCCGTGTCGCCGCCCGCGCGCGCCAGCAGATAGGCGCCCACGTAATCGGCCTCGATCTCGAAACTTTCCGAATAGGCCTGGGTATAGGCGTCAAGCATGGCCGCCACCGTGCCGTTCCAGTCCAGCACGCCCAAAAGCCCCGTAACCGCGCCGCCGATGATCTCGATCCCCGCGCGGTTGAGGGTCTGTTTCGGGATGTGCTGCATGACGATATGCGCCAATTCGTGCCCGATGACGGCGGCAAGTTCGCGGTCGTTGGCGAAATCCATCATGCCCTGCGTCACGAAAATCCGCTCGCCATCAGTATAGGCGTTGATCTCGCGCGCACCCGCGACATATACAAGCCGGTAGGCGCAAGTCGGGATAAAGGAAATACGTGCGTCGTATGCGACGCCGTCGCGCAGAAACCCGAAACCCATCGTCCTTGCGTCGTGCTTGCGGCGCAGCCGCGCCCGAACTTCGGCGGCGTTGCGCACCGGGCGGCCGTCGATGGCGGCCAGTACGTCGCCCGTCCGCACGCCCACGCGGTCCGCCGGTCCGCCGGCGAAAACCGCAAGCACCCGTGCGTCGCGGTTAAGATGCACACGCGCCATCGCCACGTCCTGCAACGCGCGCGGCATGTCGAAATCGCTTACGACCTCGAAACCTGGAACGCTGCGCCGCCTTGGGCAAAGCGAAGCGTTGGCGGTCAAAAGCGGTGCGCCGATCTCAAGCAGCCGCCGCTGCGCCGCGACGGTGCGGACCAGAATGTCGCCGCGCTCCTGCCGCGTTTCGGCCTTTAGACTGCTATACGATGCGCGCGGCGGGTCGGTGACCGTCGTGCACGCGGCCACAAAAAACGCAACAAAAAGAAACGCTAAACGCAAACCCATGCGCGATTGTCCCCTTCAATCCGCAATCACCCCGTACAAATCGTATTCATCGGCATCCTCGATCAGCACCGGTACGATGTCGCCCGCCTTTACGCCGCGCGGCACGTCGCGCAGATAAACCGCGCCGTCGATTTCCGGTGCGTCGCCTGGGCTGCGGGCGTTCGCGCCGCCTTCGCCGTCGACATCGTCGATGATGCACGGCAATGTCCGCCCGATCTTGGCGGCCAGCCGCGCGGTGGAAATTTTCTGCTGCACGGCCATCAGTCGCGCCCAGCGTTCGTCCTTGACCGCCTGCGGCACCTCGGGCAGGTTCAGCGTTTCCGAAACCGCGCCCTCTACTGGCTCGTATTTGAAGCAGCCGACGCGGTCAAGCTGCCCCTCTTGAATCCAGTCGAGCAGGAACTGGAAGTCCTCCTCCGTCTCGCCGGGGAAGCCCACGATGAACGACGAACGAATGGTCAAATCGGGGCAGGTCTTGCGCCACGCCTTGATACGCTCAAGCGTCTTCGCCTGCATTGCCGGGCGCTTCATGTTTTTAAGCACATTCGGCGCCGCGTGTTGAAACGGAATGTCGAGATAAGGAAGGATCTTGCCCTCGGCCATCAGATCGATCACCGCGTCGACATGCGGATACGGATACACGTAATGCAGCCGCACCCATACGCCAAGCGTGCCCAGCGCGGTGGCCAGATCGACGAATTTCGCGCGGATTTTCTGGCCCTTCCATGCGCTTTCGGCATAATCGATATCGATGCCATAAGCGGACGTATCTTGCGAGATGACCAGCAGTTCTTTTACCCCCGCTTTGGCCAGGTTTTCGGCCTCGATCATCACATGCGCGGCGGGGCGGGAAACAAGATCGCCACGCAGATGCGGAATGATGCAGAACGTGCAGCGGTTGTTGCAGCCTTCCGAGATTTTCAGATACGCATAATGCCGTGGCGTCAGCTTCAACCCGGCGGGCGGCACGAGATCAAGGAACGGCTCGTGCACCGGTGCGGCCACCTCATGCACCGCCGCGACCACGCTTTCATATTGATGCGGGCCGGTAATCGCATGCACCTTGGGGTGCATGGCGCGGATTTTTTCAGGTTCGGCGCCCATGCAGCCGGTGACGATGACCTTGCCGTTGGCGGCGATCGCTTCGCCGATGGCGTCCAGCGACTCTTTTTGCGCGCTTTCAAGAAACCCGCAGGTATTGACGATGACTGCGTCCGCGCCTTCGTAACTGGCGGAAAGCGCATACCCCTCCGCGCGCAATTTGGTGATGATGCGTTCGGAATCGACCAAAGCCTTGGGACAGCCAAGCGACACCACGCCGATCTTGGGCGCGGCCTTGGTCAAGGTCTTTACGCTTTGCGTCTTTTTGCCTTTTTCGGGCTTTTTTGTCTTGGCTTTTGGCTTGGCGTTCATCGCGCTGCTTGTACCAGAGGGGCGGCCGGAAGACAAATTATGCCTGCCCTTTGCCGTAAAGCGTGCGTAGGGCGTAAAGTGCCTCCAGTGCCTCGCGCGGGGAAAGCGCGTCGGGATCCACGCTTTCGATAAAGTTGCGCAGCTCCGGCGTAATGGTGGGGGTGGATTTCTCCACCACGTTCTGGAACAGCGGTAAATTATCGATCAATGCAGCCAGCTTGCCCGATTGTTCGCTTTTCTGCAGTTGGTCGAGTATGTCCTGCGCCCGTGCGATCACCGGGGCGGGCAGACCGGCAAGCCGCGCGACGTGGATGCCGTAGGATTCGTCTGCCGCACCCGGCACGACCTCGTGCAAAAAGACGATATCGCCTTTCCATTCGCGCACTCTCATCGCATGGCACGACAAATGGGAAAGCCGCTGCGTCAACGCGGTCAATTCGTGGTAATGCGTCGCGAACAGGCCGCGGCACGCGCTAATGTCGTGCAGGTATTCAAGACATGCCCAGGCAATGGAAAGCCCGTCGAACGTCGCGGTCCCGCGCCCGATTTCGTCAAGGATGACCAGCGAGCGCGCGGTGGCCTGATTTAAAATCGCCGCCGCCTCCACCATCTCCACCATGAAGGTGGACCGCCCGCGCGCAAGGTCGTCGGACGCGCCCACGCGCGAAAAGATACGGTCCACCGCGCCGATATGCGCGGCGGCGGCGGGCACGAACGACCCCGCCTGCGCCAGAATGGCGATCAACGCGTTCTGGCGCAGAAAGGTTGATTTCCCGGCCATGTTCGGCCCCGTCAGCAGCCACAGCCGCGTATCCGGCGAAAGATCGCAGTCATTGGGCACGAAGGCGGTATCGCCCGGCGCCTGTTCGGCCACTGCCCGCTCGACGACCGGATGCCGCCCGCGCGTGATCTGGAACGCGGTGCTTTCATCCACTTGTGGCCGTGTGTAGTTGCGCGCCGCCGCCAGCGCCGCAAATCCCGCCGCGACGTCGATGCGCGCAAGCCCGTGCGCGAACCGCGCCAGCGTTTCGCCCGCCGCCATCGCCATGCCGCGCAATTCCTCGAAAATCTCAAGCTCCAGCGCGATCGATTTGTCGGCGGCGGACAGGATTTTTGATTCCAACTCCGAAAGTTCCGGCGTCGAAAACCGCACCGCGTTCGCCAGTGTCTGGCGGTGGACGAACGGATTGTCCGATGCCGTGTCGTTGGCGGGCCGCCCATGCACCATCAGCGCGTCGGCGTGCCGTGCCGGAACTTCGATGAAATAGCCCAGCATGTTGTTATACGTGACCTTCAGCGCCGATATGCCGGTGCGTTGCGCGTAATCGGCCTGAAGCGCGGCGATGGTCTTTTTGGAATCGTCGCGCAGCGTACGCAGGGAATCAAGCCCCTGATGATGTCCGCGCCGGATGAATCCGCCTTCACGCGCGGTGAACGGCAAATCGTCGTCCAGTGCGCGCGCAAGCGTGTCGTGTAGCGCGTGGATGCCGCTATCCGCCGCCAGCATGTCGGACAACCCGTCCAGCGTGCTGTCGGACGCGCGCTCGATCAAACAGGCGCGCACCGATGCGGCGGCGGCGACGCCGTCGCGGATCATCGCAAGGTCGCGCGGCGTGCCGCGCGACAGCGCAAGGCGGGAAAGCGCGCGTTCGATGTCCGGCATCGCGCGCAGATGCGCGCGCAGATCCTCGCGCGTGCGCGTATCCGACAAAAGCGCGGCGATCTGGTCAAGGCGGGTATTGATTTCCGCGACATCGCGCGAAGGCGCGGCAATGCGTTCGGCCAGCAATCGCGCGCCGGGGCCGGTCAACGTCATGTCGACGCATGCCAGCAAACTGCCCGCGCGCTCTCCTGCAAGCGTACGCGTGAGTTCCAGATTGCGCCGCGTCGCGGCGTCGATTTCGACCACAGAATCCATAGGCACGCGCGCGGGCGCGTTCAGGCGCGGCGCTGCGCCCTTTTGCGTACGGAAGATATAATCGACAAGACTGCCTGCCGCGGTAATTTCGCCCACGGTGAACGCGCCGAACGCATCCAGCGTGCCGACCAGGAACATGGATTTAAGCCGCGCCTCGGCATTGCCCGCGTCGAACAGCGATGCGGGCTGGACGCTCAACGCCGCGCCCGCTTCGGCCAGCGTGTCCGAAAGCGCCGCGTGCTGGGCAAGGCGCTCGGACACCAGAACCTCGCGCGCGCCCAGACGCTCCAAGGCGGCGGGCAGGGCGGCAGGGTCCAGCGCCTGCGTATGGAACGCGCCGGTCGACATGTCGATCCACGCAAGGCCAAGCAAAGGCGGCGTTCCCGCCACACAGGCCAGATAATTCGCCGCGCGGGAATCGAGCAATGCCTCCTCGGTCAGCGTGCCGGGGGTGATGATGCGGATCACGTCGCGCGCGACCAGCGCCTTGTACCCGCCGCGCGCCTTGGCCTGTTCCGGGGTTTCCGTCTGTTCGCAGATCGCAACGCGGTGCCCCGCGCGGATCAGTCGCGAAAGATAGGATTCATGGCTGTGCACCGGCACGCCGCACATCGGAATATCCGCGCCCTGATGCTTGCCGCGCTTGGTCAGTGCGATGTCCAGCGTTTTGGAGGCGATTTCCGCGTCCTCGAAAAACAGCTCGTAAAAATCGCCCATACGGTAAAACAACAGGCAACCCGGATGCGCGGCCTTGACCGACATATACTGCGCCATCATCGGCGTCATGCCGGATGTATCGACGACCGTATCGGTAGACGTATCGGGCGATGCCGTGTCCGTATTCTGTTGCGCTTTGCGGGTCATGTCTTTTTATAGGAAATCCATCCCCGCCTGTCACCCGTATCTACGCGGTTTTAAGCCGCTTTCGTGCCGGTGCTGCCAAACCCGCCCGCGCCGCGCGCGGTGTTCTCAAGGCTCTCGACCGCGTCCCACTGCACCTGTTCGTAACGCGCGATGACCATTTGCGCGACGCGCATCCCGCGTTCGATGGTAAAGGGCTGGTCGCCCAGATTGATCAAGATGGCCTTGATCTCGCCCCGGTAATCGGCATCGATTGTCCCCGGCGCGTTAAGGACCGTCACGCCGTTTTTCGCGGCCAGGCCGGAACGCGGGCGCACCTGCGCCTCGAACCCCGCCGGCAACGCGATGCAGATGCCGGTGGGCACCAGTGCCCGCGCGCCCGGTGCAAGGGTCATTGGTGCGTCGATCGCTGCGACAAGGTCCATGCCCGCCGCCTGTTCGGTGGCATAAGCCGGCAGGGCCAGATCGGCGGCATGGGTCAGGCGGGTGACGGGAATGGTGCAGGTCATCTCTATCTCCTCTTTCAGGCGACTTTTGGTTTAAGCAGACGTGCGAGCGTGGCGACGATTTCCATCGCGGCCTGTTGCTTGTCCAGCACGCCCCAGTCTTCGTTTTTCGTGGCGGTCACCATGGTCAGGTGCGTATCGTCCTGTCCGAACACTGCGCCGCCCGCGACCGAGTTCGCAAAAATCACATCGGCGCGTTTTTTTTCAAGCTTGCCTTGCGCATAGGCGATGACGTTTTCGGTTTCCGCGGCGAAACCGGCGACGATCGCGGGGCGTTGCGTGGCATGGTGGCCCAGCGTTTTAAGGATATCCGGGTTTTCGACCAGGGTGATGGTCATCGTATTGTCGCCCGCGCGCTTCTTGATTTTATGATCGACGATATCGCTGGGGCGAAAATCCGCGACCGCCGCGGCGCACACGGCGATGTCGGCGGGCAGGGCGGATTCGGCCGCCGCCAGCATGTCGCGCGCGCTGATCACGCGCACCACGGTGATGTTGCCGTGCACGGGGTCGGGGATCGCGACCGGACCGGTGATCAACGTCACCCGCGCGCCCGCGCGGGCGAACGCCTCGGCGATGGCATGCCCCTGCTTGCCGGAGGATTCGTTGGAGATATAGCGCACCGGGTCGATATGCTCGCGCGTTGGCCCCGACGTCACGATCGCATGGATGCCTTTCAGGTCAGGCAGTTCGGGCGAAAATGTCATCAATAGCCTCCAGCAATGTTTCGGGTTCGCTCATCCGTCCTGTCCCGGTTTCGCCGCACGCGGCCGCGCCGTCATCAGGTCCACAAAGATATATGCCGCGTTTACGCAATGTTTCGACATTCGCCTGCACCGCCGGATGCACCCACATCGCGGGGTTCATCGCGGGCGCGGCCAAAACGGGCTTGTCCGTGGCCAAAAGCACGGTGGTGGCAAGATCGTCGGCATGGCCGCCCGCCATTTTGGCCAGCATGTCGGCGCTGGCCGGGACCACGGCCACAAGGTCGCAATCGCGCGCCAGTCGGATATGCCCCATTTCCGCCTCGTCGGTCAGGGACCACAGATCCTCGTAAACCTTCTCGCCCGACAGCGCGCCAAGCGAAAGCGCGGTAACGAAATGTGCCCCGCCCCGCGTCAGGATGCAGCGCACGCGCATGCCGCGCTGGCGGATCAGGCGGATCAGCTCAAGCGCTTTATAGGCGGCGATGCCGCCGGAAACGATTAAAAGGATGCTGCGCGTTTCGGACATAGCACAAGATATAGACCGGAACACGCGCGCGGCGAAAGCCGCAAAACCGGCCAGAACAAAGAAATACGCGAGGGAATTATTGTGTCGGCTCTCCGGCACCCGCCGCGGGCTGTGTGCTCGGCAGCGGTGCGGCGGGCGGCATCGCCGCGGGTCCGGCGTCCAGCGCGGGCTGCGCCGGTTCCATCGGCTGGGCCGGAATGATCGTGGAATCCGGCAGCATTTCTGGTGTGACGCTGCCGGTGCCTGATGCGGTGGCGCTGCCCTCGCTGGCTTCGTTGGCGGTCGCGGGCGTCGTCCCGGAACTTGCGGCGGCTTTGGCGGCTTCGGCCTTGGTGCAGGCGTCGATCATCTCGGCCGTCGGGCCTTCGTCGCCCATGGTGTTGGCAGCGGCGTTGGCGGCGCCCTTCATGATCGAATCGCAATTGATCTTACTGACGTCGATGGGGGTGTCGGTTCCCGCGGCCGGGGCCATGCCTGCCATGCCCTCCGGCGATGCGGCATCGCCGAACGCAGCGACCGAGGGGGAACTGTCGAACGAACTGGCGCGCGGTGTCGCGTCCGATGTCGGACCGTAATAGGGCGGCGGGGCCTGCAGCGTATCCTCGTCGAAACCGGCGGCCGGTTCGATCGCGGCGGGGCTTGTGCCGTCGACCGGCGGTGGAACCTGAAGCGAATCGCTGCTCATTGCCGTCGTCGTGTCGGCGGGTTTGCCGGACGCGGATTGTTGCGCCGTATCGGCGCCGAACCAGCTACGGATCGAATGCAACGCCTGTGCGAAGGCCGATTGCTCGCCTGCTGGTTGCCCATTCATCGGCACAGGGGTCGCGGTCGATCCGGCAAGGGCGGCGGTGGTCGCCGCCTCGGCAGCCGTGTGTTCGGAAGCCGCGGCGCTGGTCCGCGTCACCGATACGGCGTCATCTGCGAAGGCGACAGGAACAAGCGCGATCAATGCCGCGCCGACAAGCAGGGAAGATCGGATCATGGGACAGGGCCTTTCTTGGTATTTTCTATAAGTTCAGGTTTAAGCCGATGCAGCCGATTATGCAACTATTTCCTGCAACGGATTGATCCGTATTTATTTTCGTGCCTCATGCACCGCGACCAGACCGAAGGACAGCGGCGTCACCCGCGCCCCGCGGAAACCCGCGAGTTTAAGGCGGCGCGCCAGATCGCCCCGGCGCGGGAATTTGCGGATCGATTCGATCAGGTATTGGTAGGAATCGGAATCGTTCGCGACCATCTTGCCCAGACGCGGAATGACCTTTTCCGAGTACAGCCCGTACATCCGGTTGATCGCCGGGTTGTCGACATGGCTGAATTCAAGGCAGAAAAAGCGCCCGCCGGGTTTAAGAACGCGGCACGCCTCTTTCAGGGCGGTGTCGATATGCGTGACGTTGCGCAAGCCGAAAGCGACGGTATAGACGTCGAAGCTGTTGTCGGGAAAGGGCAGCTTTTCGGCGTTTCCTTCCACCCAGTCGAGATTGTGCAGGATGCCGCGATCGAGCGCGCGCGCCTCCCCCACCTTAAGCATCGAGGAATTGATGTCGCACACCGTGATCGGCGCCTCGCCCTCGGTGGCGTCGTGCAGGCGGAAGGCGATATCGCCCGTGCCCCCAGCGACGTCAAGGAACCTCCATTCGCGGCGTGGACGGATCATCCGGATCAGCCGGTCCTTCCACAAACGGTGAACCCCGCCCGACATCAGGTCGTTCATGATGTCGTATTTGCGGGCGACGGAATGAAAGACGTCCAGAACCAGACCGGTTTTCTCGGTTGGCCTGACGCGTTTGACGCCAAACCATCCGCTTTCCGGATTTTCCTGCGAAAACTGATAGGGTGCCGTTGACGTGGTGCTATGAATGCTCATGATGCTTGGACGTCACTCTGGCACCAAATTCGCAACGAATCGAGAGGCGTTTTGGAGTTTTTCACATGCGTTTGATCAAGGCCATGTTCACCGTCGGGGCATTGACTCTGGTCAGCCGCGTGGCGGGCTTCGCGCGCGACCTGCTGACCGCGCGCATCCTTGGCGCGGGGCCGGTGGCGGACGCGTTTTTCGTTGCGCTCAAACTGCCCAATTTTTTCCGCCGCGTGACGGCCGAGGGCGCGTTTTCCGTTTCCTTCGTCCCGCTTTACAGCCACGTCACCCAAAAAGAGGGCGAAAAGGCGGCTGCCGATTTCGCCCGCAACGCGATGGGCGTGATGGTCGCGATTCTGCTGCCCTTCACCCTGATCTGCATCGTCGCGATGCCGCTGATCATGTGGCTGCTTGCCCCCGGCTTCGGCGAAGGCACGACACGCTACGACCTTGCGGTGATGTTTTCGCGCATTACCTTTCCCTATCTTCTGTTCATGTCGTTGACCGCGCTGGTCGGCGGGGTACTGAATGCCTATGACCGTTTCGCGCCTTTCGCCGCCGCGCCGATCTTTTTCAATCTGACGCTGATCGCGGCGTTGATGGTTTCGCCGTGGACGTTTCCAAGTGCCGGGCACGCTTTGTCGTGGGGCGTGCTGATCGCGGGCGTCATTCAACTGGCATGGGTATGGTCGCGCGCACGGCGCATGGGCCTGGTCCTCGTGCCCAAAAAACCGGTGCTGGATGCGCATATCCGCCGCCTGTTCAAACTGATGCTGCCCGGCGTGATCGGCGCGGGCGTGGTGCAGATCAATTTATTCGCCGACGTCGTCATCGGCTCTTTCCTGCCCGCCGGTGCGATCAGCCATCTGTATTACGCGGACCGTTTGAATCAGCTTCCGCTCGGCACCGTCGGTATCGCGGTCGGCACCGCGCTTTTGCCCATGCTTTCGCGCGCGGTCGCTGCCGAAAACCACGACGAAACCCAGCGCCTGTTCAATCGCGGGCTTGAAATCTGTCTGCTGCTGGCTTTGCCCGCCGCCCTCGCGCTCGGCGTCGCGGCGCATCCGATTATCTTCTCGCTGTTCCGGCAGGGCGCGTTTACCGCAGGCGATGCCGCCGCCACCGCGCGCGTGTTGATGGGCTATTCGCTCGGCCTGCCCGCCTATGTGATGGGCAAGGTGCTGGCGACCGCCTGTTACGCCCGGCAGGATACGCGCACGCCCGTGATCGTCGCCGCGATCTCGGTAGGTTTTAACATCGTGCTGGCGCTGATCCTGATCTTTGCCTTCGATATGGGGGTGGCGGGCATTGCGACCGCCACCGGTCTGGCGGGGTGGGTCCAAATCGTGCTGATCTGGCGCGTTCTCGACAAACGCCGCCATTTACATTTCGATGCGCGTTTCCGCCATGTCGCGCCGCGCGTGGTCGTGGCCTCTTTACTGATGGCGCTGGCTGTGTTTGTCTTGGGCCATGTCCTGCACGACGATTTCGATTCGGATGGCCTTGCCCGCGCCCTTGCCCTCGCGGGCCTCGTGGGCGGTGGCGGCATCGTCTATCTGGCGGTGATCTTTTTAAGCCGCGCGATGACCGTGGCCGATCTCAAATCCTATTTCCGCAAATAACCGCAACAGACTGTATAGGCAATGAAAGACCGTATTTTTTCGGGCATGCAGCCCACCAACAAGCTGCACCTGGGCAATTATCTGGGCGCGCTCAAAAACTGGGTGAAGCTCCAGAACGAAGACATTGAATGTATTTACTGCGTGGTCGATCTGCATGCCGTGACCATGCCTTACGACCCCGCCGCGCTGGCCCAGGCCACGCGCGAAATCGCCGCCGCCTACATCGCGGCCGGGATTGATACAAAAAAATCGATCCTTTTTCCGCAAAGCGCGGTCAGCGCGCACGCCCAGCTCAACTGGCTGCTTTCGACCATGACCCAGGTCGGCAAGCTCGACCGCATGACCCAGTTTAAGGACAAGGGCGGTGACAACCGGGAAAAGGTCGGGCTGGGCCTTTACGCCTATCCGGTACTGATGGCGGCGGATATTCTGGCCTATCGCGCGACCCATGTGCCCGTGGGCGACGACCAGTCCCAGCATCTGGAACTGACGCGCGAGATCGCCCGTACCTTCAACCACCGCTATAAGACCGAGTTTTTCCCGGAGCCGAAGACCGTGCTGGTCAAGGACGCGACCCGTGTCATGTCGCTGACCGACGGGACAAAGAAAATGTCCAAATCCGACCCCTCGGACAACAGCCGCATCAACCTGACCGATGACGCCGACGCGATTGCGAAGAAAATCCGCAAGGCCAAAAGCGACGCCCTGCCGTTTCCCGCAAATCCGGGCGAGGAAAAGGACAGGCCCGAGGTGCAAAACCTGATCACCCTGTATACCGCCCTGTCCGGTGAAACCCGTCAGGCGGTGATGGACCGTTTCGGCGGCGGCGGCTTCGCGCCGTTCAAGGAATCCTTCGCCGATGTCGCGGTCGCGGCCCTCGCGCCGGTCGCGACGCGGATGAACGGGCTTTTGGCCGACCCGGCGGAAATCGACCGGATTTTGAAAAACGGGGCCGAAAGGGCAGACGCCATCGCCGCGCCGATCCTGGACGAGGCTTTCCGTGTCATGGGCTTCTGGCGCGCGTAAGCTTGCCCGATCGCCCGATACTATTTAGAATCAGGGAAGGAAATTGCGCTTTTTCCCGTTGCGCTATAAACATAACAATATGAAACACCGGACCCTGATTCTTCTTTCGGCCTTGACGGCCTTGACCTTCATCCTGCCTGCGCGCGCCGCGCGGGCACAGGCCTATGTCTGGCAGGACCCGGTCTACGGCATCAAGGTAACCTATCCCGACGACTGGATGCGTCAGGCGCAACTGGACGACAATATGCGCCTGTTCGTGCTGGCGCCGCAGGGCATGGACCATGCGTCCTGCCGCCTGTATGCCAGCCATGACGGGCGTTTCATGGACGCGCCCGCCTATGCCCAGTCGGCGGTCAGCGCATCCGTTTTCAATGCCGCCCGCATCCGTCAGGAAATGTATGATCGTCCAGACGCAAGCGCGGTGCGCGTTCTGGCCATGAATCCGAACAACGCGCTGGGTTCTGGCGCGGCGGTGCTGGCCGATATCAGCTTCGTCAAGAATTGGGCCGGCGGCGCCTATCCGATGACCGCGCGCATGATGGCGACGCAGTTCCACGGCACGCCCATCGTCATGACCTGCGAAACGCTGGCCAGCGCGTGGGGCCGCTGGCAACCGGTGATGCGCAACATCTTCGCGGACGTGCGTTTCCCGCCCGCCTTCACCCCGCAACCTTTCGGCCTTTACCGGCCGTTTACCGAAGACGGTATGGTTTACCTGCCGCTCAACCGCAGAAGCGATGCTTACACGGCGGATTGACGAACATCCGGATTCTCCGCCCTGCGCCGTATCCGGGCTGTTCAACGGGCTTGGCGTCGTGCATGGATTCTTCGGTCGCCGCGGCGGGGTCAGCCGCGATGGTTTTGAAAGCCTGAACGCCGGCTGGACGCAGGGCGACAACCCGGTCAACATTAGTGACAACCGCGCCCTGATCGCCCGCGCGATGGGGCTGGAACCCGACCGGCTTTATTCTCTCAAACAGGTGCACGGTAACCGCTGCTGGACTGTGAACGGCGGACGCTGGGCGCTCGACGACCGGCCGGAGGGCGATGCCATGGTCACCGCCACGCCGGGTGTAGGGCTGGGGGCTCTGAGTGCGGATTGCGCCCCGGTGCTGTTTGCCGCCCCCGGTGTGATCGGCGCTGCCCATGCGGGCCGGGTGGGTGCGCTCAAGGGCGTGCTGGAATCGACCATTGTGGCGATGCAGGATCTGGGTGCGGACCGCGCGGACATCAGGGCCGTCATCGGCCCGTGCATCGGCCCCGAAAGCTATGAACTCGGCGCGGGCGAGCAGGATGCCTTTCTGGCCGAGGACCCGGCCTCGGCGGATTATTTCCACGCATCCGGAAAGCCCGGTCATGTGATGTTCGACCTGCCCGGCTACTGCGCCTTTCGCTTGCGCCGCGCGCGCATAGGCCACATCGAATGGATCGGACACGATACGCTTGCCGCGGAAGACATGTATTTCTCCCACCGCCGCTCCACCTTGCGCCAAGAGAAGGATCGCGGCCTGCAACTTTCGGTGATCGCACTGAAACAAGCTTGATTTGACCGCCTGCGCGGTTATGATGCCCCCGCATGAAGCTGATCTGCTGTAATTCCAACCGGCCTTTGGGCGAGGATATCTCCAGATATCTCGGTTGCCCGCTTTCGCAGGCAAGCATCCGGCGGTTTTCAGATATGGAAGTGTTCGTCGAATTGCAGGAAAACATCCGTGGCGAGGATGTGTTTGTCATTCAGTCGACCTCCTATCCTGCCAACGACAATCTGATGGAGTTGTTGGTCACGATCGACGCGTGCCGCCGCGGTTCGGCCCGCCGCATCACCGCCGTTCTGCCGTATTTCGGCTATGCCCGTCAGGACCGCAAGACCGGCCCGCGCACACCGATTTCGGCGAAACTGGTCGCCAACCTGATTACCGAGGCCGGGGCCGACCGTGTCCTGACCATGGAGCTTCATGCTGGCCAGATTCAGGGCTTTTTCGACATCCCGCTCGATAATCTGATTATCTCGCCGGTTTTCCTGCCCAAGATGGAAAAATGCGCCCCCAGCGCCGACGGGCTGGTTATCGTCTCGCCCGACGTGGGTGGCGTGGTGCGCGCGCGCGCCTTCGCGAAAAAACTCGGCTGCGACCTTGCGATCATTGACAAGCGCCGCCCGCAGGCCGGTGTTTCCGAAGTGATGAACGTGATCGGAGAGGTCGAGGGCAAGAACTGCATTCTAGTCGATGACATCGTCGATTCCGCGGGTACGCTGTGCAACGCCGCCGTGGCGTTGAAGGCGCGCGGCGCCAACGATATTTACGCCTATGTCGTCCACGGCGTTCTTTCCGGTGGTGCGGTCGCCCGCATATCGGCCAGTCCGATCAAAAAACTGGTGATTGCCGATACCATCTCCGCGACGGAAAGCGTACGCATCGCCGATTGCATCGAACAGGTTTCGGTTGCCAGCCTGATCGGCGAAGCGATCCGCCGCATCGCCGACGAAAAGTCGATCTCCGACCTTTTTAAATAGAAAATTTAAATTACCGCGACCGGTTATGCCGCCAACAGGACGACTTCTGCCCGTCCTTCGCTTAACGCGCGTCCGATGTCGCGGCGTTTGGCGGCGCTCGCGCTGCGTCCTGCTGCAAGGCGTTGCGCCGATTGCGTTTCGGTTTGCGCGACCACATCGCCGAAGGTGCCGGTAACCAGCTTGCCGTCACGCGTGTCGTACATCGCGGCATGTCCCTCGATCGCCTTCAGGCACGCGCCAACATGCGCGGTGGCATTGCGTTTTTTGGCACGCAGCACTGTGCGCATCCCCTCCAGCATCCCGCCATACAGCGCATTGCGCGCATGCGCAGGAAGGAATCCTGCGGTAGCGCCGGCCAGTTCCGGACGCAGCAGCGCGGACAACGGGTGTTTATCGCGTGCATCGCCTTGCAGGGTAACCATCCGGCGGCCCAGTGCCGCCCATGGATCGTCGTCGCTCAACAGCGATTTAAGCTCGCGCGCCATGTCCGGGCGCAAGGCACCGAATTCCAGCGCCGCGCCGTCGGCTTTGCCTGCCGCCAGTCCGGCATAGATCGCAAGCAGGGCCTGAGCGTCATGGGAATTTCCATTTCCGGCGTTCAGCGTAAAATCCGAAATCATCTGTGCGCACATCATCGTCCTGTGCGCTTCGCAATAATCCGCGATATGCGCGGCCATCATGTGCGCATGCGCATGTGCGGTGTTTTCTGTGGTTTCAAGTGCGGGCGCGACGGCCAGCGCGTTGAACGTATCGGTCACCAGCGAACGCAGCGGCAGTTTGCTGAACAAAACCGCGCGTATCGCGCATGTGTCGAGTTTTTCTTCGTCTTTGCGCGCCGCGACGGCATCCAGATTGATCGTATTTCCGCTGGCGGCATCGCGAAATGTAATGGCCGGGCCAAGCGCTTCCAGCCCCCGGCGGACGATCGCTGTCTGGGTGGCCTTGTCCGGGGATCCGGCGATGGCTTTCGTAAGCCGCGCCTGCACGCCGTTAAGGAATGCCGTTTGTGCCGCCGGGGAAAGCGCCTGCGCGGTATTCGCCGCGTCCGTGCTGCCGATCATGCGGGCCAGCGGTTCGTTGCCCTTCGCGATCGCCGCCCCCAACGCGCCCCATGGGTTCGGTGCCTGCATCAGGTTCAAAAGCGCGGCTCTGGCCTTTCCTGCTACATCGTGGGAAGAATCGGTTTGCGACGGTTTCGCCAGCTTCGCGCCTGCGGCAAGTGCTCTGGTCGTGCCGTCGAATATGCCCAGGACGACCGTGCCATATTCGCGGCGCGGCGGCAGTGCCGCCAACAGGCGTTGCGGCAGGGACGATGGCATGGCGCTTTTGCGCATTTCCTGCGCGACATGGCGCGCCAGAAGCCCGGGGTGGATATAGCGCAGTTCGCGGCGCTCCAGCCGCGAAGTCATACGCAGGTCGCCGATCAGCGGCGCGCAGAACGTGCCGATCCGCGCGACCGGCCAACCCGCGTAAAGCGACATATCGTGATGCGCCGCCTGTATCAGACGTTCGATCGCCAGCGCGTAACCGCGCTCGAAAGACAGGTTTTTTCCGCGCATGAACAATGTGTAATCGGCGCGGGTGCGTTCGCGTAAATTTGTACCGTCGCCAGCGCGCAACAGGCCGCGATATCCTGCGAACAACCGTTGTGCCAGTTCGTCATTGCGCGCGTCCGGTTTGGCCTTGGGCAAAACGACGGACCACAGATCGTTTTGTGTCAGATAGCGGTGCAACGCGGCGCGGTTGATGTCAATCTGCGCATCGATGTCATGTTCGGCCAGCCGATCGTCCAGCGCGCGCAGCAGGTTGCCATGGCCTGATTCAAGCCAAAGCGCGCCGGGCACGGACATAAGGGTCGCGCTAAAGTCAGGGGATGCAGCCTTGCCGCGCAGCGCGCGGGCGATGCGCGCCGGAACGGATACCTGCGTCCCGGCCGCCATGACGCCACGTCCGAAAAAGCGCAGCGGCACGCCGATGGTCGAATCCAGAATCCGGGCCAGCAGGCGTTCCAACGGTGGTCGCGTGGTAGTGATATAAGCCATAATCATCCAAAAATTTTACATAAAATAAACAAAGACTTTGGATTTGTCCAGTAATTTTCGTACCTGTCGCCTGCGCGGCAAATGGCAGTGATGCACGGGTTTGTGGCTAAAATGGGCGCAACCTTGCCGGGGTGCGGCGTTTTTTCGTGCGCGGTAGCAGGAAATCCTTGAAAACAGGGGCATTTTGCGGGTAAAACCCACCCCATCACACCGGACACCCCTGGAGGTCCGGTCAACCATATTACGCATAAAGGAACGTCAAATGGCGAATTCGCATATCCAAATGACGGCCGACAAACGCGAGGGGTCAGGCAAGGGGACCGCCCGCGCTGTTCGCCGTACGAACCGCATTCCCGCCGTCATCTATGGCGGCAACAAGGAACCCGTGCTGATCAGCATGGATGAAAAACCGCTGACCTATGAATATCACAGGGGTCACCTGTTCACCGTGCTGTGCGACCTGTCCGTCGCCGGCGAAAAGCATCTGGTCATCGCGCGCGACCTGCAACGCGACCCGGTTTCCGACCGTATCATCCACGCCGATTTTCTGCGCGTGACCGAACGCACGGTCATCAGCGTGGACGTGCCAGTCCACTTCGAAGGCCAGGCCGAAAACGCCGCCATCAAGGCCGGCGCGACCCTGACCGTGGTCAACCACGAAATCCCGTTGATGTGCCCGGCCAACGCGATCCCGGAATCCATCACCATCGATATCGGCGACGAGCCCGTGGGCCATTCCTTCAAACTGGCGGACATCAAACTGCCGCAGGGCGCGAAGCCCGGCGTCAACGACGCCGCTTCGTTCACCGTCGCCACCATTTCCGCGCCGCGTGTCGAGGAAGTGATCGCGGCCGAGGCGCCGACGGCGGGTGAGGTCCCGGCGACCAATGTCGCTCCGGACGAAGCCAAGGACGCCAAGAAGGACGAGAAAAAGTAATCGCTTCCCGTCTGGAAGGATTCCATGTTTAAAAAATTGCGCGCCGCCCTGGGGAGTGAACCATCCCGCTCCACAAAACAGGGCGGCGCATCGCTTTTATGGCTGATCGTGGGGTTGGGCAATCCGGGTCGCGAATATGCCGACAACCGCCACAATATCGGATTCATGGTCGCCGACCGTCTGGCGCGTGATTACGAATTTGCGCCATGGCGTGCAAAATTTTCCGCTGAACTCGCGGAAGGCGAAATCATGGGCAACCGTGCCCTGCTGCTCAAGCCCCAGACTTATATGAACTGTTCGGGGCAAGCCGTGGCGCAGACCGCTCGGTTTTACAAGATTCCGGCTTCCCGCATCGTCGTGCTGCACGACGAACTCGATCTGCCGTTGGGCCGCGTACGCACCAAAACAGGCGGCGGGGCGGCGGGGCATAACGGGCTAAAATCCATAGACGCCGATTTCGGCGATAAAAATTACCATCGCGTGCGCATCGGCATCGGTCATCCCGGCGAAAAGGCGCGGGTGTCGGGTCATGTGCTCTCCGATTTTTCCGCCGCCGAACGTCACGGTGTCGATCTGTTGGTCGCAGGCGTTGCGCGGCATTTCGACCTGCTGCTCGCCGGGCGCGAAAATGATTTCATGACCAAGATATCCGAAGAAACGAAAGGGGCCTGAAATGGGCTTTAACTGTGGCATCGTCGGCCTGCCCAATGTCGGCAAATCCACCCTGTTCAACGCGCTGACCGCAACTGCCGCGGCGCAGGCCGCGAATTTCCCGTTCTGCACCATCGAACCCAATGTCGGCCGTGTCGCGGTTCCGGACACGCGGCTTGATATGCTTGCCGGGCTTGGCGGCAGCCAGAAGACCGTGCCAAGCCAGCTTGAATTCGTCGACATCGCGGGGCTGGTGAAAGGCGCGAGTCAGGGGCAGGGGCTGGGTAATCAGTTTCTTGCCAATATCCGTGAAACCGATGCGATCCTGCACGTCCTGCGCTGTTTCGAGGACGCGGACATCGTCCATGTCGAAGGTTCGACCGATCCGATCCGCGATGCCGACACCATTGAAACCGAATTGATGCTGGCCGATTTGGAAAGCATCGAAAAACAGATCGGCAACACGGCTAAAAAGGCAAAGGGTGGCGACCGCGCCGCCGCCGACATGATGGCGGTGATGGAGCCGGTGAAAAAGGCGCTGGAGGAAGGGCGCCCCGCCCGGACGGTCAAACTGGACGACACGCAAAAACCGTTGCTGCGCCAACTGCACCTGATCACGGCCAAGCCGCAATTATACGTGTGCAACGTCAAGGAATCCGACGCTGCCACGGGCAACGAATGGACCCGGAAGGTCGAGGCGCGCGCACAGGCCGAAGGCACGAAGGCGGTCGTGATCTGCGCCCAGATCGAATCCGAAATCGCCCAGATGACAGACCCGGCGGAAAAGAAAGAATTTCTGGACAGTATGGGCCTGGCCGAGGCGGGCTTGGACAAAATCATCCGCGCGGGGCATGCAATGCTGGGGCTTCAGACCTATTTCACCGTGGGCCCGAAAGAGGCCCGGGCCTGGACCGTGCGCGTCGGCGCGAAGGCGCCGGAGGCCGCGGGCGTGATCCATTCCGATTTCGAACGCGGATTCATCAAGGCCGAGGTCATTGCCTTCGCCGACTACGTCGCCTGCAAGGGCGAAACGGGCGCGAAGGAATCCGGAAAAATGCGTCAGGAAGGCAAGGACTACGTCGTCCACGACGGCGACGTCATGCTGTTCCGGTTTAACGTCTGATCAAACGGTGGGCTTTGATGCAGGGGGTGCCTCCCCCAGACGCGAACGCACACTGGGCATGATGGCGGTGATGGCGGCCGCCGCAGCTTGTGCTTCGGGCGTCGTTCCATTCGCAATTCTATAAAGTTTCGTTAGCGCGGCGACCACATCCCCCTGAAGCTTGGCGATACGTGCATCGGCAGCGGCGGGCGTGGCGGCACTGCCGGCATCGGAAAAGGCTGCGGCGCACGGGTTATCCGGAAACGAGATTCTGATGGCATTGGCTTGGGCGGTTCGCATGTCCGGGGGACAAAAAAGAACGATTGAATCTTTGATCGGTTCGGCTTGCATGAATTCATTGAATATTTCACCCGCGACCGTCACCAGTTCAGATTTATAAGTCGCGGGGTTGAATCCTTTCGCAGGAAAATCCAGCACGCGCAAATTGCTGAAATTATGTGGTGCGGGCATACTGGTATCCAGTCTGCCCGATGTAGGCGGATAAAGCGGCATCCCCTGGATCGTATCCCGATGGGAAAGAATGATATCCGCGCAGGCTTGATCCATGCCTTCCGGCGGTAATCGTAAGCCGCCATTTTGAATGAATTTTGCTTCAAACGAAACGGCCATGGAATCGATCAACCTTGCAAGGCTGGCGCCATCCGTGGTCATGCCGGCGGGCAGGGTCACCGAAAGGTGCGTGGGCGGGCCTTGACGCGTATCGCCGCGGGCTGAAAGCGGAAAAAAGAAACTTGATGCAAATATGCTTTTGTCGCGCTGTTGGATGGCGAAGGATCGCAGTCCGTCATGAACCCGGGGGGCGCCTTGAATGTTTCCGCCGCCATTCTTGACCAGCCAGTCATATGCCATTTGGCCGGGCTGTAGCGTGCCCTGCTCGATGTCCAGATAATATCCCGTCGAACCAAGCGCGCCGTTTTTCAAACCGTCGCCAAAAAATGAAATATAAATCTGGGTCATGAAAATTCCTTTTTAACATAATGCGTAAAAACTGGGCGCAGGTCAATTTTTCCGGAAGGCCATGACCAGAAAATAGCTCCAGATTTTGCTGTGGACCGGACGTGCTTTCATTTTTTTATTTCAATGGCATAGCGCGCTATACGGCGGCAAGGCCGCCGCGCGGAGCTTATGCGAGCGAAGCCAAGCGGCGTGTGAGCGACCAGAAACGGCGGCAAGGCCGCCGCGCGAGCTTATGCGAGCGAAGCCAAGCGGCGTGTGTGAGCGATTAGACCTAATGCCGCACGGCGGCGATCAGCGCCGATTTCCCGGCAAGATCCGAAAACAGGCGCGAAAGCATATCTGGCGAAAAATACGTCCCGCGCTCGATCGCCTGAATGATCTCGTCGACGCGGTCTTCGCCCAGCGCCTTGCGGGCGATGCCGATTTCATAGCCGTTGAACCCTTGCGCGTTGGCGATCACGGCGCCGTTCTGGTGCTCGCCTCTTGTGACATAGGTGCCGACCAGAAGCTCCGATCCCTTGAGGTTGCGGCTGCGCGCATCCTCATCCCCGGCGGGTAGAGAAAGTGAGTAAGTGAAATACGACCCGGTCTTGAGGTCGAGAAGGATAGGCCCCGGAAACACATGGTCGCGACCGATCGTAATGGCGGACAAAGGTCGCGCGACCCCTGCCATGTCGGCGCGGGATTCGATACGCAGGGCGGCTTCGTCGGCGATGCGCTCCATGCGCGACTCAAGCCAGGCCGGATCGGCGTAAATGTCGCGGACTTTTTCACACAAAAGCGCTGCATTGGTCATGGAAACCCTCTCCCGTCAAAAGATGATAGAGAGAATCCTAGCGAATAAGGTTTAAAGACCCCTGAAAACTATCCGGTATTTTATCGATCAGGCGTAAACGGCTTCTTCGTATGATTTATGTAGCTGCCGGGTCACTGGACCCACCGTGAATTGGTGGGAATCGATGCGCCCGACTGGTGTGATTTCAGCGGCGGTGCCGGTCAAAAACACCTCGTCCGCGGCCCACAGATCGTCAAGCGTGATGCGCGTTTCTTCAACCCTGATCCCGGCATCTCTGGCAATCTGCATCACTGTCTGGCGCGTGATGCCGTTAAGAAAGCAATCCGGCACCGGGGTTTTAAGAACGCCGTCCTTGACGATGAACAGGTTGGCGCCGGAGGATTCGGCGACCAGTCCGCGCCAGTCGAGCATCAACGCGTCGTTGAACCCGGCGGCCTCGGCCTCATGCCGTGCCAGCGTGCCGATCATGTACAGGCCCGCCGCCTTCGATTCCGTCGGCGCGGTGTTGTGGGCGGGTTTGGCCCATTTCGATTGGTGCAGGGACACGCCTTTTTCCAGCAGCTCCGGCGAATAATATTTACCCCATTTCCAGCACGCGATGGCGACATGAACGCGGGTGCCGGTGCCGGCGATGCCCATCATCTCGGCCCCGCGCCACGCTGCCGGACGCAGATAGGCGTCGGTCATGCCGTTGCTGGCCAGCACGTCGCGGCAGGCCCGGTCCAGCGTTGCGACGTCGAAAGGGATATCCATATCCAGTATCTGGGCCGAACGGTGCAGGCGCTGGTTGTGCTCGGTCAGTTTGAAGGGCTTGCCGTTATAGGCGCGGATTCCCTCGAACACGCACGACCCGTAATGCAGGGCGTGGGTCAGGAAATGGATCTTGGCCTCCTTCCACGGCACCATCTGGCCGTCGACCCAGATAAAGCCGTCGCGTTGATCGAAAGGAATGACAGTCATGGCAAACACCTCTTTGTTTCGCCCGATGATCGGGGCTAATATCCATTGCCTGACAGGGAAACAAACACAAGAGGCATTGCAGCATGGGCGCTCTGGCAAAAGCGCATATCCTGGTGGTCGACGACGACGACCGCATCCGCCATCTTCTGGCCCGCTATCTGGGACAGCAGGGGTATCGGGTGTCGGCCGCCGCGGATGCCGCTGCGGCGCGTAGCTTGCTGGGAATGCTACGCTTCGACCTTGCCATCCTCGACGTCATGATGCCGGGTGAAAGCGGCCTCGATCTTGCCCGCCACATCCGCAAGACCCGCGAATTGCCGGTCTTGATGCTTACAGCCATGGGCGAAACCGGCGACCGCATCGCGGGGCTTGAGGCCGGGGCCGACGATTACCTGCCCAAACCGTTTGAACCGCGCGAATTGCTGTTGCGCATCGCCGCGATCATGCGCCGCGCCGCGCCGCCCGAAAAGCCGCCTGCCTCTGCGCGTCTGGCGGTGGGACCGTGGGTTTTCGATGCAGGCGCGCGCTGCCTGTACGATGCCGACGGTCAGGCGGTGGCGCTGACCAATAACGAGGTCGCGCTTCTGGCCGTTCTGGCTGAAAAACCTGGCCTACCGGTGCGGCGCGAGGCACTGGCCGCCTCGCTGGGATTAAGCGGCAACGACCGCACCATCGACGTACAGGTGACGCGCCTGCGCCGCAAGCTGGGGGATGACCCGAAACTGCCGATGATGGTCCAGACCGTGCGCGGGCAGGGGTATCTGCTGCGCGCCCGGCCAGAAACCGAAACCGCGGCGGAAGGGGGCGCGGCATGAGACGCATCCGCCGTCTGCGCGACGTGATGCCGCGCGGCCTGTTCGGCCGCACGGTGCTGATCATCCTGCTCCCGGTTTTGATCGCGCAGGCGCTTTCGACCTATATCTTTTTTGACCGGCACTGGACGCGCATGACCGAGCGTCTGGCCTATGCCGTGGCAGGCGAGATCGCGGCGGTCAGCGACCAGATCGAGGGCAGCCCCCGCGACCACGGCACGATCGAAATCCTCAAGGGCCTGATGGCAAAACACCTTGACGAACTGGTGACCTTCGCGCGTGGGGAAAAAGACCCGAACCT
The DNA here is from genome assembly GCA_023898805.1 of Rhodospirillales bacterium. Taxonomy (NCBI): domain Bacteria; kingdom Pseudomonadati; phylum Pseudomonadota; class Alphaproteobacteria; order Rhodospirillales; species Rhodospirillales bacterium. The sequence continues at coordinate 1,564,889 of CP060260.1, forward strand.
TTTGACCGACGCGGGCACGGGGCCGGGGCTGGGCGACACGTTGGCCCGCGCGCTGGCGGCGCAGGTGCGCAGGCCGTTTTCGGTCGATGTCGATATGGATCATAAAAACATCGACGTGGTGGTGCAGCTGAAGGATGGGCTGCTGCACGTTTCGATGCCGCAACGGCGCATGTACGACTCGTCGGGTTACATTTTCGTGCTCTGGCTCAATGGTCTGGCGCTGATCTTTTTCATGATTGCGATCGTCTTCATGCGTAACCAGATCCGCCCGATCCGCAGGCTTGCGATCGCCGCCGAACGTTTCGGCAAGGGCGCGCACGTCCAGTCCTTCCGCCCCTCCGGCGCGCGCGAGGTACGCCGCGCGACCGAGGCGTTTTTCAGCATGAAGGACCGCATCACCCGCGCGGTCCAGCAGCGCACGGCGATGCTGGCCGGGGTCAGCCACGATTTGCGCACGCCATTGACGCGCATGAAACTGCAACTGGAAATGATGCCGCCTTCGCCCGACAGCGATGCGCTGCGCGCCGATATTCAGGATATGGAGGCGATGGTCGAAGGCTATCTTGCCTTTATGCGCGGCGAGGGGGACGAGGACGCGCGCCCCGCCGATTTGGTGCCGCTGCTTGAACGCATCTGCGCCAACGCCAGGCGTCAGGGATTCGCCGCGACGCTTGACGCGCCGCAGGTTCTCACTCTTGAAATCCGTGCGGGTGCCCTTGAACGCGCGCTTGCCAACATCGTCGATAACGCGCGTAAATACGCCCATGCGGCACATATGACCCTTGGCGCAGACGAGGATTCGGGCTGGGTCCGGCTTGTCATCGACGACGATGGCCCCGGCATTCCGCCCGAACGCTATGACGATGTCTTCAAGCCGTTTTACCGCATCGAATCTTCGCGTAGCCAAAAAACCGGCGGCCTCGGCCTTGGCATGGCGATCGCGCAGGACATCATCCTCGGCCATGGCGGCCGCATCCAGCTTGACCGCGCGCCCACGGGCGGCCTGCGCGTCATCATCCATCTGCCGTTATGAGTATGACGATCGAACCATATATCGACGCGGATTACCCGGAAGTCTGGGCGCTGCACCTGAAAACCATCGCGGAAAACGACGGGTTTGCCAAAAACCTGTCTTTCCATTCCGACTTCCAGAACATCCCAAAGATCTATGACGCCTTTTTCGTTTTGCGCGTGGACGACGTACTGGCGGGCATGGTCGCGTTCAAACCGGATGGTGAAATCAAACGCCTTCAGGTCGCAAGCGCCTGTCAGGGCCGGGGATATGGCCACATGTTGATGGAGCGTGTGATAGACCACGCGAAAGCCCGTGGTATGAAACGCGTGCATCTGGATGTATCCGCGCCCAACCGTGCCGCCTTTGCGTTGTATCTGAAAATGGGATTTGTCATTACGCGCACGGACCGTATCGAATACGGACCCGACCACGAAGCCTTCGACATGACATTCATGGAACTGGCGATTTCCTAATATAAACGTCCGCCATTCGGCACGGGCTTTGAAGGCTGGACCAAAACCACGAACCCGTTTTCGTCAGGAAAGCCCAGAATCAAAATTTCCGAAAGAAATGGGCCGATCTGCCGCGGCGGGAAATTGACGACCGCCGCGACCTGCCGCCCGACAAGCGTTTCCGGCGTGTAATTCTGCGTAACCTGGACCGAGCTCTTTTTGATCCCGATTTCAGGCCCGAAATCGACCCAAACCTTGAAGGCGGGTTTGCGTGCCTCCGGAAAAGGCTGGACGTCCGTGACGGTGCCGACACGAACGTCCAGTTTAAGAAAATCGTCGATTGTCGCCTGCGCGCTCATGCCTTGCGGCGTGCGGCCTTGGCGGGCTTTTTCGGCTTGGCCGTGCTGGCGCGCGGGGCTTCGTCCGTGGCGTCGGCGGCGCTGGTGTCGCGATCGAACGCCGATTTGAATTCGGCCAGCGTCGCGGAAACGCGGCGGTTAATGATCTCGGCCGCTTCCTCGCCCGATTTGGCGATGATATCCGAAACTTCGCGCGCGTTGCGGATGGTGTTCTCATAGGATTTACGCATCATGTCGGCATGGCGTTGGACCTTTTGTTCCGGCGTGCCTTCGGCCATCAGGGCGCTTGCGAGGGTGGAATTGTCCTGCACCATCCGGCCCATCATTTCGGCCTGACGCGAAAGCGCGTGTTGCACCCCCTCCATGCCAAGCTGGATGGCGTCGGTCATCGCCTGCACGTTTTTGCGTTGCGTTTCCATGAGTTGCTTGAGGTCGAACGCAGGCGCGGCGCTCAAACCCTGTTTGGGCATCATTTGTTTGATCATCGACGGATCGAAAAAGGAACGGACCATGAAAGGCCTCCGGGTAAAAATTGCTGCACGACACAAAGAATGGCCAAAGCCAATCACAAAAGGTTAACGCCAGCAAGGAAATAGTTAACATGTATGCCGGACAAGCGTGGTTTTCTTAGGTTTTCCTTAACCGACTTCTGGCACAGTGGGCACATAAAAAGATTTAAAAAAGGCCGGTTTACGCCGGCCTTTCAGAGTCGGATCGATGCTTGGGATCAGAAAACGCATGAAAGGCAAAGCCGGCGCCAGCCCGGCCAGTGCCCGCGCCAAAGGGGCGCCTGCGCGCGCGCTGCCACTGCCTCGGCGCGGCCGCAGCAGTCTGACCCAGCTTCTGATCTTCCTCAACGGACTGATCCTGACCATCACCGCCTTTATCACGCTGACGGTCTTTATCGCGCAGATGCGCGCGGACGATGTCCGCGCCACGACCGGCCAGATCCGCCAGACGGTGGAATCCGGTTTTACCGCGATGCAAGCCGCGCTTGATGCCGCGATCCAGGCAAACGATCTGGCGGGCAATACCGCGAGGGCAGATCTTGAACCCCTGATCCCGAACAGCGACTTATTTTCCGCGATCGCGATCTATGCCCGTGACAAGAGCGGCGGTTGGACCATGCACCGGGTGTATGGTGACATGGATGTGCCGCCGTCCCAGACGATGCTGGAGCGCGCCGGTCCGAAAATGCCGCTGCAGGCCTATGGCGATGAAAGCGAACGCACGCTTGACCCGTCCGTCAAAATCGACGGGCTGGGTAGCCGCCCGTTGATCGTATTGCGCGCCGTGATCAATGCCGACAAATCCGTGCGCGTCGTCGCCGGTGTCACCCAGTTGGGTGCTGCGCTTGAGCGCACGGCGATGCTTTCCGACGAATCGATCCGTCGCCTGATCGTCCGTGACGGCAATACCGGTGTGCGCCTTCTTCAACTCGATCGACGCAATCAAACCGACCCGGAACAGGAAAAAACCTTCATTCCGCTGCACGTCAGCGTCGAAAGTTGGACCGAAAAACTGGGCGCCACCAATTTCGACGTTGCGATCGAATTGCGCGAAAACACCCGCATGGCCTTTATCAGCCATGTGCCGTTCCTGTTGCTGCTCTTCGGTCTGACGTTGACCATGATCGGCACGTTGTATGTGCGTAACAACCATCGCCAGTCGCTGCGTCTGGGCGCGATGAACCACGCCTTGACCACCAAGAACCTGGAACTCAAGAACCAGATCGATGAATCAAGCCGCCTATACGAAACCCTGCAAAGGTCCGAGCGTGAATACCGCGCGGTGATCGACGCCGTATCCGACATTATTTTTGAAACCGACGGTGCGGGCAATCTGCTGTTCGTCAACGCGACCTGGGAAAAGGTCACTGGATTCGCGATCGCGCATTCGTTGGGTCGCGATTTATTCGACTTGATCCACCCCGCGGATCAGGAAGGCCAGCGCCGCGGCTTCCTCAACCTCGTGCGCAAGCAGGGGGCCGAGGCGCGCGGCATCACCCGCCTTCAGACGGCGGATGGAAAATACCGCGCGGTCGAACTGGCGTTTTCAATGGTCCGCACCGACAATATGCGTATGACCCGCGTCGTCGGCACCATCACGGATGTCGAGGAACGTCGCCGCGCCGAACGCGCCCTGGCCGAAACGGAAAAGAAATACCGCACCATCGTCGAAAACGCGGCGGGCGGCATTTATCAGATCGCGGCGGATGGGCGCATCCTGTCGGCCAACCCGGCGCTGGCACGCATTCTAGGCTATGCTTCGCCGACAGATATGATCCGTGCGGTCGATGATTTCGGGGGACTTTACGCTGATCCGCGCGCGCGCCTGCGCTATGAACAGGATCTTGAGAATTACGGCGTCATCCGCAATTGCGAATCCACGATCCGTCGCGCCGACGGCGAGGTGATCTGGATCTCGGAAAACGCGCGCATCGTGCGCGACGACGAGGGCAAGACCCTGTATTACGAGGGAGCTATCGAAGACATCACCCAGCGAAAGACCGCCGAAAAAGGCTTGCATCAGGCCAAGCTGCAATCCGACCTTGCCAACCGTGCGAAGTCCGAATTCCTTGCCAACATGAGCCACGAACTGCGCACGCCGCTCAATGCGATCATCGGTTTTTCTGAGATCATTCACAATCAGGCGATGGGCGAGATCCAGAATCCGGCCTACGTCGATTACGCAGGCGATATCAACGATTCCGGCCGCCGTCTGCTATCCATCATCAACGACATTCTGGACATTTCGCGCATCGAGGCGGGCGAGCGCAACCTGAACGAAACCCTGTTCCGCGTCGAGGCGACGGCCGCGACCTGCATCAGTCTGCTGGGCGCCAAGGCCGAGGCCGCGCGCGTCACGATCATAAACAATCTGAAGGACGACATGCCGAAAGTGATCGGCGAGGAACTGGCCTTCAAGCAGATGTTCATGAACCTGCTTTCCAACGCGATCAAGTTCACGCCGCCCGAAGGCCGTGTGACGCTGGATTGGGACTGGGCGGGGCCGCAGGGCGATCTGCGCGTGTCGATCACCGATACCGGAATCGGCATGGACGAAAAGGAAATCGAAACCGCCCTTTCGCCGTTCGGTCAGGTGGAAAGCGCCTTCTCGCGCAGCAATTCCGGCACCGGTCTGGGCCTGACGCTGGTCAACGCGCTGATCGAGATGCACGAAGGGAAGTTCGAGCTTCTCAGCCGCAAGGGCGTCGGCACCACGGCGACATTGGTCATCCCCGCCCGCCGTGTCGCGCAGGCGACGGTCGCGCAAAGCCCCGCTGCCGCCGCTGCGGCGCAGGACAAATAATCAGAAATCATCCGGCGTATCTTCAAGTCCGCCTGCCAGCACGTTTTTGCAGACGTCATAGGAAAACCCGGCCCGCGCCATGGCGGCCAGATCTTTTTGCGGGTCGCGCGCCCGCGTTGCATAGGGGCCAAGGCGCTTGCGCCGCGCGTAAAGATGTGCGGCCGCAATTTCGTCGTGTCCTTCGGGCGGGGGCGGCGCCTCCACGCCCTTTTGTCGCAGCTTCATGACGACGCTGCGTTCGGGCAATCCGCGGCGGCGATAGCTGGCGGCCAGCGCCGCGGCGTATTGCGCATCGTTTAAAAATCCCGCGCGTTCCATCTCCGCGACCAGTGTGCCGCGCAAAAAGGCGCGCATCGCCTCCACGTCCTGACCGTGATGGGCGCGCGCCGACCGGTCGATCTTGCGGCCCATCACGGTCAGGAAATGGGTGACCGATGCCGGATGTCGTTGCAGGTAATACAACGCCGCGTTCCGCAGATAGGTTTCGGAAAGCTTGCGCGGGGTTTTGCGGCGTTTGACCCGATCGGTTTTTGGCTTATCTTGGTCCATCGAAAAACGATTTTAGCCTTGGAAACGCGCATATGCCACCCACGCCTGCCGCCGCTCCCGCTCCTGCCACGCCACTGGACCCTATGATCGTTCGTGGCGTCAACTGGATCGGCCTGTACACGATGACGATGAAGGAGGTGCGCCGTTTCGCCAAGGTCTACTGGCAGACCGTGATCGCTCCTGTCATCAACACCGCCCTGTATTACGTGGTATTTTCCGTTGCCTTCGGGACGCAGAACAGGGGAGTGGTGGAAGGCGAACCATATTTGACCTTCCTTTTGCCCGGCCTGCTGATGATGGGCATGGCGCAGAACGCGTTCGCCAATACATCGTCCTCGTTGATGATCGCCAAGGTTCAGGGGTCGATCGTCGACGTGCTGATGCCGCCGTTATCGGCGGGTGAGCTGCTGACGGGCTATGTCGCGGGCGGGGTATTGCGCGGGATATGCGTGGGTCTGGCAAGCGTGCTGGTGATGGTGCCTTTCGCGCATTTGCCGCTGGCGAATCCGATTCTGATCGTGGTCTATGGCCTGCTGGGGTCCGTGTTCATGGCGCTTTTGGGCGTACTGGCCGGCATCTGGGCCGAGAAATTCGACCACATGGCCGCGGTGACCAATTTCGTCATCATGCCGCTGACCATGCTTTCGGGGACATTTTATTCGGCCACGCGTCTTGCGCATGGCTGGATGGCGCTTGCCCATGCCAATCCGTTTTTTTACATGATCGACGGTTTCCGCGCCGGTTTCATCGGCCATGCCGATATGCCGCTGGGCATCGGGATGGTGATGCTTTCCGCCCTGTGCGTGGCGTTGTGGCTTGTGGCCTATCTTTTGCTGAAATCGGGCTATAAGATCCGCGCATGACCCGCATCGCCAACGACAACGCCGACAATGCCGTCCCGCGTACGCCGGATGACGACGTGGTCCAGCCGTTTCAGCTTGAGGTTTCTGGACTGCGCGGACGTGTCGTGCGTCTTGGTCCCGCGCTCAACCGTATTCTCGCGGCACACGAATATCCGCGCTCTGTCGCGCATCTTCTGGCTGAAACCGTGGCGACCTCGCTGCTTTTGTCCAGCATGTTGAAATACGAAGGCGTGTTCACCCTGCAAACATCGGCCGAAGGGCCGGTACGCACGATGGTCGCCGACGTCACCACCGCGGGTGCGATGCGCGGTTATGCCTCTTATTCCGCCGACCTGATTGGCGCGATGGAGGCGGCGGCGCAAAAACCGGAAAACGGCCCCTATGAAGGATTCGACCTGCACCACATGACGGGCAAGGGTTATCTGGCCTTCACCGTCGATCAGGGCGCGTTCACCGAACGTTATCAGGGCATCGTTTCGTTAAGCGGCCAAAGCATCAGCGACGCCGTGCGCCATTATTTCGACCAGTCGGAACAGATCGGCACATCGCTTAAGGTTGTGGCCGGGTTCGATCCCGGCTTCGGCTGGCGCGCGGGCGCGATCATGATCCAGCGCATGCCCGATCCCTCGCTCGGCCACCGCGACCGGTTCAATCCCGATGAATCCGTGCTGCCTTTTCGCCCCGAGGAAGCGCAAGACAGGGACGAGGACTGGAACCGCGCGGTCACGCTGATGCAATCGGTGACGCCGGACGAATTGCTGACTCCCGATCTACATTCGCACGACGTGCTGCTGCGCCTGTTTCACGAGGAAGGCGTGCGCATATTCACGCCCCAGACGGTCCAGCCGCAATGCCGCTGCTCGGAAGACCGGGTGCGCAACGTGCTGGCGACCCTGCCGCCTGATGACCGCGATCACGCGGCGGCCAACGGCGTGATCGAGATGACTTGCGAGTTTTGTTGCCGCACCTACCGCTTCCGCGCCGACGATCTGACATGTGTGGCAGTTGACGAGGGGCCGAAAACGCATTGAAATGGCCTCAAATCAACGCCACTTCGTCCAGAGGCCATCATGTCCCGTAAAACCATCCTGATGTTGGCGACCAGCGTGCTGGTCGCGGCCTGCGCGGCCCCCGCCGAAAAAGGCTCGCCGATCAATCTGAACTTTACCGACATGAAGCCGCTTGAACTTAATGTCGGCGCGGTACAGGTGACCAGCAAGGCGGGTCCGACGGAACTTCATAACGTCAATCCCGGCGCCGCGCTGGATCGTTACGCCCGCCGCCGCCTTGACGCCGTGGGCGGCGAGGGGACGCTGAACTTCACGATCAATCAGGCATCGCTGACCTCCATGCAAAGCCCGACAAGTGCGGGTTGGACCGATGGGTTCGGCTTCGGCGCGCCCACCGAATACACGATGACGATGCGCGTCGCCCTCGACCTGACCGGGCGTCCGACGCGGCCGGATATGAAGGCCGCCTTCACCTTGGAGCGTAAAAAGACGCTTCCCGCCAGCGTGTCGTTGGATCAACGGGATGCCGACCTCAACCGCTTGAGCGAATCTATGGCCAGGGATATGGACAAGGCGATTGAGCGCACCCTCGACAAGGACATGAAAATCGTCGTTCGCCCTGGCGCCATCACTTTCGGCACCCCCGCGCCGCTGGAAAGCGGGGGCGCTGTGACCCTTCCGTCGCCCGCCGTTATGGCGCCAGCCAAGGCCAAACCGGTGACCATCACCGGGACGATGAACTGATTTCAAGAAGGCGGTATCAGGAAATTTTGGACCACCGCGGCAGGCTTGGGGTCCATTAAAACGGAAGGAATAAAAAAGGCCGCCCGGTTGGGGCGGCCTTCGTATTGCATAAGCGATCCCTTACTGGAAGGTGATGACCGCGCGGCGGTTCGCCGGTTCGCGCACGCCATCGGCCGTCTGGACCAGCAGGTCGTGTTCGCCGCGGCTGGCAACCGAGATCATGTTGGCCGAAACGCCGTGGGCGATCAGGTATTTCTTGACCGCGTTGGCGCGGCGCATGGCCAGCGCGTCGTTATAGGCGTTGGAGCCCGACGTGTCGGTGTTGCCGACGACGTGGACTTGCTGGACGCCGCGGTTGTTGATTTCCTTGACGACCGCATCGAGGACCGAGGCGCCGCCCTGACCGATGGCCGAGCTGTCCCAGTCGAAGAACACGAGGTACATGGCGTCTTTAAGGGCCATCGGCTCGCCGGTGCCATCCATCATGCCGACCGGGGCCGGAACGCCGGTATCGGCGGGGGCCGGTGCGGCGGCGGGAAGCGCGGCTTCGACTTCCTGCATCGCGGCCATGAACTCATCCTTGCAGTTCAGGTTGCCGTGTTTGCCGGTGTCGTTGACCGAAGCCTCGTCCTGTTCGATCCAGCAGTCGTAACGAGCCTGCGCGATCGCGGTCTTGCCCGGAATGATATCGCGGGCACCGCGGTCATAGGCCGAAACCAGACGCGCACGGGCATCGGAAAGGGCCGGAATTTGCGATGCCTGCAGGTTCCAGTCATTGACCGGCTCCGGCATCACGTTTTCGCCCGAGGCCGAAGCCAGGCCCTTGCGCGAGAAGTGCAGCGCATCGGCATAGTCTTTCATCGTCCCAAGCAGGTAATTCGAGAACGCGCGGTATTCAGCGGTCAGCTGCTGGGTAAAGGGCGAACCGGAAGCCTGCGCCTTGTTCAGCGCCTTGTTTTCACTGTAGCCCTGGGCCATCGAGCAGGCGCTGAGGGTGAGAACCGCGGCCAGAAGGCCAATGCGGCGGATAGAGGACATGGGTTCGACTCCTTGGGTTTGACGAAAAAAGTTATGGGTATCTATAGAGGCATCCAGCCCCTCATGCAACGAAAAATATAAGCGGCTTCAAGGCTCTGCGCATCACCATGACGCAAAAAGCGCGTTTTATGGCGGCTTGCTGCCGTGCAAGGTCGGGTCGTGCCGGAAAATAAGGTGTCGGCGTGTGGTTTTTTAACGTATTTTCCTTGACAGGATGGCCACGAGTCCGCTTTGTATCGCCCGCAAGTTTATCCAACCAATTCAACGTAGAAGGTGTCATGAACCCCACCCCCCAAATTGCCCTGCTGGCGGCATCCGGCGTCAGCGAACACGAAATGACCGCGATCCAGCGCGCCCTGGCCGCCGCCAAACTGCGCGCCCATGTCGTCAGCCCGGAAAACGGTCTGATCCATTCCTGGGGGGATGGTACCTGGGGGCATTGCTACCCTGCCGATGCGAAACTCGAAACCTCGCTTGGTTCGGACTATGACATGCTGATCCTGCCGGGTGGCGAGCGCCACGTGCAAAAACTTCTGAAAAACCCGCATACCCGTCGCTTCGTTTCGGCTTTCTTCACCACGGGTAAGCCGCTTGCGGTGTTCGCCGAAGGGGCGGAGATATTGAAGACGAACGAGCTTTCGGGCGACAACGCGCTGATCCTGTCCTACGAAGACGCGGATGCGTTGATGGCCGCTGCGGATCAGATGATCGCCCATATCGCGGCGAATGCCCCCGCCGCAATGGCCCAGGCGGCCTGATTTAGCAAGGACGGAGCGGGATGAAAGCGGAAACCATAGCAGCCGTGGACGCGATCAAGGCGTCGCTCGACCTGCTGAGGAGGCATCTTTGACTGGGATGTCGCGCTTTCACGCCTCTCGGAACTGAACGCCCTCGCCGAGGACCCCAATCTCTGGAACGACGCCGGAAAGGCGCAGGGCATTATGCGCGAGCGCACGACCCTGCAAACCTGCGTCGATGGTGTGCGCGGCATTGAAAACCGCCTGAACGACGCGGTGGGTTTGATCGAAATGGGCGAGGCCGAGGGCGATTCCGGCATCGTCGCCGAATCCGAACGCGCGATCGAGGCGTTGAAGGAAGAAGCCGCCAAACGCGAACTCGAAAGCCTGCTTTCCGGCGAGGCCGACGCCAACGACGCCTATCTCGAGGTCAACGCCGGCGCCGGCGGAACCGAGGCGCAGGACTGGGCCTCGATGCTTTTGCGCATGTACACGCGCTGGGCCGAACAGCATGGATACAAGGTCGCGCTGCTCGATCAAAGCGACGGCGAGGAGGCGGGGATCAAATCCGCCACCATCGAAATCACCGGGCCCAACGCCTATGGCTGGCTCAAATCCGAAAACGGCGTCCATCGTCTGGTGCGTATTTCGCCCTTCGATTCCAATGCCCGCCGCCATACGTCCTTCGCCAGCATCGGCGTGTCGCCGGTGATCGACGATACGATCAATGTCGAGATTCTCGACAAGGACCTCAAGGTCGATACCTACCGTGCCTCCGGCGCGGGCGGCCAGCACGTCAACCGGACGGATTCCGCGATCCGCATCACCCACATTCCGACCGGCATCATCGTCGCCTGTCAGGCCGACCGTTCCCAGCACAAGAACCGCGCGACGGCGATGGGCATGCTGCGCGCGCGCATTTACGAACGCGAATTGCAGGCGCGCGAAGACGCCAAGGCCGCCGCCCACGGCGAAAAGACCGATATCGGCTGGGGCCACCAGATCCGCTCCTACGTGCTGGCGCCCTATCAACTGGTCAAGGACCTGCGCACCGAGGTCGAAACCAACCAGTCCGATGCTGTTCTCAACGGCGATCTCGACATGTTCCTCGAAGCCTCGCTCGCCGCGCGGGTTGGCGGCGGCAAGGACGCGAACGCATAACCTCTTTTTTTACGATTTTTTGCATTGTGCATGTCCGTGCAAAGCCTCTTTGCACTATGCATGCCGTGCAAAGCCTCTTGGCGACATAAGATCAAGTGTTTAGACTGACGCCCGATGTTCAGGGATTCCCGATTCGCGCTTTCGTTGCTCGCCGCCTCGTTGCTGGCGGGTCCCGTTTTGGCCGCACAGCAAACACAGGCACACACGCAGACACAGACCGGAAGCACGCAAGTCGGCAAAAATCCGGTTTCCAAGCCGCTTTCGGCATGGCTGGTCGGCCCGTCGCTGCCCTCCGCCTTCGATGCCAAGGAACACCCGGACGAAGTTGGGTGCCTGATGGTCACCGAATACGACAACGGCATGATTCTGGGCATTCATGCGCGGGAAAAGGGCATCGTCGGCATGACCGTCGATATCAAGCAACAGGCTCTGGTGCCGGGGCAGGAATCGACTCTGGGTGTCAATGTCGGCACCGATTCCTATGCGGTGCAGGCGGTCGCGACCGACGATTCCACACTGGCGATCAACCTTGCCGATATCGGCGGCGGCCGCCGCTTCGTCGAACGTTTGACCGAACTGGGCAATTTCCGCCTGCTGATCGACAACAAACCGTATTATTTCGCGACCACGGGATTCACCGACGGGTTGGCGCGGCTTCAGGCCTGCATGGGCGGAAACATGGCGGTACCGCTGGTCGTCACCGGCCCGGGCGTCAGCCGTGGCCGGGTCACGCAGGACACGGGGATCGAGGCGATGCGCGTCACCTCCTCCGGGCATGACACGCCCTTGGCGCTGGCGATGCCGAACCTCGTGCCGTCTGATTACCGCTTCGTGCTTGATAATGTCGATCCGATGACCCCGATCGACTGGCAGCAGGGCGACGATTGGGTCGCGGTGATGCGTCAGGCGTTGGCGCCGCACAGCCTGAAAATGTCGATCAAGGGCGAAACCATCCGCATCAGCAAACGCACCGGCCCGGACGAACCGGATGTCGAAGGCGTGCAGGCCGCCGATCAGGCTGCCGCGCAAACGCCCTCCGACGCGCCCGTGGTCGACCGCATGCAATCGCCCGATTCACCCGTTGGTGTCTGGGCCGGGGCCAAGGGCGAAAGCCTCTCCGACGTGCTCGATACGTGGGGCCTGATGGCGGGCGTCAACGTCAAGGTCGATCTGGCCGGCGATCTGCGCCTGCCGGGGGACGTGAAATACGAAGGCCGTTTTGACGATGCGGTGCGCAGCCTTCTGTCGCTGTATACGGGCAAAAACGCGCCCACTGCCCGTTATCAGGGCGAGGAGATGACGCCGCAGCCTGCCCCTTCGGCGCCCGCGCAACCCAAAAAGACCGTGCAGCAATCTCCGATCCTTGCGGGCGACCCGGCGATGACGCCCATGCCCGCGCAGCGGAAAGTCGATATGGGCATGGATGCCGGTGAAACCGCGACGCAATTTCCGCCCAAGCGCGTCTTCAAGCCGCGCCCGATTGCCGAAATCATGAAGGACAAACCCCGCGCGATGAGTTGGTCGCCCCTCAGCCAGATGGCGCCGGTGCCCGACACCGCGCCCGCGCCGAAAACCAAAAAGGCGGCCAAACCCAAAACCGGCACATGGAAGGCGCTGGAAGGCACCAGCCTGCGTGACGCGCTTGAACACTGGGGGCGCGATGCGGGTGTTAAAATCGTCTATCTAAGCGAGGAACCGTTCCCCCTGCCGCAGGCGGTCAAGGAAAAGGGCACGTTCGAAGATGCTGTCGCCAAAACCTTGGCCCGTTACAAGGGGCAGGGCGTCTATCCGGCGGCGCAGCTCAACCGCGACCCGGCGACCGGCGAAACCGCATTGATCATCCGCACCGGGAAATAACGCAAATTCAGGCCCAGCGCGGACGGCGGGCGCCGATTGGCACCTGTGCCATGCCCGTAAGCCAGTCTTCGATATGCATGGCGCCTTCCGTTACAGCGATATTCCGTGCCGTGTAGCCAAGCGCGAATTTCCTGCCATCTGCTAGAACCAGATGATTGGTTTCACGAACCGCGATCCCGGCCTTGTGAAATTCCATGCTCAGAATGGACCGCCTTGTATCAGGATTTTTACCCTCGCCCAGCCTGTGCCGCAGCGAAACGGTGATGTGGTCTTGGCCGAAATTCAACATCCACAAATTCTCGGGAGCGTTTCCCGGCGGAGTGTTTCGAGCTTCCTGATCGTGAATCATATGCAGTATGGCGCTTGCATCCAATACGGCGCGCTCGAATTGGGAACGGATTTCGGCTTCGCCTGCCGATGCAACGGGTTGCCCGCCCGTGTTTTGCGAAACGGGGATGATCGTGCCGCCCGGGTTCTCGTTGAAAATATGCCCGAACGTAAAAGGCGAACGCGGAAAAATATCTGCAGAGCCGTTCGGTTGCGGGCCGTCCGGGAAAAGTTTACCCAACGTAAGTTGGTTTTCAAAAGTCATGTGCTGGACCATGGTCGTATAAAGAATACAAATTACATAACAAAATGCATCGTTAAAGGCAAATGATCGGGCGTTAAGATTCTGTTAACTAAATGCTAGGAGCCCCCCAGCGAAGCAGGTATCCTGTCACTTGCGGCGATTCGTAAGGCCGCGTTTCCGGGATCCATCCCCTCCCGTTCGAGAGGTGCTTGAAATGCTTCGCCGCCGCAGTCTGCTTGCCCTTCTGGGTATCGGTGTGTCCGCCTTTGGTCTTGCCGCCCATATTCATGCCGCCGCCGCCGCGACGGGGCAGACTTTCACCCCCGTGACATCATGGTCCATCAGCCGCGTCGATCCAACGGCGGGCGGTGCGCCCTATTGCACGCTGGCCCGACGCTTCGACGGCAACACCGTCATCACCTTCGCGCGTAACACATCGGGCGAGGGGACGGTCGCGGTCGACTTTCAGCAACCTTTATTCGATCCCAACCAGACTTATCGCATAGGTCTGCAGGCGGGCAACGGCCTCAAGCGCGAATTCCTGACGCGTCCCGCCACGCCCAACGCCCTTGTTCTGCGCACCGGCCAGGACCCACAATTCTTCAACGCGCTAAGCAATGCCAGCGAGCTTGGCGTCATCCTCGATGACACGCGCTACGCGTTTTCGGTCCCCGATTTTGGCAACGGCACTAGCCAGTTGGTCAATTGCATCGGCGCCGCGCCGCAGGTCACCGCGCCGCAACCGGCCAACACCGCATCGGCGGATGATGGCGCGCTGAACGATCTGCGCACACAGTTGAATGCCCTCAAACAGGAAAACGCGGGTATCGTCGCGGCCCTAAAGCAACAGGGAACGACCTCCGCCGCCGCGACCGGGGCGCTGCCCGCCACCGCTGAAAACAGGGAACTGACGGACAAACTGGCCAAGCTTGAAAGCGAGAAAAACGCGCTGGTCGAAAATCTTCAAAACGAGCGCGCCCGCCAGCAACAGGAAGCGCAGGACGAACAGACCCTCAAACAGGCGCTGGAAGATCAGAAATCACTTAAATCCATGCTGGAATCGGAACGCCAGCAACGCGCGGCGCTCGAGGCAAGCTTGGGCCAGAAAACCGCTGATGCTGAAAAGCGCGGCGAACTGCGCGCACGCATCACCGCGCTCGAGGCCAGCAACAGCGAACTCAAGACCCTGCGTGAAACGCTGGAATCCGAACGGCAGAAACGGCTTGAAGTCGAAAAATTGCTACAGGATCAAAAGACAAAAGCGGCAGCGTCACTTGAGGATCAAGAGCGTCTGCGCACGCGCGTTTCCGAATTGGAGAAGCAGAATAAATCGCTGCAACAGACCGCGGGTCAGGTCGCGGACATGAAGTCCCAACTTGAGGATACGGGTGCCCGCGCTTCGATGGAACAGGCGCGGCGCGAGGCGGCGGAGAAGGCATTGCAGGAAATGCAGCTTTCCAGTGCCGATGCGGCAGTCAAAATGGCCGACATGCAAAAGCAGCTGGAATCCGAACGCGCCAAGATGGCGGACGCGGAACAGGCCAAGGAAGCGGCACTGACCAAGCAGCACGCCGACGAAATCGCGCGCCTGAACGCCGACATGGCGAAACTGCGCGACCAGCAGCAAGCGGCGCAGGATATGCAGCAAAAGGCCGTGGCCGAACAGGCCCGGCGCGAGGCGGCAGAGCGCGAATTGGGGCAGGCGCGTATGGAACTGGCGCAAAAGGAAACCCAGCTTTCGCAACTTTCGTCGGAAAAGGCGGACATGTTGACGAAACTCGATACGGCGCGCGCCGATGCCGCAAAAATGCGTGTGGCGCAGGACGATTCCGCGAAGCTCAAAACCATGTCGGATCAGCTTTCGGTTCTCGAAACGCGCAACAGTGACCTGATGACGCAGCTACAGACCGCGAATGCCCAGCGCGAGGCGGCGGAAAAAGCCTCGGTGACCACAACCGCGAACGATGCGGACACCAATCAGAAAATCGTCGAGATCGGACGCAAGGCCGAGGCCGATCGCCGTGAACTGCAAACTGTTCTGGATGCCGAACGCGCCCGTCGCGAAAAGCTTGAGGCGATCATGGCCAAGGGCGGCAGCGATGATGACCGTATGGCTGAAATGTCGCGCCAGATGCAGGATCTGCAAAAGCACAACGTTGAACTGGAAAAACGCCTTGCCTCCGCACCTGCCGCCGATACTGGCATGGCGGACACGCTGAAAAAACAGCTCGCCGCGCTCAAGGCCGATAACGAAATGCTGGCGCAAAAACTGGCCAGCGCCGCTGACATGCAAAAAACCGCACCCGCAGCGGGTGATGAGGCTGCGCAAGTGGTTTACTCCGGCAACGACCAGATGGCCGAGGCGCTGGCTGAAACCAAATCCAACCTGGCCTCGGCGCTGGCCGAACGCAACGAATACCGCGACCTGTTGCAGCGCGAGCGTCAAGACGAAAAGCAGGGAAAAAAGGCGAAGGGCGAACCTGTTGATGCTGGCGCCAACGCACGTATCCAGCAACTTGAAAACGAACGCGCCGATCTGGTGCGCAAGCTGGAATATGAGCGCGCGCGTAATGAACAGATTGCAAGCGGGCATGAGGCGCCGCCGCCATCCGGTGACAATGCTGCTGATCTTGAAAAACGCATTGCCTCCATTGAGGCCGAGCGCGATTCCCTGAAAAAACAACTTTCCGCCGCGCAAAGCGACGTCATTGCCGCGCGCACGAATATGAATTCTGGTTCGGCTGATGGCGCCGCCACGGCCGAATTGGAGTCGCTCAGGGCGCAGTTGGCCGATGCGCGTCGCGCGGCGGCACAGTCAGGCGTCGACAGACACGGAAATACCCGAACCGATCCGCAGGCTGCGGCGAAGATCGCCAGCCTTGAAAAACAACTGGCGGCGGCACAAAACGACGTCATTGCCGCCCGCACGAATGCGACGGCGAATACGACGCCCAACCGTGATGTTCAGACCCTTCTTGCGGAAAACCAACGCCTGCAATCCCAGCTGGCGTCGTCCGGCCGGGACAATGCCGATATGGGCGCCCTGCAATCCGAAATCGCGGCGTTGCGTGCGCAAAATGGCGTGCTTTCGCAGGAAATCAACAAACGACTGACCGCCGCGCCGACCCGCGCTGCGGTGGACAATGCGATGGCAGCTGCAGAGTTTAAAACGCGCGAAGCGAACGCGCTGGCGGAGCAGAAAGTGTCCGCAGACTTGCAGAAAGCAAATACCCGTTTTGCCGAGGCAGAAGCTGAAAATGTCCGCCTGGCCAAGGAACTGGCCCAAAGCCGCGCCCGTGCGCAACAGGTGGCACAGATGCGCGTGCAGGAGCAGGTACAACCGCAACCGTCTTCTGCCGTTGCCCAGCCCGTAATTGCCCAGCCCGTGGTTGCGCAGACAGCATCAATGCCGACGGTGCCCGCGAAAATTGCCACCCCGAAAATGGCGCCTATTGTTTCCGCCGATCAGGCCACACCGCAATTCGTGGCCAAACCCGGTGATAAATCTGTGCCTGTGGTTTACGCGCAGACGGCGCAAATTTCGACACCTGTGGTTTC
The DNA here is from genome assembly GCA_023898805.1 of Rhodospirillales bacterium. Classification (NCBI taxonomy): domain Bacteria; kingdom Pseudomonadati; phylum Pseudomonadota; class Alphaproteobacteria; order Rhodospirillales; species Rhodospirillales bacterium. The sequence goes on from CP060260.1 coordinate 1,582,115, forward strand.
GGCGCCGCCTGCGCCCTCTGCGATGTATCAACCCGTATCCGTCGCGCCGGATGCGGCGCGGGACATGGGGCCAAGCGGCGTGGACATTCAGGGTTACCTGCAACGCGCGGGCATTCCGATGGTTGGCGGGTTTGAAAAAGTGCGCAAGGTTTCGACCCCGCAATTCGGTGCTTTCCGCTGGGATACCGGCACGGTGTTTGGCACGGCTGAGCAGCAGAAACTGCCGCGCGGACAGAGCTTCGATCAGGCCGTCGCGGCCTATCTGTCCAAGACGCGCCAGCGTTGCTCCGGCACGTTCGACCAGTCTTTCGATGCCGCCCAGGTCGGAAAGCAAAAGGATTTCGCGGTCGCCGACGTAGCCTGCGTCATGCCGGACGGCACGGGCGCGGGTGCGGCGATGCTGTTCTTCTATAAGGACGGCATGTTCAACGCCATCGCGCATGAAGGGGACATCACCCAGTTCGATCAGGCCATGGCCACGCGTGACAGCCTCGCGCGGTTCATGAAATCGCTGCTTTAACGCTTTCCAGAGTAAAATTGACGTTTTGTTAACCGGCGCATTAACGGGAAAAATAAAGAATTGCGCGGGTTTTGAGCGAAATGCCCGGAAATTTAATTAAAATTTTCGGTAACGTTTTCCTAAACTTCTCTTCCTACAATGGAATGGAAGAAACTGGATTACGACCGTGCTTGCATCCGAAGACACATTATTCGATTCCACGCTGGCCGATTTGGGCCAGGTTGGCTTTTCGTGGCATTTTTCAAATGGCACGCTGGCATGGCGCGGTTCGCCAGCGCCTGTTCTGGGTCTGCTGCCGGATGACGTGCCGAACACCGCCAATGCATTTAAGGCGCTGATCAATCCACAAGATCTGCCGAATCTGATGACCGCGCTGCAGGATCATGTCGCGCGTCTGGAAGGTGCGGGCACGCGCCGTATCTCCGAACCATTCCGCCTGCGCTTGCGCGACGGGACCCAGCGCACGATGCGCCTTGAAGGTCGTATTGCGCTGAACGAACACGATACCAGTCCGGTCCTGTCCGGCATCATACGCGAGGATATGCTTGCCACGGCGGCTCTCACGTCTGCCGCGCCGTCGCGCGCGGCAATTGCAGAGGTGATGGAACGTCTGCTTCTGGGGCGCAGCACGGCGATACGCAACCGCGGCTATTTCATGGCGCTTGGGCTTGATCGCGTGGGGCTGCTCAATGCCTCTTACGGCGCTTCTTTTGTCGACACGGTGCTGGTCGAGGTCGAACATCGCCTTTCTGTTTTTCTGGAAGGGCGGGCGCAGGTTTCCCGCATCGCGGGCGATATTTACGGCCTGCTGTTCGAAGACATGCCGCATTCCCAGGCCGATGCGCTGGCGGCGGCCTTGCTTCAACTTTTTACTTCAACGCCGGTTTTGACGATGCATGGACCGGTCATGATCGGCCTGTCGATCGGCGGCGCCGCGCTGGTCAGCACCGAAGAAAAAGGGTCCGACATTGTGGCCCGCGCCGAGGCCGCGCTTGGCACGGCCAAGGCGAAAGGGCGCGGCTGCTTCGTCGTATCCTCGCCTCTGGCTGAAAAACGCGAACGTGCGCGCAAGCTGCTGGCCGGCGGACAGGCGGTCTACCGCGCGCTGGAGGAAGGGCGCATGCGTATGGCCTTCCAGCCCGTGATCGATCTGGAGCAGGGCGATAAAATAGGCTTCTATGAATGCCTGATCCGCATGGTGGACGAAAGCGGCAAACTGGTCCCGGCCGACAGTTTCATTCCTTCGCTGGAAGAACTGGGCATGATGCGCCTGCTGGATATTTACAGCCTGCATACGGCGGTGCGCGAACTGGAGCACTTCCCCCAGATCAACCTGTCGGTCAACGTTTCCAATCTTTCCTTGATGGATACCGCATGGCTGCGTGCCGCGGTGGGCTTGCTGGCGGGCAAGCCGCAGGTCGGCAAACGCCTGATCGTGGAAATCACCGAAAGCTCGGCGATGGACGATATTGAATCGGCGGCTCGCATCATAAATACGCTTAAGGAACTGGGATGCCGTATCGCGCTCGATGATTTTGGCGCGGGGCAAACCTCGTTCCGCCAGCTTAAGATGCTGGCCATAGACGTGGTCAAGATCGACAAGGAATACATCCGCAAGATCGATCAGGTTGAAAATCGCCTGTTTGTGAAATCGCTGGTCGAACTTGCCGACGGCATGAATTTGAAAACCGTGGCCGAAGGCGTGGAAACCGAAGCCGAAGGCGAATTGTTGCGCCGGAACGGGCTCGATTACCTGCAGGGTTACGCCTATGGCTACCCGTCCATCGAACGGACATGGCTGCCCAAGAATCACGAACGCCGAATCCAGCAGGCGGTATGAAAACGGCCCCGTTCGGGGCCGTTCATGCTATTGAATAAGTCCGCGTAACTCTTCCTGCATTTTGGTGATATCGGCCTTGAGCTGACGCACGCGATCCTCACGGCTTGGCGCCTTGGCTGGTCCGGTCTGTGCGCCTGCCGGCTTGCCGGGTGCGGCGGGCTGGGCGCCCTGTGGCCCGAAGGCGCGGAAGGGTGAAAACATGTTCATGGTCTGCGAGAACATTTCGATGTTCTTGCGGTTCAGTTCCTCGAATGCTTGCGATCCGGGCATCATCGACATGCCGGGCATCATGCCGGTGAACGATTTGGAAACGGACTGACGCAAGGTTTCCTGATGCTGCACGAAATTTTGCAGCGCCTGTTCCAGGTAATTCGGTACCAGCCCCTGCATTCCGTCGCCGTAGAATTTGATCAGCGTACGCAGAAAATTGGGCGGCAGCATCGATTGTCCGCGCGACTCCTGCTCGACGATGATCTGGGTCAAGACCTGTTGCGTCAGATCTTCGCCCGATTTGGCGTCTTGAACGACGAATTCCTGGCCTTCCTTGATCATTTCGCACAAATCGTCAAGCGTGACATAGGACGAACGCCCGGTATCGTAAAGCCTGCGATTGGCGTATTTCTTGACGACGATAACGTCGTCCTTCTTTTTGCGCGGACGGACCATCGCGGGGAAACTCCTTTGATAAGTTCTGGATACACCATTATATAGGCACAAAAGCCGATGAAAGAAAAGTCCCGCACACCAGCCCCCGGACGCGCAGCAAAAAAACGCGCACGCATTACGGCAAACGCAGCAAAGCGTTCACCATCGGAGCAGCCGTCGCACCCGTTTGGCTTGCACGCATTGACCACCGCCGCTATGTTGACCGCCGCTGCTTGGCCGTTGGCCGCCGACCCGGAAAAGCGCGAAAATGTTTTGCGGGCGGTGTCGGATATGGCAGGCGCGATGATACGGGGCATCGATGCCTACCGTCATGCGGGGCGGTCGGTAAAGCCGCCAAGGCACGAAACGGTTTGGCAGGATGGCACGAGCAGATTGCTGCGCGTGAACGGTGCGCAAGAAGGCGCGGCGCCGGTGCTGCTGGTCCCCTCGCTGATCAACCGGTTTCATATCCTTGATCTTGATGCGCGGCAATCCTTTGTACTCTACCTGCGCGATCGGGGTTATGCGCCCTATATTCTTGATTGGGACATGCCGGGCGCGGCGGAAAAACAATTCACCATCGACGATTACATCCTGCGCAGGCTTCATCCCGCCATGGCGCGCCTGAACCGCCCGCATGTGATTGGCTATTGCATGGGCGGCACCATGGCGGCGGGGGCGCTGGCGGCGCTTGCGGACCGCGCTAACGTCCGCAGCCTGACCGCGCTGGCGGCGCCGTGGGATTTTCACGCGGGCGACCCGTTCCGCGCCCTGCGCATGCAGGCCTTTTCGCTTTCGGCGCAAGGCGTGATGGCGGCCACCGGCGTCCTGCCGGTTGACTGGATTCAGGCGCTGTTCGCTTCGATCGATCCCTTGTTCGCCTTCAATAAGTTCCGCGCCTATGCCGAAATGGACAAGGACAGCGAGGCCGCGCGCCGCTTCGTGACGGTCGAAGATTGGCTGAACGACGGCGTCGATCTGGCCGCTCCTGCGGCGCGGCAGGCGCTGGAGGAATGGTATGTCGAAAACCAACCCGCGAACGGCGTCTGGACCATCGGTAGAGCGCTGGCCGACCCGTCCACCATCCGCACCCCTGCACTGGTCGTTGCGGCAGGTGGGGACCGGCTGGTGCCGCAGCAATCCGCGCTGGCCTTGCATGCGCAAATCGTCGCAGCCGAAAAACATACGCCTGAAATCGGGCATATCGGCATGATGGCATCCGCCCGCGCGCCTGCTGCGGTCTGGGACCGGGTTGTTGCGTTTCTGGCTGCGCATTAATACCATGCGCTGCACAATATTCGCCCCTTGATGGGGCTACGCGACGCCTGTACCGTCCCGCTGGCCGCAACATTGAAACAGGAACATTCCGTCATGCCCGCCCCGAAACCGGTTACCGGCGACTCCATCGTCATCGTCGCCGCGAAACGCACCGCCGTCGCCAATTTCAACGGCGCGCTGGCCGATATGCCCGCGCATCAACTGGGCGCAACGGTTATCAAGGCCGCGCTGTCCGACGCGGGTGTAAAACCGGACGAGGTGGACGAAGTCGTGCTCGGTCAGGTTCTTACCGCTGCCGCCGGGCAGGGACCGGCGCGGCAGGCGGCGATGGCGGCGGGCATTCCCGCCGAACGCACAGCCTATACGATCAACCAGATTTGCGGCTCCGGCCTGCGCGCGGTCGCGCTCGGTTATCAGGCGATTGCGCTGGGCGATGCCGCGATCATGGTTTGCGGCGGTCAGGAAAGCATGAGCCAAAGCCCCCACGCCGTGCACATGCGCGCGGGCATCAAATTCGGCGACGCGAAACTGACCGACACCATGATCAAGGACGGGTTGTGGGACGCCTTCAACGACTATCACATGGGCATCACCGCCGAAAACGTGGCGGCGCAGGCCGGGGTCGATCGCGCGCGTCAGGACGCGCTGGCCGCCACCTCGCAGCAACGGGCCGAGGCCGCGCGCGCGTCAGGCAGGTTCAAGGCCGAGATCGCCCCGGTGACGTTCAAGCGCCGCAAGGAGGAAATCACCTTCGATTCCGACGAATTCATCCGCCCCGGCGTCACCGCGCAGGCGCTCTCCACCCTGAAGCCCGCCTTCAAGCCGGATGGCGGCAGCGTGACCGCGGGCAATGCCTCCGGCCTCAATGACGGGGCGGCGGTGGTGGTGCTGATGCGCGCGTCCGAGGCGGAAAAACGCGGCCTTAAACCCTTTGCCAGAATTGTCAGTTGGGCAAGCGCGGGCGTCGATCCCGCGGTGATGGGCACCGGCCCGATCCCGGCCAGCAAAAAGGCGTTGGACAAGGCCGGGTGGACAGTCGCGGACCTTGATCTGGTCGAAAGCAACGAGGCGTTCGCCGCGCAGGCGTGCTGCGTTATGGATGGGCTGAAACTCGACCCAGAAAAGACCAACGTCAACGGCGGCGCGATCGCCATCGGTCACCCGATCGGCGCGTCAGGCGCGCGGATACTGGTGACCTTGCTGCATGAAATGGCGCGGCGCGACGCGCAAAAGGGATTGGCCACGCTGTGCATCGGCGGTGGCATGGGGGTCGCAATGTGCGTCGCCCGCGACGACACCATGGAATGGAAGACAGTGGAATGAGCACGAAACAAACAGCCATCGTCACCGGCGGCACCCGCGGCATCGGCGCCGCCATTTCGCGCGCCCTGATCGCGGCGGGACACGACGTCGCGGCGATCTATCACGGCAATGTCGATGCGGCCAACGCCTTCCGCGCCGAAACCGGCGCGCATGTCTACAAGATCGACGTTTCGCATTTCGGCGAATGCCGCGCGGGCGTGGCGCAGATCGAAAAGGAAGTCGGTCCGGTTGGCATTCTGGTCAACAACGCCGGCATCACCCGCGATGCCATGCTGCACAAGATGGAGGAGGATGCCTGGCACGCCGTAATCGAAACCAACCTGACATCCTGCTTCAACATGTGCCACGCGGTGGTGGGCGGGATGCGCGAACGTAATTTCGGGCGCATCGTCAACATTTCCTCGATCAACGGTCAGAAAGGGCAACTGGGCCAGACCAATTACGCCGCCGCCAAGGCGGGGATGATCGGCTTTACCAAGGCGCTGGCGCTGGAAGGCGCGGCCAAGGGCATCACCGTCAACGCGGTCTGCCCCGGCTATATTGAAACCGAAATGACCGGCGCGATGAAAAAAGAGGTGCTCGATGGCATCATCCGCGCGATTCCGATGGCACGTATGGGACGGCCCGAGGAAATCGCGGATCTGGTGGCGTTTTTGGCCTCGGACCACGCGGCCTATATCACTGGTGCGACCCTTTCCGCCAATGGCGGGCAATATATGGCCTGAACGGTCAAATCCACCCCCGCCCTTGATTCCGCTCGCCTGCGCCGCCATAATCGCGGCGAAAAGCGGAGAAATGAATATGAAAAAACAACGTGCGCTCGTCATCGGCGGCAGCCTGTTCGCGGCCGTTATCATCGCCCTGCTGGTTATTCCGGGTTTCGTCGACTGGAGCAAATACCAGTCCATCGCCCGTCAGAAGGTGAAGGAGGCGACGGGCTACGACCTTGCGATCAATGGCGCGTTCCGCATCGGTTTTCTGCCCACGCCGCACGCCACCATCGGCGACGTCGTGGTGACCAAACCCGTCGCAGGCCATAGCGACCCGTTCCTCGCACTTGAACAGGCCGATGTACATATCGCGCTGATCCCGCTGCTTTCCGGCAAGGTCGAGGTATCATCGGTGACGCTGGAAAAACCCGTGGTCACGCTGGTGACCTATAAGGACGGCACCAATAATTACACGCCCGTATCGCAAGCATCCGCGCAGGAAAGCGCGGACGCTTCCGCGTCCTCGTCGACTTCCTCCGCATCCGGCGGCCAGAATGTCAGCGTCAACGCCGTGCGCATCGAAGACGGCCAGGTGACGGTACGCGACGACGCGACGGGCACGATGCATACCGTGGGTATTAAGGATTTGCGCGTCAAGGCCGACACATTGTCCGGCCCGTTCGATGTTTCCGGCGCGATTGGTTACGATGACGCCGCCTTCGACGTGAACGTCAGCACCGGCGGCTACCGCGCGGGCGAAACCCTGCCGGTGCAGTTGACCGCCTCCGACAAGGACGGGCGCGCCGACGTCAAATGGTCGGGCGTCGTCGACACCGGCAAGAAAGAGGCGCAGGGCGAACTGGGGTTGAGCTTTGGCGATCTGGCGGGCTTGCTGCACGATGTCGGCGTATCCGCCGCTGTGCCCTCGTTGGGCGGGCGCACGACGCTTTCCGGCATGCTGACCGCAGGGGAAAACCGCGTGGTGCTGACCAATGGCGCGCTGGACCTTGCCGGGACCAAATTCGCCGCCAAACTGGATGTCGAAGGGTTGAAATCCGAAACCCCCACCGTATCCGCAAACCTTGAAACCAACGATCTTCTGGATATCGGCGCATGGATGGACGTGGCCGGCAAGGTCAAGGCGCAACAGGACAAGGCTGCCGGAAAGGCACAGGACGAAAAGGCGAAGGATGCAAAACCGGCGGCGAAAACAGCAAGCCCGGCGCAATCCGCCGCGACGTTGCTGCCCGCTGATTTCGCGCTGCCCACGGGGCTTAAGGGCGACGTGCAGATCCGCGCGCGCGGCCTGTCCTATCACGACAAGGCGACGGGCGCGTTCGACGCGCACGCCACCGCCAGCGACGGCAAGGGCGATGTGCATGTCACGCTGGCCGATCTGCCGGGCGGCGGGAATTTCGCGCTTTCCGCCGCGACGGCGGGTAAGGGTGTGGTCACCGGCACGGCGCTCGGCACGATCGCCTCGCTGCCCGACGTGCTTTCGGGTTGGCTCGCCCTTGTTGACGCCAAGACTTTCGACCAGCCGGGAATGCCGAAACGTGTCGATATGGATGCGGACATCCGTATCGAGGGCCGCACCGCGCAGGTGACATTCAGCAACCTCGCGCTGGGTGAACCGAAACTGACCGGCGGAATCGCTTATACCGTGGGCGCGCGTCCGCTTTTGAACGTCAGGCTGGCGGGCAATGTCTGGACGCTGCCCGCGCCTGCCGCCGCTGCCTCCGCGCAGACGGCCGACGCCAAAGATGCCAAGGCGGATACCGCCGCATCGTCCTCGTCCGGCACGCCCGCGAAAATCGATATCGATTTCAACCCGCCGCAACTGCCCTTCGGCCTCAAATTCGATCTCGCGCTCGACCGGCTCGTGCGTGGCGACCTGACGCTGACCAATGTCCGCGCGGTCGGTGCCTATGACGGCAAGGGTCTGAATCTGACCACCGCCGAGGCGGGGATGAACGGCGGCACGCTTTCGGCCTCCGGCGCCATTGCCGACCTCAAGGCGATGTCCGGCGTCGATATGCAGGCGGGCCTGCGCACCGGCGATCTTCAAGGCTTTGTCGGCGCGGTGACCGGCAAGCCGCTGGATGTGAAAACCAAAATCGGCGCCTTCGACGGCACGATCAAGGCCAAGGGCGACCGCAAATCCATGGCCGTCAACGCGATGGCGCAGGCGCTCGGCTTTACGCTCAACGCCTCCGGCACGCTCGACGATCCGTTCTCGCCCGAACTGCCCGGCACGTTGAACATCCGCCTGCGCAATCCGGATATGGTTCAGGCGATCCGCGTTTTCTCGCCGGGCTTCGGTAATTCCGGCGCGGGCGGTGCGAAACCGGTCGATATCGCGGCCACGCTGGGCATTTCCGGCAAGGTTTATACGCTCTCCGACCTCAAGGCGACGCTGGGGTCCAGCGACCTGTCGGGCAAGCTCAAGGCCGATCTGGGCGGCGGCGTCCCGTCGATCACCGCCGATCTGGCCAGCAAGACCCTCGACGTCGGGGCGCTGGTTGGTGTTTCGGGCAAGGATTCGGCGCGCAAGGCCGCCGCGTCGAACACGGGTCAGGGCGCATCCACGACCACCGCCGCCAATTCCGGCACCGGCCAGTGGTCGCGCGAAGCGCTGGACACCGGCTTCATGAAAGCGGTGAATGCCGACATTAAACTTTCCGCCGGTACGCTGATCTACGGCAACTGGACCTTGACGGACGCAAAGGCCGCGCTCGCACTCAAGGACGGTGTGATGAAGGTGTCGCCGCTTTCGGGCAAGCTGTTCGGCGGTACGCTGGACGGCACGCTCGATGCGTCCAGTTCGGGCAGCGGCCAGCCGCTCAACGTCGCGCTTGATACCGACGTTAAAAACGTTGCGATCGGCTCGTTCCTGCAGGCGCTGACCTCGTCCACCCAGAAACGCGCCGACGGCACCGGTTCGGCCTCGATCGCGATCAAGGGCGCGGGCGTGTCCGCGGCGGCTCTGGTTTCCTCGCTCAACGGCGGGGTCGATGTCGCCGCCAGCAATCTGGTCATCTATGGCATGGATATCGACAAGCTGGCCGCGAATATCGTCGAGGCCTTCGACGGCGGCTGGAAAGGCGTGCTGGCGGGTTTCGCCACCCAGGGCTTTTCGGGCGGCCAGACCAAATTCAAGGATTTCAGCGACAAATTCCCGATTACGAACGGCGACATGGCCGTCAACGGCTTCAAGCTGGAAACCACGAATACCAACGCGATTCTGACCACCAACGGCACGGTCAGCTTTGCGCGCTGGACCATGGACCTGCAAAGCAACGTGCAGGTCACCCAGCCCAATGATGTGCCGGTGATCGGTCTGCGCCTGTCCGGCCCGCTGGACAGCCCGTCGAAATCCGTGTCCTCCGACGCGCTCGACAGCCTTGTGCGCAAGAAACTCGGCAACAAGGTCCAGAACCTGATCGACGACAAGCTGGGCGGCAAGCTCAAGGATTCGCCGGTGGGCGGCATCGTCAACCAGTTCCTTGGCGGTGGCCAGTCATCCAATACCCAACCTTCCAATACCCCGCCGTCCGATTCCGCGTCTCCTGATACGGCTCCGGTACAACAGCCGCAGCAACAACAGAAAACCCCCCAGCAGCAATTGCTGGAGGGTGTATTGAACTCGCTGGGCCGCTAAACGGCCTTCGCGATCAGGCCGCGGCGAGTACGAGTTTTTCCGGCTTGGGCGCTCGGGCGTCCGCGCGCGCGATGGCTGACTGGATGCCCTGATCGAACGTATACTCAAGTACGTCTTGCCCGTGCATCTTGAACGCCTCGCGCACTATGCGCAAAGAGGTGTAATCCTCGTGCGCGCGGGCGAAATGCCCGAATTTTTTGGATACGTCCATTAACTTGGCGGCCTGCCGCTCTCTCAGCCATGGCTGAGAGGCGACGGCGGCGATCTGGCGGGCCAGACATGGCATGCATTCAGGAATGGTATCGTCCCAGAAGGTCGAGATGCCGTCGATGGCGGCGAGCTGCGTATCCGTGTCGGCCTCGCCTAGCGTCGCGAGATACGGGCGCAGTTTGCCCGGCTCGGCAAAATCGGCCTTGGCCGCCTTATAGCCAGCCAGTGTGACCAGCGTGAAGACACTGGCAATGGAGGAAGGGCTTGGGCTGGATTCAGAGGAAGTAATTGGGAAATTCATGACACACCTTGATGTTTTGATATTCGCGCGTTCTCATGCGCCGTTGACATGAATCAGGGTCATAAAATTTCCAGTCGTTTTTCGGGACGAAGTTGTGAAATTGTCGTGGCAGATTTATTTTTCCGCCAATGCCAGCACGCGCAAAGCGGCGGCGAGGGACCGGATTCCGCGGACCTGATCGACGCCCTCGACCAGCTTTTGAAGGCTTTGGCCGCGCCGCGCGGCAAGCTCCTCCAGCACGGCCCAGAATTCGGGTTCCAGGCTCACCGAGGTCCGGTGGCCTTTCAGGGTGACCGAACGTTTTTTCATCAATCTTTGGGGTGGACCATCTCGGCGGGGTTGATCCACGCCTTGAATTTTTCTTCGTCCAGAAGGCCAAGCGCCTTGCCCGCATCCAGCAGCGAGGTGCCGTCGTGATGCGCCTTTTTGGCTATTTTTGCGGCGTTGTCGTACCCGATATGCGGGTTGAGCGCGGTCACCAGCATCAGGCTTTCATGCAACAGTCGGTCAATGCGCTGGGTGTTTGCGGCGATGCCGACGACGCAGTTGTCGGTGAAGGAATTACAGGCATCCGCGATCAGCCGGATCGATTGCAGTACGTTGTAGATGATGACCGGCTTGAACACGTTCAGCTCGAAATGCCCGTTCGATCCGCCGACCGACACGGTGACGTGGTTGCCCATGACCTGCGCGCAGACCTGCGTCATCGCCTCGGACTGAGTGGGGTTGACCTTGCCCGGCATGATCGACGAACCCGGTTCGTTTTCGGGCAGCGAGATTTCCCCGATGCCGCAACGTGGCCCGGAGCCGAGCAAACGGATGTCGTTGGCGATTTTCATCAACGATGCCGCGATGGCGTTAAGCGCGCCATGCAGCTCCACCAGCGCGTCATGCGTGGCCAGCGCCTCGAACTTATTGGGCGCGGTGACGAAGGGCAGGCCGGTCGATTCCGCGACCTTTTTCGCGAACAGCTCGGCAAAGCCTTTTTTGCAGTTGATGCCGGTGCCGACCGCCGTGCCGCCCTGCGCCAACGCCAGCACGCGGGGCAGGGCGCGCTTGACCCCCTCGATCGCATACGCCGTCTGCGCGGCATAGCCGGAAAATTCCTGCCCCAAGGTTACAGGCGTTGCGTCCTGCAGATGCGTGCGCCCGATCTTGACGATGCCCGCGAAATCGCGCGCCTTGGCGTCCAGCGCGGCGTGCAGGTGTTCCAGCGCCGGGACCAGTTCGTGGTGCGCCTGTTCCGCCGCCGCGATATGCATGGCGGTGGGAAAGGAATCGTTCGACGACTGGCCCATATTGACGTGGTCGTTGGGATGGACGGGTTTTTTCGACCCCATCTCGCCGCCCATCATTTCGATCGCGCGGTTTGATATCACCTCGTTGACGTTCATGTTGGTTTGGGTGCCAGACCCGGTCTGCCAGACGACCAGCGGGAAATTCCCATCCAGCGTGCCGTCAATGACTTCTTCCGCCGCCTGCGCGATGGCCTGCGCGATTTTGGGGTCCAGCGCGCCAAGCTCGGCATTGGCCAGCGCGGCGCAGCGTTTAAGGATGCCGAAGGCGCGGATCAGCGGCTTGGGCATGGTTTCACCGCCGATCTTGAAATTTTGCAACGACCGCTGCGTCTGTGCGCCCCAGTACCTGTCGCCCGGCACCTCGATCGGTCCGAAGGAATCGGTTTCGTTGCGGATGGACGGGGTTTCGGTGGATTTCTTGGCGCTGGCCGGGGACATGGCGATCACAACCTCGATAAGGGGAAAAGAAGCATCGCCCGGTTTTAAGCCAGTTTCGGCCTGAAACCAAGGGGGGTTTCGCCGGCATACGGTCGCGCCCGCGCGTGTACCAGCAATTGCGCGACTTCTGGCGCAAGCGCAAGATCGGCAAGGGCGTGCCGCATGCTATCCCGCTGATCCCAGTCGATCTCCGGTCCGCGCGCGAAGGCGCAGACGGTCCACAACCCGCGCAGAATCCCGCGTCGAACCCGGCCCGCATGGATCAGCCTTTCCGACAAACCGGCGGCCAGCACCATCAGGGGCGGCGTGCGGCATGGGTCATCCATGCGCGGCTCGTTGACCCCGGCGTGCCGGCACAGGGCAAGGCCCTTGGCGGCATGCGGATTGTGCGCCTCCAGCGCCGTCCATATCGGCGTGTCGTGCGGTATCCGTGCGTGCATGGCGCCGCGTCGCATATCCATGCCCAGATGGATTTCGCCGTATGCGAACAAGGCCGCGTCGCGGGCGTGGCGCGCCCAGTAATGCTGGGGCAGGCGGCCTTCCGAATCCGGCATGTCGAACCGCGCGCCCATGCGGCCAAGCAGCATCGCCATCGTCAGGCTGCGCGTCAGATGCGCGGGGCCGACGAAACACACATCCGACGATCCGTGCATGAAAAAGAACTGCGGCTCGCGCATCGCAAGGCGTATCTGCGCGGCCAGGTCGCCGCGCGAAAGACGCATGACCTCGGCCAGATCGTCTGTCCAGACTGCGCGCAGGAACTGGCCGATTGGACGGCCCATCAGGATTCGCACGGCTTCCAGCGACGCGAATCCGGGCACGTCAGGCTTGTCGTAAAAGGCGGGGCCGAACCCGTGGAACATCAGCGCATCGTGCTCGGCGGCGATGCGCAAAAGAAAATCCGTACGCAGATGGTCGGGCAGGGCGGGTTGCGCATCGTCGAAATCGTCGGGCGCGAAAATGGTGGCCGGACTGCCCATGCCTGTCCGGGGCGCACGGGGAAAGGCGACAATCACGTTGGCGTCGTCGGTCACGTCCGGTAATCCCTGTCCGTTTTTTTATTATGATTACCCGGAAATTATAGACATAAAAACGGCGGTCTTTGTCAAGCGGCACCGGAAAGCGGCGTCAAAACGGTTACATGTCCCATTTTGCGGCCGGGCTTGGCGTCATTCTTGCCGTAATCGGTGACGAAGTGGCCGGGTTGTCCCGCCAGATCGTCCTTTTGCAGGATGTCGTCGCCCAGAAGATTGGTCATCACCGCATCGTGATGCCGGGTGAACGGCCCCAGCGCCAACCCGGCGACCGCGCGCATATGTTGCTCGAACTGCGAACAATCGCACGCATCGATGGTCCAGTGTCCGGAATTATGCGGGCGCGGCGCGATTTCGTTGGCCAGAAGCCTGCCGTCTTTCGTTACGAACATCTCGACCCCCAGTACGCCAACAAGATCGATTTTTTTTGCAAGGGTTTCAGCAAGATGCTGCGCGTTTTTAAGAATGGCTTCCGGCAGCGGCGCGGGGACGGTGGTGGTGTGCAGGATATGGTTGCGATGCACGTTCAGCCCCGGTGTATAACTGCCCACATTGCCATGCGTGTCGCGGGCCGTAATGACCGAAATTTCATGTGCGAAATCAACGACCTCCTCGACGATGACCAGATCGGTGTTCAGCCCGGCGAATTTCGTGGCCGCTTCGTGCGTCGCGCGGATTAGTGCCTGACCCTTGCCGTCATAGCCGAACCGCGTTGTCTTGATGATACATTGGCTTGCGCCCCATTCCTGCATGATCGTCTGAATTTCGTCGGCGCTGCGCGCCGGGGCGAAACGTGTGGTGGGTATGCCAAAGCGGTTGAGCGCGGCTTTTTCCGCCAGCCGCTCTTGCGCCACCGCCAGCACGGACGATGACGGATAGACAGGCTTCAGGGTTTCAAGAAACTGCACGGTTTCAAGCGGGATGTTCTCGAATTCATAGGTAATGACATCGACCTTGGTGGCAAAACCGGCCAGCGCCGCCCGGTCATCATAGGCGGCGCAGGTGGTGTTTGCCGCGACCTGCGATGCGGGCGGGGCTTTTTCCGGACAATAGACATGGGTTTTGACGCCCAGTTTTTCGCCCGCCTGCGCCGACATGCGGCCCAGTTGCCCGCCGCCCAGCATTCCGATGATCTTCGCGCTCATGCGCGCTGTTGTAAGGCCTCGCGCGTTTCAGGTCAAAGGGGCGGGCGCAAGATGCGGCGCCTGCGGGCAAGCAGGTAATAACCCCATGCCGGATATCCTACGGCCTGCGAGCCCGCGACTAGAAGAAAGGCAAGGCCAAGCCGTCGTGTATGCGCGGGCGCTTCGTCCGGCTCTCGCAAAACGGCAGGGTGGATCGTGGCGGATTTCTGGGCTGGTTGTTTGATCGCGTCATAACCGATGACCAGCCCTGCACCCCACGGCAGCCATGAGGCAAAGCTGATCGCAAGCGCGGTGCGGCGAAACCGGAAAAACCGGTCGGGAAGCCGGACGCGGGCGAATATGTGGGTAAGGAAACCGGCGATCATGAATTGACCTTAACCCCATATGACGCGGGGTGCACTCCTTGAAACCCGCGACAAATTCACCCGGTATGGTGGGGGGCTGGAGACGAGGGTTCAGCGCTCGATGGTCCAATCGCGCCCGCGCTCGCGTTCACGTCGCCTGCTGCCGAATCGCACGAATTCCGGTTGTTACCCCTTGGGCGTATTTGCGACGCTCGCCGTTTGCGCGGCGCGAAAGGCGTCCAGCCGCGCGGCCAGCGCATCGTCGGTGATGGCCAGAATCGCGGCGGCCAGAAGGCCCGCGTTTTTGGCCCCGGCCTCGCCGATCGCCAGCGTGCCCACGGGTACGCCGCCCGGCATCTGGACGATGGACAAAAGCGAATCCATGCCTTTAAGCGCCTTCGATTTCACCGGCACGCCCAGAACGGGCAAAGGCGTCATGCTGGCGCACATGCCCGGCAGATGCGCGGCCCCGCCCGCGCCCGCGATGATGACGCGCAACCCGCGCGTTTTGGCGGTTTTGGCGTAATCCCACAAACGCTCCGGCGTGCGGTGCGCGGAAACGATGGCGGTTTCAAAGGGAACGTTCAGGCCTTCAAGCGCGTCGGCCGCGTGCTTCATCGTTTCCCAGTCCGACTGGGACCCCATGATGATGCCGACCAGAGGCTGGAAAACGCTGCTGTTCACGCGATGATGTCCGGCAGAAGGTCGCTTTCCAGCTTGAGGATCATGTCCTTAAGGACAAGCTTGCGCTTTTTCAGGCGCTGCAGTTGGAACAGGTCGACCGGCTGTGCGTTGGCAAGTTGACCGATGACGGCATCGAGGTCGCGGTGTTCGATCTTGAGCGCCTCAAGCTTTTCCTTAAGTTGAATGGATGCCTCATCCATAAGCGAAACCGGCCCTTATCCTGTTAAAACGGGCCTCATGTGTATCATAAAAGCGTTTGATTTATAAGTTTTTTATGTCGCCGTTCCTCAGGCCTCCAAACACGGCCCCGCATCGTCCCTGTATCATCTGTGAAAAACCCTGTTTTTCCCCCTTACGCGAAAGCCCGTGACCCCCTACAACAAAGGGCATGACAAAACGTATCGGAATACTGACCAGCGGCGGGGATTGCGCAGGCCTCAACGCTGTGATTCGCGCCGCTACCCACCGGGCGCATTTGCTGGGCTATGAGATGGTGGGCATCATCGACGGCACGCACGGATTGATTTCGCGTCCGCCGATGCACAGGATTTTGACGCCGGACCTGACCGATTCCAACATGATGCGGCAGGGCGGCACGGTGCTGGGCACGACCAACAAGGGCAACCCCTTCGCCTTTCCGATGCCCGACGGCACGACCAGGGACCTTTCGCAGGATATTATCGACGGCATCAAGGAACTTGGCCTGCATGCCGTGATCGGCATCGGCGGCGACGGGTCTTTCGCCATTCTGCGCAAGCTGGCGCAGCAGGGCGGTTTCCGCATGGTCGGCGTGCCCAAGACCATCGACAACGATCTGGGCAAAACCGAAGTGTCGGTCGGATTCGACACCGCCGTCGCGGTCGCGACCGAGGCGCTCGACCGCCTCCAGCCCACGGCGGCCAGCCACGACCGGGTGATGATTCTTGAGGTCATGGGCCGCGACGCGGGTCATATCGCGCTGTGCGCGGGCATCGCGGGTGGCGCCGACGTCATCCTGATCCCGGAAATTCCCTACAGCCTCGAGCGTATCGCGGCCAAGATCGCGTCGGTCAAGGAAAGCGGGCGCAATTTCGCGCTCGTCGTCGTGTCCGAGGCGGTCAAGTCCGCCGACGGGCAGGACATCAAGATCACCTATGCCGACGGGCAAAAGCGTTACGGTGGCATCGGCCAGTATATCGGCCACAAGATCGCGGAAATGACCGGTTCGGAAACCCGCGTGACGGTTCTGGGCCACGTCCAGCGCGGCTGTCCGCCGACCTATTCCGATCGTCTGATCGCCTCGGCCTTCGGGGTGCACGCGGTCGATCTGATCCACGCGGGCAAGTTCGACCGCATGGTGTCGTGGACCAATCGCGGCGTCATCGACGTCGCGATCGAGGATGCGATCGCTGCCTATCAACAAGTCGACATCAAGGGGCCGCTGGCGCATACCGCCCGCGCCCTAGGCATTTCGATGGGGGATTGAACACCTGACGTGTCGTATATCGAACAATCCATTTCCCCCGGCGAAAAAGTGGTCCATATCGGGCGCTTTCACTGGATTTATCTGGCCGGGGCTGTGTTGTGGATCGTACTGGGCGTCGTCGCCTGCGCTGTGATTATCGGCGGCGCGCTGGCCTTCGACACATGGCGCGGGGTTCAGGCGCTTTATCCGGGGCTGCCCGGCGGCATGTTCTGGCAGGCCTGGGGCGACGTGATCGCGCGCGAGGGTGGGTATGTTGCCGCCATCCGTGACATCAGCGTGGTGGTGCGCACCGCCGGTTTTGTGCTGCTGTTGATGGGGTTCGCCTTGTTCGCGCACATGATGGTCGTGCGCGCTACGACCGAAATCGCGGTGACGACCACGCGCTTTGTCCTCAAGGAGGGGATACTTTCCCGTCATGTCGACGAAATGAACATCGACCGCATCGAATCCGTGCATGTCGTCCAGTCGGTGCTGGGCCGGATGCTGGATTTCGGTACGATCATGGTGCGCGGCATGGGCATCGGGGAAATCATCCTGCCGCCGGTTGCGCGTCCGATCGTGATGCGCAACGCGATTGAATACGCGCGCGAGCATCAGCCGCGCCGTACATGAAGGAAAAGAAAGGGGTCCGCCGTATGATCGTATTTCACTTTGCCGCCCGCGCCGCGCGGCCCGTGCTGTTTGCGCTATTCGTGCTACTGCTGGCGCTTCCTGCCCTGTCTGCCCGCGCTGCCGGTGATGACGGCACGGCCGCCTTCAACGTCATTCGCCAGTTTTACGCCGAACGCGATTACAAACCGTTATGGACCGCCGGCGCTGCCGGAAGCGAACATTTTACCCCGGCCGCCCGCGCGTTGCCTGGCATGCTGGCGGGCGCGGCGCGCCACGGCATCGACCCGGAAACCTATGGCGTCGCGCGGATGCGGGCGATGCTCTCGAACGATCCGCCGGCGGGGCAGGAAGCCTACCGTCAGGCGGAGCTGTTCTTCACCTATAACCTTTACGCCTATGCCAGCGATCTAGCGGGTATGAAGCTCGACGCCGCGACGCTGGCCAGCGTGGTCGATGGTGATATCGCCGACAATCTGGCCTCGCTGGCGCCGGATACGAAACTCTATCACGCGTTGCAAGAACGCCTCGCGCTGCTGGATGCCGAACATGCGACACCCACCGCTGGCGTGCCCGATACGCTGTCTTTCGGGCGCAACATGTTCCGTCCGGGGATGAGCGCGCCGATGGTGCCCCTTTTGCGCGCGCGCATGGTGTCCTTCGGCGCCTTCGACGACCTGCCCGCCGACGCGGGACAGGCGCCGACCCTGTACGATAAACAGCTGGCCCGCGCGGTCGGACGCTTCCAGAACGAATACGGCCTGACCGACGACGGCACGATCGGGCCGGTGACCCTGAAGGTTCTTAACCGCGGGGGGACGGAGGAGCGCGAGCAGGTTATCGCCAACCTCCAGCGCCTGCGCGAACCGCACCGCCGCCTGCGCGAGGACCGGCGGGTCGAGGTGTCGATCGCGCGCTATTGGCTCAAGGCCTATGACGCCGGACGCGAGGTGCTCTCGATGCCGGTGATCGTGGGCCAGCCGAAACGCCAGACCATTTCCTTCCGCGCCGAGATCACGGGGGTGCGCCTTAACCCCACCTGGTCGGTGCCGCCCACGATCAAAAAGGAAGATTTCATTCCCCAGCTTTTGCGCGATCCGGCCCGGCTGATGCGCCGCCACCCGGTCAAGGTCTATCACGATGGCCGCAACGTCGACCCGACCCGGGTCGACTGGTCGCAGATGAGCCCGCATGAATTGATGCAGGTCGCCTTCACCCAGCCCGCGGGTGATGGCAACCCGCTGGGGCGGTATCGTGTCATTATGGCCAATCCATACGACATCTATCTGCACGACACCAACCACCCGGAACTGTTCCGCGAATCGATGCGGGCGCAAAGCTCGGGTTGCGTAAGATTGTCCCGTCCGGAGGATCTGGCGGCCTTTATCCTGAACGGAAAACAGGACTGGAATGCCGAGAAAACAGCCAAAATCGTTAAAAGTAGCCAGACTACGGATGTGGTTATTGAAAATAAAATACCGATATATCTTGACTACCTGACCGCATGGTTTAATGATCGCGACCAGCTTATTCTGGGCGTCGATGTTTACGGACTCGATAAACCCCGGTATGATGCTTTGGTTAAAAATGGATTAACAACCCAAAGGAATGCCCAATCGATCCTTGCCAGGGTGCCGGATATTCTTGAACCGCCACTCGCCGAAGCGCATCTGGAGCCTTCCGGATCCTCGGACCACAAAGGGGAAGTGATCGCCTCCCAATCCACCAACTAAGGACAGTCCAGCCGACGCTGCTCCAAGACAAGGGATTTGCGAATGAAGAATTTTCTGACGAGAAGAAGCATCCTCAAAACCGGTCTGGCCGGTTTTGCGGGCCTTGCCGCCAGCCTTGCCGGTATTCTGCCTGCCGCCGCGCGGGAAACCATCGGTTACAGCATTTCCATTAAAAACGTCCACACGGGCGAAACCTTTAATGGCGTTTACCGCGTCGGCGGCTATTACGTGCCGCGCGCCTTCCGCCAGATCAACCATGTCATGCGCGACCATTACGACGGCACGCTGCATCCGATCGACCCGCGTCTGGTCGATGTGCTGGCCCGCCTGCAGAAACGCTGCGCTTGCAACCAGCCGCTGACCATCCTTTCCGGCTACCGCAGCCCGACGACCAACGCGATGCTGCGCCGCGAATCGCCCAACGTCGCCAAAAACTCCTTCCATATGAAGGGTCAGGCGGCGGATATCCGCGTTCCTGGCAGCACGACCAGCGAAGTACGGCAGGTCGCCCTGTCCCTGCGTGCGGGTGGTGTGGGTTATTATCCCCGCCACGAATTCGTCCATGTCGATACGGGCGACGTACGCACCTGGGTTGCTTAACAAAAAATACAAAGAAAACAAATAAAGCCCTGATTTCAGGGTTTTTTTGTTTTTTAGGGTGCCTTTTGCCGTGTTAGATCGGGTGGTGGGGGTGACGAGCCCGGCTCACGGGATGCGGTGTATGACAGGCGCTGGGATGCCGGTGAAGCGCGCTGGGTGCGTGTGCGTGGGCAAGGGCGGGGTGTTCGCCGGCGGCATGCGCTTTATGGATGGCGTAAAAGGCATAACCTGCGGCCACGCCGGCAAAGGCGGTCGCGATTCCACCCGCGATCATGGGCGCGCCCGGAATGATGCGATCCATCAGACTAAGGATGTCGCCTGCGGCCGACATCGCGGCGCCGGTGGCCACGGCTCCCATGAAGGCGCCGGAAATTTTGCCGACAACGGAATTGAAAACCTTGCTGATCATCTGCGTCATCTCCCTTTTTTCTCTCTTCTGCTTATAACTTAGCAAAAAATGACGCAAATCTTCAAATTTTTAAAATTGCTTATCCGTAGATGGTTCTCGCCGCGTCTGCGGAGGGGCAGATCGGGGCGGTATCCTCGCGCAGCGCGTTTTTCCATCGGTAATAAGTGATCCGCCACGGCATCGGTGCGTGCGCGGGTTCTGGCGCGAATCGATGCAGCGTGGCATTGGGGATGAAAACGCGCCGGTCCACCCCGTGTATCAGTTGCAGTGCGTGGAACGTTCCGCCATGGCCGACGATCAGGATGCGTTCGCCCGCATGGTTCGACAAAACGCGGATAAAGGCCGTCCGCACCCGTGCGCCGAATTCGGCGCGGCTTTCGCCGCCCTTGGGTTTGGCGCCGCTGTGCAAAAGGGGCAAGGTCTCGGACCAGGGCAGTTTTTCCCATTCGCCCATCATCTGCTCGCGCAGATCGTGATCGGCCATGACCGGCAAATTCAGGCTGCTGTTCAGGATTTCGGTCGTCTGCCGTGTGCGCACCATGTCGGAATGCACGATCAGGGTCGGGCGCTGGTGGGCGGGCATGGCGTCCAGAACCTTGGTCACGTCAAAGGCTTGCCGCCGCCCTTCGGCGTTCAGCTCGGTATCCACGCCGCCGCCGCAAAACAGGCGTTTGGCGTTCATCACGGTTTCGCCGTGGCGGATCAGGAAAAACGGGCGTGCGGGCAGCATCGATGTCTAAATTTTAAGAACGGGAACGGCATAGGCGTCGAAATAATCGCATGCGCTGACAATCGCAAGCCCGTGCGTCGCCGCCTGCGCCAGCAACAGCCGGTCGTAAGGATCGGTATGGTGATAGGGCAGGCGCAGGGTTTTCCACGCGTCCTCCGGAGTCATTGGCAGGATGGACAGCCCCGTTTCCGCCACGGTTTCAGGCAGGTTGTCCGGCACTTGCGCTTTTTTCATCGCCTTTTTGACCGCGATCTCGAAAAAACTGACCGCCGAAACGTAAACCCGCGCGGCCGGATCGGCCAGAATCGCCGAAACCGCGTCGGGCAGGCGCTCCGGCGCGTCCATGAAGCGCAAAAATACGGATGTATCCAGCAAATAGCCTTGCGTCATGGCGCGATCCCGAAGATTCGCCCATCTGGGGCATCAAAATCGTCCGCCAGTATGATCTGCCCGCGCAACTGCCCGCCGCGCCGTTTTTTCGGGGACGTCGCGGGGGACAGCACGGCCACCGGCTTTCCTGCGCGGGCGATGGTGACGGGTTCGCCCCCGTCCTCCAGCCCGGCGATGATTTTGGACAGATTGGTTTTGGCGGCATGAATATTAATCATAAACTAAGTCTAGTCTAGCTTAGCTAATATAGCAACAGGCTATAACGCACCCAAATCATGCCCATCCCGAATCGGGCATATTGGCGCAAGAAACGGCCGACAAAGGGCGGGGGCGCAAAACTTTGGAAAAATGGGGCGATCAGGGCATCGTGCTGGCATCCCGCCCGCATGGCGAGGGCGCGGCGGTGGTCACCTTGCTGACCGCGCGTCATGGCCGCCACGCAGGCTATGTGCATGGCGGCGCGACCAGCCAGCGTTTGCGCGCGGCGCTTCAGCCCGGCACGCGCATTGACTTGGATTGGCATGCGCAAAGCATGGACCAGTTGGGTAGTTTCGCGGTCACGGACGCCGCGCCGCCGCCGCCCGCCGCGTTCGACGATCCGGCGGGTTTGTGCGCACTGCAATCCGTCTGCGCCATTCTGGATCGTGCCTTGCCGGAGCGCGAACCACACCCCGCCTTGTTCGCGGGCACCTGTGCATGGCTGGACGCGCTGGCGCAGGAACGCGCGGTCTGGGCGGCGGCGCTGGTGTTTTGGGAACTCGCGCTGCTGCGCGAACTCGGCTTCGGGCTCGATCTGACGAAATGCGTGGTCACGAACGGCCGCGACGATCTGGCCTATGTCAGCCCGAAATCCGGCGGCGCGGTCAGCCGCGCGGGCGCGGGCGAATATCGCGATCGTCTGCTGCGCCTGCCGTCCTTTTTGCACGGCGCTGGCGACCTGCCGGATAACGCCGATATCCGCGACGGACTCAAACTCGCGGGCCATTTTCTCGAACATCGGCTGTTCGCGCACACCACCTGTGCCTTGCCCGATGCGCGCCTGCGCCTGCCGGAATTTTTTGCTTAACCCGGTCTGCGCATGCTGAACACGCCGTAACGACGGATATTCAATAAATCTGGATCAAAATGTGCCCGCATGACGGTATGTGAAATTACGTCGAACCCGGCCTTTTTAAAAGCATCGCGCACGCGCGGCTCCGTCTGCGCGTAATTCCACAAATCTTCCGGGTAATCACGCTCTCCGACGATGTCGGCTGAACCGGGTTCGCCCAAGGGCAGCCATTCATAGGTGAACACGAACGCCGCCCCCGGTTTGAGGATGCGATGAAATTCGCCTGCAAGATGCGGCGTGGCCGGAATGTGTCCGAACACGCCCGCCGACACCGCGCCGTCGAAAACGGCATCCGCGAAGGGTAGGGCGACGCCCGGTTGATATTGTCCGCGCACCAGATGCAGGCGCGGATGCATCGCCAGCTTGCGTTGCGCGATCGCCAGCATCGGCGCGGCGGGGTCGATGCCGGTAATCCGTGCGCGCGTGTGTTTCGCCAGTGCTTGTGTCACCCGGCCCGTGCCGATGCCGAAATCAAGAATATGCGCGTCTTCTCCGAACGGCCCCGCCACCTGCGCGAACAGCGCCGCGATGCGGCGCGGTAGCAGGCTGTAACCAAGGATGCGCGCGGTCAAATCATACCCGCGGGCATGGGCGATGTATTGGCTCATGCCGTGTTGTAGGGGGCGGGATAACCTTATGTCAATTTTTTCGGCATGGGACGCTTTATCATTTTTTCTTGGATTTCCGGGCATTTCCGGTTAAACACGGCCCTATCATGGCCCGTAAATCCGATCCCATCCGCGACAATCCCGGCACCATCGTCGAACAGCCGTTGGTCGATATTCTCTCCCGGCATTACCTCGCCTATGCGCTTTCCACCATCACCTCGCGCTCGCTGCCCGATGTGCGCGACGGCCTCAAACCCGTGCACCGGCGCCTGTTATACGCGATGCACGAACTTGGCCTGCGCCCGCAATACGGCCCCAAGAAATCGGCGCGCGTGGTCGGCGATGTCATCGGTAAATTCCACCCGCACGGCGACCAGTCTGTCTATGACGCGCTGGTACGGCTGGCGCAGGATTTCGCGGTGCGTTATCCACTGGTCGACGGGCAGGGCAATTTCGGCAATATCGACGGCGACAACGCCGCCGCCATGCGTTACACCGAGGCGCGCCTGACCCCCGTCGCCGAACTGCTGATGGACGGCCTGGACGAGGACGCGGTCGATTACCGCCCCACCTATGACGGCGAAACGCAGGAACCGGTGGTGATGCCGGCGGGGTTCCCCAACCTGCTGGCCAATGGCTCGTCGGGCATCGCGGTCGGCATGGCCACCAACATCCCGCCGCACAACGCCGCCGAATTATGCGAGGCGATGGTCGCGATGATCGAGGGCGATCCGTCGATCGCCGATCTGGTCAAGATGATCCCCGGCCCGGATTTTCCCACCGGTGGCATTCTGGTCGAGGACCGCGCCAGCGTCGTCGACGCCTATACCAAGGGCCGCGGGTCGTTCCGTCTGCGCGCGAAATGGACGCAGGAAGACCTGAAAAACGGCAACTGGCAGATCGTCGTCACCGAAATCCCCTATCAGGTGCAAAAGGCCAAGCTGATCGAGGATATTGCCGCCCTGATCGCCAATAAAAAAATCGCGACTCTGGACGACGTGCGCGATGAATCGGCCGAGGACGTGCGCCTCGTGCTGGTCCCGAAAACGCGCAACATCGAACCGGCTTTGTTGATGGAGCAACTGTTCCGCGCTTCGGACCTGGAAATCCGTTTCGGCCTCAACATGAACGTGCTGGAGGGCGGACGCTCGCCGCGCGTGATGAATTTGAAGGAGGCGCTGCAATCCTTCCTCGACCACCGGCAGGAGGTTCTGGTCCGCCGCTCGAAAAACCGGCTTGGCATCGTCGAACACCGGCTGGAAATTCTGGCGGGGTATCTGATCGCCTATCTCAACCTCGACAAGGTCATCAAGATCATCCGCACCGAGGACGAGCCGAAACCCGTCTTGATGAAGGCCTTCAAACTGACCGAGGTGCAGGCCGACGCGATCCTCAACATGCGTCTGCGCTCCCTGCGCCGGCTTGAGGAAATGGAGATCAAGACCGAAAACAAACAGCTTCTGGCCGAAAAGGCGGAGCTGGAGGCGCTGCTTGGCTCCGAACGACGCCAGTGGACCGCGATCAAGAAACAGATCGTCGCGCTGGGCAAGCAGTTCGGCAAGGATACCGCGCTGGGCGCGCGCCGCACAAAAATCGGCAAACCATCGCAGATTCAGGTCGTGTCTGAGGAAGATTTCATCGAGAAGGAACCGGTGACGCTGGTACTTTCGGCGCAGGGCTGGATCCGCGCCATGAAGGGCCACGGCCTCGACCCGTTGAGCTTCAAGCACAAGGATGGTGACGAAAACCGTTTCGTCATGCCGGTCCAGACCACCGACAAGGTTCTGGTCTTCGCCAGCAACGGGCGCTCCTACACGCTGGGTGCGGACAAGCTGCCTTCGGGCCGCGGTTACGGCGAACCGATCCGCCTGATGATCGACATGCAGCCCGCCGACGATATCGTCGCGCTGTTCGTCTATAACGAATCCGATCGTTATCTGGTGGCGTCTTCCGACGGGCGCGGCTTTGTCGTCAGGGCGGCGGATTGCCTGGCCCAGACCAAAAACGGCAAGATCGTCCTCAACCTCGACGATGGCGCGCAGGCGGCGGTGATCCGGCCTGTCGCGGCGGGTGACGACCACGTCGCCGTGTCCGGCACAAACCGCAAGCTGGTGGTTTTTCCGTTGGCAGATCTGCCGGAAATGACGCGCGGCAAGGGCGTGACGCTGCAAAAATACAAGGGCGGAAAACTGGCCGACGCGATCACCTTCACGATAAAAGGCGGCCTGCCTTTCCGTGACGGACGCGGCAGCGAAAAAAGCGCGAACGCCAAACTTTGGCTCGCAGGCCGCGCTTCGCAGGGAAAAATGCCGCCCGACGGATTCCGCCGCGACAACCGGTTCAACGTTTAGGGCGCAGATACGCCCTGCGCTGGCTGTTACTGGGCTGGAACCTAACCGTCGGAATACGAATGGGAATCGCGCAGGTCATGACACGCGCGCGGCTGGCTGGGCCGGAAAACGGGGGTCGCGCAACGCGCGCACGCCCGCGCGGCTGTCCACGCGCACCCATTCGCCGTTCAGATAAAACTCCATCGGCAGGAACTTGGATTTCCAGCTTAAGGGCCCTGGTTTATTGGTCCAGAAACCAAAATACAGGTATTTCATATCCGTGTGTTCTTGCAGATGCGCGATCAGCCGCAGCACCAGCGCCTGCCCGATACCCTGTTGGCGCAAAGCAGGGTCGTAGAAAAACTGGGTGCCGTATGCGGCTGTTTCGTAGCCATGCGCGATGACCACGCCGCGCAACCCGCCTTCGGCATCGCGCAAGGTGATATAAAATGGGTCGGTCCCGACATAACCACTCAGATAATTGAAATACGCGCCCGACCGATGCGCGGCGTAACCTTGTTCATGGACGGCGTTCTGGAACACGGTGTACAGCCGGCTGAAGGGGTCGCGTCCGTTATGGTCGAACCGTGGCAATCCGTCGAACACAGCCTGTTTCAGCATGTCGTTGTGTGCAGCGGTTTTTCTAAATTCGCCATCCGGTACGAAATCGGCCAGCGGTAGGCGAAGGGGGATACAGGCGTGACAATCCCTGCAAACGGGCTTGGTGAATCCAGCCTCTGTGGGAATATAGCCATCCTCAAGAAAGGGCAGGACGCCGCCGGGGATACTAGGATCGGGAAGGGTAAAAGGCGTACGCAGGCGTGTGCGGAGTATTTCCGAGGTGTTCTGCCGCGTTGGTTTGTCCGGAACCAACGTGCATATGCTGACAATGCCTCGGGACTTTTCAAAGTATTCACGTGATGTCATGGCGTGCGCGGCCCCGGGCGAATTTGCCCGTATGTGCAGCGCTGGGCGCGGATATCGGGGCGGTTTTTCATGCGTGTCCATTCGTCGTGAATGAACAGCTCCAGCGGCGTGTAGTTGCCCTTCCAGCTATAAGGCGTCGCCACGCGCGTCCAGTCGCCAAGATATAGATATTTATATCCCGCATCCTGCAGCCATGCGATGGACTCTAAAACCATCGCCTGCCCCAGACTGGTTTTGATCCGCTCCGGCGTATGGTAGAACATGCCGCCGAAAGCCGCGGCCGCGCCGGTGAAGAACAGCAACCCGCCGACAAGCCGCTCGCTTTCATCTATTGCGGCGATGAAATGCGGACGCAGGCCGGGATAATGCGCGCTGTCTTGAAAACTGGCTAATGCTTGCGAGAGCGTTGCAACCTGTTCGTTAGGGTTCTGGGTACTGGGTGCATCCCAATACCCTCGCGCGATCATGTGCCGTATGTGGAGGTCGATATTCGCTTCAAGGCCCAAAGCCGGCTTTCCCTCGTTTCCCGCAAGCGGGGGCAGGCCGGGATAAATCTGTATGGCGAGGTCGCGGTTCCGCGCAACGATGCGGCGATGCTCGCGCCCGGGTTTAAAATCGTCCAGCACGATACGCGCAGGCACGCATTTGACGCAGTCGGGACAGGCCAGCTTTTTGAAACCTTCACGAATAGGTATGGCGCCCTGCGCCAGATAATGGTCGGCGTGTTCCTGTGGGATGCTCTCGGGATAGGGCAGGATCGGTCCGATGTCAGGAGCGGTGCGGTAGAGATTGGTTGTCTCGGTCAGGCGGAATTCGCCAGACACGATTGCACAGGCCGCGGCGGGCCCAGCCTTATGCACAAGATGAAAAGCGTTTGAAGTCAGGGTTTCTGTCACGGGTCGGGATGCTAAAAGCCCCGGCGTCATTCCGTCAAATTTTGCCCGTCAAGCTTTACCTAGAACGTCAGTTCCTTGTTCCCGCCCACGTCCGGCGCCGCCTGAAGCGGCAGGGCGGATGAAGAAGGCGTGCCGGGCGTGGCGGCCTTTTTGGGCGGGGTTTCCTGCGGCATTGCGGATTGGGGGTTGGATATCTCCATATCCGGCGCTGCGGGCAGGGCAGCGCGCTGTTTGGGCGCGGCGGGTGCGGGCGCCGGATCGCCGAAGGTCAGGCTTTTTTGGCCCTTCGTTTCCGGCGCGGCGGCGGGCGCGGCTTCTGATGTTTCAGGCAGCGTATCCTTGCCGGTCTTGAATACCGGTGTGGTGATGCGCGGCGGTCCGGGGTTTTCAACCGGAACGGTTTTATAGGGTGATTGCTTCGGCCCCTCATACAGGGAACTCGACGCGGGCGGCGGTGCATCGCCGAACACCATCACCTGCGGCCCGCGCGGCACCGAAATCGTATCGTCCGGCGTGGTCGGCAGCGGCACGTTGTTCTGTTGCTCCAGTGTGTCGACGGCGGGGGCGTTGCTATCGCCTTTTGCCTGCGTCTGTTGCTGCGCCGCGCCTGATGGGGTTTGCGTCTGGACCGGCGGTTGTGCCGCCGCGTTGTCTGCTGTGGGCTTGGCCGTGTCGTCGATGATAGTCAGCCCGCCGGCAGAGGCCGCGCCTTTCGCCGCCTCCTGCGCCGCGATTTTATCGGCGGCCTGCTGTGCCAGTTCCTTCTTCATCTTGTCCTTGGCGTCCTTGCTCGGCTTTTCGCGCATCAAAATGATGCTGATGCGGCGGTTGCGCGGGCTGGCGGGATCGGTGTCCAGCGGTTCGCGGTCGGCGCGGCCCATGACGTTTTCAATGCGGTTTTCCGGCAATCCTGCCTGCACCATCACCCGGCGGCTGGCCTGTGCCCGGTCGGCCGACAGGTTCCAGTTGTCATACCCGTTGGGATTGCGATAGCGCGAGGAATCGGTGTGCCCACGCACGGAAACAGGGTTGGTCATCGGCGTGACCACGCCCGTCACCTTGATCAGCAATTCGCGCATGAAATCGTACATCGCCGCCGAACCGGACGGGAACATCGAACGCCCCTTGTCGTCGACGATCTGGATGCGCAGCCCTTCGGGCGTAATGTCGATCATCAGGTTTTTTTGCAAATCCTTGAGGTCCGCTGATTTCGCGATTTCGGCCTTAAGCTGTTCCGCCGCCTTCTGGAACTTGCTGTCCTCGATCTTGCGCAAGGCCTCCTCGGCCAGGATATCGGCGTTTTCCTCGCCCTTTTCGCTTTTGTTGCCGCTTTGCGAGCCTT
This sequence comes from Rhodospirillales bacterium, assembly GCA_023898805.1. NCBI lineage: Bacteria > Pseudomonadati > Pseudomonadota > Alphaproteobacteria > Rhodospirillales > Rhodospirillales bacterium. The sequence goes on from CP060260.1 coordinate 1,610,696, forward strand.
GCGCGGAAGTCTGGTTTTGCTGGACCTGCGTGAGCGGCTGCACGGTGCTGACCATCGCGCCGATGGGGCTCATGCTCAGGCCGCCAAGAATGCCGCCCGCGCCGCTCATCACGTCGGACACTTTGGGGTGCGACGGGTCGAAATAGTTGGAAATCGCGTTCTTCTGGTCCTCGGTCGTGACGTTCAAAAGCCACAACAGCAGGAAGAACGCCATCATCGCGGTCACGAAGTCGGCATAGGCCACCTTCCACGCGCCGCCGTGATGCCCGCCGCCGCTCTTCTTGATGCGCTTGATGACGATCGGGGCGAGTTTTTCCTTTTCGTCCTTTTTCTGCTGGGCCATCGTCCGCGCCCGCCCTTAGGCCGCCGCGGCGCTGCCGCCGGACGTGGCCTTGTTGGTCGCTTCCTCGACCTCAAGGAAGGTCGGCTGCGCGTCGTGGTGCAGGGTCTTGCGCGCGAATTCGACCGCCACCTGCGGGGCGCAGCCCTGCAACAGCGCAAGGATCGCGACCTTGATGCACACGTAATATTTGATTTCCGTTTCGACGCGGCTGTTGATCGCGCCCGCCAAAGGCGCGATATAGCCGTACGACATCCACACCCCAAGGAAGGTTCCGACCAGCGCGCCGCCGATCATTTCGCCCAGGATTTCCGGCGGCTCGGTGATCGAGCCCATGGTCTTGATGACACCCAGCACGGCGGCGACGATCCCCAGCGCGGGGATCCCGTCCGCCATGGTCTGCACGGCGTGACCGGGGTGACGCCGCTCGGTCGCAAGCGTCTCCAGCTCCTGATCCATCAACGCTTCGAGGGTCAGCGGGTTGTCGTTGCCCAGCGAGATGATGCGCAGATAATCGCACAGGAACGTGCGCGCATGGTGGTTTTCGTTGAATTTGGGAAACTGTTTGAAGATTTCGGATTCATCCGGGTTTTCGATATGCGCTTCCAGCGCCAGCCAGCCTTTTTGCTTGGACGTGCGGAAGATCAGGTACAGCATCCCCAAAAGCTCAAGATAGTCTTCCTTGGAATGCGCTTCCGGTTTTGTGATCAGCTTGAGGTAATGCAGCGTTTCCTTGATGACGTGCGGCGAGTTCGCGATGATGAACGCAGACACGGCGCAGCCCATGATGGTCAACCCTTCGCCGGGCAGGGCATGCAGGATGACGTGGGTGATGATCTCGACCTTGCCGCCGGCGATCAGGAACCCGCCGAACGTGCATACGATGACCGCAACAAGACCGATGATTTTCAACATGCCGCGGCTTCTCCTGGCTGTCGCCCGTGCGTACGCGGTTCGCCGTGCTGTTTCTGGCACGCATTCCGGCGCGAAATCTGGTTCGGGCTATGGGACAAGAATGGCATCCGGAACGTTAAAACGGCGTCAATTGACTATGGAAACGGCGCAGAATCGCGCCGCGAACGATCAAGTTTACCGCGTCCCGAATCCGTCAATCAACAGGCGATTCATCCGGCGCGAATGTGCGCATGGATAAGGCATGCAACCCGGTTTCGGCCCACAGGGGCGCGATCAGGTCCATCACCCGGCGCTGGCGCTGCAACCGGCTTAGCCCGATAAAGGCGGCCGAGGTGATTTCCAGCGCGAAATGGCTTTCGCCCGCGCCGTTGTGCCCGGCATGGCCGATATGCCGGTCGCTTTCGTCGTGGACGACCAGCCGTGAAGGGGAAAGCGGGGCCAGTTTTTCCTCTAGCCTGTCCCGCAGTTTTTTCTTGAGTTTGCTTTGCGTCATGCTCATATCTGCCCTCTCATATGGCGATCAAACGCGTCAAACTCAAGGACAAATCACCGGAATTTGCCGAAAGCCGCAAATCCCGGCCGGGGGCGCATTCCTGCGACATGCCGGGTTGCGACCGGCCGGGCGAACATCGTGCCCCCAAGGACCGGGGCCTGCGCGAGTATTATCATTTCTGTTTTGAACATGCGCAGGAATACAACAAGGCTTGGGATTTCTTCGCGGGCATGAGCCCGTCGGACATCGAGGCGCATATCCGCGAAAGCATGTTCGGCGACCGCCCGACCTGGGTCTATACCGCCGCCCCGGATTGGGAGGACACGCTGCGCGCCCGCGCGCAATCCTACCGCGATTTTTCCGAAGAACCCAAAAAACAGCGCAAAACCGCCGAGGCGGCGACGCCGGAGCGCGAGGCGTTGGGGGTCATGGGGCTTGAGCCGCCGGTGACCTTCGCCGCGATCAAGGCCCGTTATCGCGAGTTGATGAAGGAACACCACCCCGACCATAACCCCGGCAACGCCGTGGCCGAGGAAACCGTCAAGCGCGTCAACATGGCCTACACCATCCTTAAGGCCGCGCATGAAAAATTCGAATCGCTGGACGGCGGGGCGTGATGTTCAATCCCCTCGGGCCGCATGCGCGCGAATTCATGGCTTTGGCCAGCGGCGCGCTCAGTGCCGTGAACGTCGTGGTCTATCTGCTTTCGGTTTGGCGCGGAAAAACCCGCCCGCATATGTACAGTTGGATCATCTGGGCGCTGGTGCCCGCCGTCGTCGGTGCGGCCCAGATCGCAAGCAATGGCGGCGTGGGTGGCTGGTCGACGCTGGTCAGCGTGCTGACCGCGGGAATCGTGGCGCTTGTCGCGGCATTCAGGGGCGAAAAGGCGATCACGCGTGGCGACCGTCTTTGTCTTGCCGGCTGTGTGGTCGCGATACTGTTATGGCCGCTGACCCGTGATCCGCTGGCGTCCGTCGTGCTGATCACCGCGATCGATCTGGTGGGGTTTTACCCGTCCGTCCGCAAATCCCTGCACAAACCGTGGGAAGAAAGCGCCTCCGGCTACGTTCTGTTCGGCACGCGCAGCTTCATGGTATGCGCGGCGCTGACCGAATGGCGTCTGGTCAGCGTCGTCTATCCCCTGTTGATGGGGCTGGCCTGTTTTGTCTTCGCCGGGTTTCTGGCGTTGCGCAGGCGTGCCATGGGCCGCGCCGCCGGATGATCGAATTGCGTTGATAAGCGCGGCCGGCTTTCCTAGATTGAGGGGACGCAACGAAAGCGAATCCCATGGCCCTTCTTCCCGGCAAGACATCCATCTCCACCCATCTCACGCCGTTCGAGGGTGGAAAGCCCGAACGCGTCATCGACACCAAGGCGGTATTCGGCGTCGAATGTCCGTGGCCGGTGATGGGTTACATCACCGCCAACGAATTCGTGCCGATCGTTGACGACACCTATCATTTCGATCCCGAAACCACGCGCGCCATTCTGGCGGGTTTCGCGCATAACCGCCGCGTCCTGATCCAGGGTCTGCACGGCACCGGCAAATCGACCCATATCGAACAGGTCGCGGCGCGCCTGAACTGGCCTTGCGTGCGCATCAACCTCGATTCCCACATCTCGCGCGTCGATCTGGTGGGCAAGGACGCGATCGTCCTGAAGGAAGGCAAACAGGTCACGGAGTATAAGGAGGGGATTTTGCCCTGGTCGCTCCAGCACCCGGTCGCGCTGGTCTTCGACGAATACGACGCGGGCCGCCCCGACGTGATGTTCGTGATCCAGCGCGTGCTGGAATCCGAAGGCCGCCTGACCCTGCTCGAACAAAACCGCGTCATCCGCCCGCACCCGTATTTCCGGCTGTTCGCGACGTCCAACACCGTGGGGCTTGGCGACACCACGGGCCTGTATCACGGCACCCAGCAGATCAATCAGGGCCAGATGGACCGCTGGAACATCGTCGTCACGCTTTCATATCTCAGCCTTGAGCACGAGATGGAGGTGGTCATGAAGAAGTTTCCCGTCCTTGATACCAAACAGGGACGCGAGGAGGTGAAGGCGATGGTCCGCGTCGCCGAACTGACGCGCAACGGCTTCCGCGCGGGCGACCTTTCGACGCTGATGAGCCCGCGCAGCGTGCTCGCCTGGGCCGAAAACGCACAGATTTTCGGCAACCGCGAGGAAGCGTTCAAATTCACGTTCCTGAACAAATGCGACGAACTCGAACGCCCGGTCGTCGCCGAATATTACCAGCGCGCCTTTGGTGTGGAGCTGATGCCCGATGACGGCAAGGGAACCGGACAATAATTCGCGGGCCGAGGCCTTTCGCGCGCTGACCACGGCGGCCCTGCGCGCGATGTCGGGCGAAACGGCCGAAACGCTGGACACGACCTTCGGTCCCGTGCCTTCCTCGATGCAATCGGGACAGCAGCGCGTAACCCGCCATGTCGGCAAAAAAACCGCGCGCCTGCCGCTGCCGCCCGCGACGCTGGACGCCGCCGCGCGCGGCGAATTGCGCGGTGCCGCCGATGCCGCGGCCCTGCATCTGAAATACCACGACACGAAAAAACATGCCGCGCTCGCGCCGCCCGATTCCCGCGCGCGGGCGATATTCGACCTGCTGGAACAAGTGCGGGTCGAGGCGCTGGGCGCGCGCGAAGGGCGCGGCATTGCGCAAAATCTGGCCGCGGCGCTGGAGGCACAGGCCCGCCGCAAGGGCTATGGCAGCCCCGAACGCGCGAACCCCGTGGCGGTCGAGGACGGGATTTTCGCGCTTGCCAGCGAGGCGCTGGAAGGCCGGGCATTGCAACCCGCCGCCCGCGCCGCCGCCGATGCGTGGCGCGAATGGCTGACGCAGCATCTCGGCTCCCACGGGTTCGATGCGCTCTCCCGCGATCTCGACGATCAGGCCGCGTTCGCCCGCGCGGCCTACAAAATGATCCGCGCGCTGGCCATCGATCCGGGGCGCGACGACCCGGCCAGCGACGATGAAACCGCCGCCGGTGCGGGCGCCGCGCCGGGTGATGGGGAAAACGCGGGCGGTGAGGGCGCGGGCGCGCAAGCGCAGGGCGAGGCCGATGCCGCCGCGATGGGCGAGGGCGGAGAGGACGAGGCCGCGGGCGACGAATCCGCCGCCGGTGCCGAATCGGCGCGGGACGGCGACGGCAGCCGGGAAGAACGTGGCGGCGAAACGCCGGGCCATGCGGACCGTCGCGACGACGCGGCCGGGGGTGCAGAACGCGCCCGCACCTACAAGGTGTTCACCACGCAGTATGACGAGGTGGTGGATGCCGCCGATCTGGCCGATTCGGGCGAACGCGCGCGCCTGCGCGCGGTGCTGGACCAGCAGCTGCAACCCCTTCAGGTCGTGATCCGCCGTCTGGCCAACCGCTTGCAGCGCCGCCTGATGGCGCGCCAGCAGCGCCGCTGGATCTTTGACATCGAGGAAGGCATCCTCGATCCCGCGCGGCTGGCCCGCGTGGTCGCGACACCGGGCAGCCCGCTGTCCTTCAAGATCGAAAAGGACACCGATTTCCGCGATACGGTGGTCGGGCTTTTGATCGACAATTCGGGATCGATGCGCGGGCGGCCGATCGCCATCGCCGCGCTGTCCACCGACATTCTGGCCCAGACGCTGGAACGCTGCGGCGTCAAGGTCGATGTGCTGGGCTTCACCACCTCCGCATGGAAAGGCGGGCGCGCGCGCGACGCATGGGTCGCCGCCGGACGTCCGCCGCATCCGGGGCGGCTTAACGATCTGCGCCACATCGTCTACAAGGCCGCCGACGCGCCGTGGCGCCGCGCCCGCGCCAATATCGGCATCATGCTCAAGGAAGGGCTGCTCAAGGAAAACATCGACGGCGAGGCATTGGTCTGGGCCCATGCGCGTCTGGCCGCGCGGCCCGAACGCCGCCGCATATTGATGGTGATCTCTGACGGCGCGCCGGTTGACGACTCCACGCTTTCCGCCAACAGCGCGAATTATCTGGAATTCGACCTGCATCGCGCCATCGCGTGGATCGAAAAGCGCGGACTGGTGGAATTATGCGCGATCGGCATCGGCCACGACGTCACGCGTTATTACCGCCGCGCCGTGACCATAAGGGATGTCGAGGATCTGGGCTCGACCATGACCCAGGAACTGGCGGATCTGTTCGAGGACGAATTGCGCCGGACATAAAAACTCCGTACCATGCGCGTCGTGATAAGCGTAAAAGCCACCGAACAAGCTGCGGCACAGACCGAAAAGGCCGAAAACGAACTGCCGCACCCGATCCGCACCGCCGCCGTCATCGGCGCGCTGGGTGTGGTGTTCGGCGATATCGGGACCAGCCCGCTTTACGCCTTCCGCGAATCCTTCCGCGTCGCCATGCAGGGCGGGGCCGATGTGCACATGGCGGTTCTGGGCGTTTTGTCCATGATCTTCTGGGCGCTCACCATCACCATTTCGACCAAATATCTGATGTTCATCCTGCGCGCCGACAACGAGGGCGAGGGCGGGGTGATGGCGCTGATCACCGGCCTTGGTCTGAACGGCAGCCGCCGGGGTTTCGGCGCGGTGCTGCTGACGGCCGGGCTGCTTGGCGCGGCCATGCTGTTCGGCGACGGGGTGATCACCCCGGCCATTTCGGTCCTCTCCGCGATCGAGGGGGTACAGGTTGTGGCCCCGTCGCTCGACCGCTGGGTGATCTACATCACCATGGGCGTGCTGATCTCCGTATTCATGTCGCAACGCTTCGGCACCGAACGCATCGGTATGCTCTATGGCCCGCTGACTTTGTGCTGGTTTCTTGCGATCGGCGCCGTGGGTCTGAACCAGATTCTTCAAATGCCCGCCGTGCTGGATGCGTTCAACCCCGGCTACGCGGTGCTGCTGGTGATGAACCATCCGGAACTTTCCGCTGCGCTGATCGGCGTGGTGTTTCTGGCGGTGACGGGCGGCGAGGCGCTGTTTGCCGACATGGGGCATTTCGGGCGCGGCGTCATCCGGGTTGCGTGGTTCGCGGTCGTCATGCCCTGCCTGCTGCTCAATTACTTCGGTCAGGGGGCGTTGATGCTTGCGCGCAACGGCGCGGTCGAAAACCCGTTCTTTGAAATTTCGCCCGACTGGTTCGGCATTCCGTTGCTGGCGCTGGCCACCGTCGCGACCGTCATCGCCTCGCAGGCGATGATCACCGGTGCCTTCGCGATCGCCCGTCAGGCGATCGAGATCGGCTATTTCCCGCCGATGCGTATCAAATCGACCTCCGACCAGAACAGCCTGCACATCTTCATCCCGCGCCTGAACATGGCGATGATGACGGTGACGCTGGCCATCGTCGTGATCTTCCAATCTTCGGCGCGACTGGCCTCGGCCTATGGCATCGCGGTCGCGGTGTCGATGCTGATGACCTCGGTCCTGTTCTTTTATTGGATGATGAAAAAGTCGGGCTGGCCAAAACTGCTCGCCATTCCGTTATGCGCGGTGTTCGTACTGCTTGATTCCTCCTACGTTCTCAGCAATCTGATGAAGACGTTCGAAGGCGGATGGCTGCCGCTTTTGATGGGCGCCTTCGTGCTGACGGCGATGGTTGCGTGGCACCGCGGCCTTGAAAAACTGGTCGACCGCCACCTTGAATATACCGAACCGCTGGTTGATTTCGCGGCCCGCACCAGTCGCGCGCCGCTTTCGCTGGTCAAGCATACGGGAATCTTCTTTTCCCGCACCGGGACAATGGCGCCGGTGCCGCTTGAACGCATGGCCGACATGCTGCACATCAAATTCGCACGGATGGTGATCATCACCATCCGCATCGAATCCCGCCCCTATGTCCGCGCCGAAAAACGACTGTTCGCCGAAACCATCGGCACCAACATTTTGAAGATCGAGGTGCATTACGGCTATCAGCAGGCGATCAACATTCCCGCGACCATCGGCGCGACGCTGGCGGAACA